>CAZEVD010000006.1:0-68762 GCA_964515475.1 uncultured Eubacteriales bacterium
CTATGCAAAGCGGGATATGGGTGTAAAAGATGATTTTTTTGTCCAAGTCCAAGTGAGGACGTCCCCGTTTGGACAATTAAGCCAAATGTTTTGATTGTATTACTATAGGATAATGATATAATAAAAATGTATATACAAATAGAAAAAAGGAAGCGATAAAACATGAAAAAATACAATCGTGAAACCCTTGGGGCTGTAACACACACACACACACACACACACACACACACACGGGACTTTTTAAATGTAAAAAACAAAATAACGGTGTATCGATGTTATCGTTAATTATTACAATTATAGTAATTATAATTCTTGCTGCGGTTGCTTTTGGGAATTCCACAAGAACAATCGAGGAAGCGAATTTCTCAGATTATGCAAATGATATGGGGGAAGTAAGAACTTTTTTTGAGAAAACTTCGGTTCAAATGCGTGGTTCAGAAATTTTGAAAAATATGACTATGCGAGACGAACAAATATATAACTTTGTTGCAAAAGGCGGAAAAACAATTGAAGACTTTTTGAAGCCATTGGAGATACCTGTTTATACTATAATAGAAGAGGATGCTGAAATAGGGATTAAGTTACCTTATACAAAAGTTGAATCGGGTACTGGACATGTTATACCGATAAAATATGCTGCGACCAAAAAAGGAAAAATTTTTTCATGGCCACCATATGATTATAAACAAGGTTTTTATATAACGGATGATGATACGGTAGATGATAAATTGCAAACTGTAATTTCTGTAGGAGGAGAAACTTTTACGATAATTATAGATGAAACAGACGGCTCTTTGCTACCTACGACAGAAACCAATTATTTGCCAATTGGTGGTGTAATTGGAGAAGGTAATCAAAATGGAAATATAGAAAATCCTAGTGAATCACCTGAAATAATTACAAAATATAAAATAACCTTCAATCCTAATGGTGGAACTGGAATAATGGAAGATATAGAAGTTGCGGAAAATACAAACTATCAATTACCAAGTTGTGAGTATGTTCCTGCAACAAATTATACTTTTGATACATGGCAAGTGAATGGTGTTAATATGGCTGTTGGTGAAAATATAACCATTACATCTAATGTAACAATAAATGCAATATGGAAAGCTCAAACAATTATGAAATTAGGTGATTTGGTTGCTCAAGGAAAAGTAAAAAGAGGAACTGTTATAAAATATACGCCTGATGTAAAAAGTATAAAACTTGGAAATGATGAAACGGGTACAACAAATGAAGAACAAACAACAGATTTAAGTGCTGAATGGAGAGTACTTTATACGGATGGCGGTGGTGCATTGATTACTACATACGCACCGGCATGTAGCATTAAATTATATAAAGAAACAGGCTTTTTAAAAGGACCAGATGCATTAAATAAACTTTGTAAAGCTTTATATAGTGGTATGGGATTGACAGCTAGATGTTTAAGAATAGAAGATATAGAAAAAGCAACCGGGATTGATACTGATGCTGAAATAAAAGCTAAGTATCCGGAGTATAAAGTAAAATATGCATACTATAATTATTATGCAAGATTAGATGAAGTAACTGTACCAGATGGATATAAAGGAGTTAAACACACATTATCTTGTGTTAATGAATATAGTGAACCAAGGTTTTATGTATATGATAGTGGTGGTACAAATAAAGGAAATTATAGGACACCTACGAAAACAGATCCTGTATGCGTAACTGGTACTTATTATGAATATAATCTCAATTTGTTGAATGTAATGAGTGGAGCAACAAGCTTATTAGCTTCTCAATATGTTGAATGTTATGAAACTATGATTGATATAGGTTTAAGATATATTGAAGGAGACAGAGTTCGTGGAGGGTATATTCGTAATTCCTATGGTACGCTTGTAAGTAGCCCTAGTTCCGGCTCTGGTGTAAGACCAGCTATAGAATTAAGTTCATCACAATTAATAGATACTGCAAATGGGGAATTTTCAATTTATGCAAATTAAGAAATTGTAAAAAAGGACGAAGATAAATGATGTTAGTATCATTATTTCGTCTTTTTTTTTATAAAATATAAAATAATTGAAAAAGGTTGTCCCTATAGTTTGTTTTTCAGACTTAGGGGACGTCCCTTGTAAACAAATTTTCGAACGAGAAGGAGTGTCCCTAAAGTCTGAAATTTTGATGACAAGGAGTGTCCCTTAAGTACGAAAAAAATTGGCAAGAGATAATTTTATAAATACATTGAAGAAAAAAAGTGGTTTTGCTATAATCAAGTCGTAGTGAGTTATGCTTGGTATACATAAGCTAACTCGGATTTATTAAGGAGGTTTTTGTATGTGCGAGAATTGTAATTGCAAAGATGAAAAACTTGAAGTAGTAAAAAAAGTTATCGCAGAATGTAACGGTGACAAAAGTCAATTGATTCGTGTTTTGAATGCGGTTCAAGAAGTGTATGGATATATTCCTACATATGTTCAAAAAGTTATATCAGAAGAATTAGATATTCCAATGGCTGAAATCTATGGAGTAATTACTTTTTATAGTAGATTCTCATTAAATCCAAAAGGTAAATACAATATAAGCGTTTGTTTAGGAACTGCTTGTTATGTAAAAGGTTCTCAAGCTGTTTTAGATAAAGTTAAAGAGATTCTTGGTATTGATGTTGATGGAGTAACTGAGGATGGTAAGTTCTCAATTGAACAAACAAGATGTGTTGGTGCTTGTGGACTTGCTCCAGTAATGACTGTAAACGATGATGTTTATGGTAATGTTGATCCAAGTAAAGTTAAAGATATATTAGCTAAATATGAATAATATGGGAAGGAGGATAAAATGAAAACTATTGCTGAGTTAAATGAAATTAGAGAAAGAGTTGCAAAAGAGATTGCACTTCGTACTGATAGAAATTATACAGGAAGAGAAAAACACATTTTAGTGTGTGGTGGTACAGGTTGTACTTCTTCTAAATCAAAAGAAATAATTGCAAATCTAGAAGCTGGAATTAAAGCTAATGGATTAGATCATGTTAGAGTTATTAGAACTGGTTGTTTTGGCCTTTGTGCGAAAGGTCCTATAGTTGTAGTAAGACCAGAAGATACTTTTTACGCTATGACAAAACCAGAAGATGTTGAAGAAATCCTTCAAAAACATATTATTGGAGGAGAAGTTGTTGAAAGACTTCTTTGTAAAGACGTTGATGGTTCTTTAGTTAAGAGCCTTGATGAATTAAACTTCTATAAAAAACAACATAGAATCGTTCTTAAAAATTGTGGATTAATCGATCCTGAAAATATTGATGAGTATCTTGCATATGATGGTTATAAAGCTTTAGAAAAAGTTTTAACAACAATGAGTCAAGATGAAGTAATTCAAGTTGTATCTGATTCTGGATTAAGAGGTCGTGGAGGTGCTGGATTCCCAACGGGTAGAAAGTGGCAATTTGCTAAAGCTTCTGAAAACGAGCAAAAGTTTGTTGCTTGTAATGCTGATGAAGGAGATCCAGGAGCGTTCATGGATAGATCTGTTCTTGAAGGTGATCCTCACACAATCGTTGAAGCAATGGCAATTGCAGCGTATGCAATCGGTGCAAATAAAGGTTATGTATATGTAAGAGCTGAGTATCCAATAGCCGTTCAAAGATTACAAAGAGCTATTGATCAAGCTAAAGAATATGGATTGCTTGGTGAAAATATTTTTGGAACAAACTTCTGTTTTGATCTTGAAATTAGACTTGGTGCTGGTGCATTCGTTTGTGGTGAAGAAACAGCGCTTATGGAATCAGTTGAAGGAAGAAGAGGTGAACCAAGACCAAGACCTCCATTCCCAGCTGTTAAAGGTTTATTTGGTAAGCCAACATTATTAAATAACGTTGAGACATATGCAAACATTACTCAAATTATTTTGAATGGTGCAGAATGGTTCTCAAGCATAGGTACAGAAAAATCTAAAGGAACAAAAGTATTTGCTTTAGGTGGAAATATAAATAACGTTGGACTTGTTGAAGTTCCAATGGGAATAACTCTAAGAGAAATTGTTTATGATATAGGTGGAGGAATTCCAAACGGTAAAGAATTTAAAGCTGCTCAAACTGGTGGACCTTCAGGTGGATGTTTACCTGCAGAACATTTAGATACACCAATTGATTACGAAAGCTTAGGAGCTATTGGTTCAATGATGGGTTCTGGTGGACTTATCGTAATGGATGAATCTACATGTATGGTTAATTTAGCAAGATTCTTCTTAGATTTCACAGTTGATGAGTCTTGTGGAAAATGTCCTCCTTGTAGAATCGGTACAAAGAGAATGCTTGAAATATTAAATAGAATTACTGAAGGTAATGGTAAAGAAGGAGATATTGAGAGACTAGAAAAATTAGCTTTGAATATCAAACGTTCTTCACTTTGCGGACTTGGTCAAACAGCTCCAAACCCAGTATTAAGTACTCTAAAATATTACAGACATGAATATGAAGCACATATCAAAGATAAAAAATGTCCTGCTGGTGAATGTAAAGCGATGACACAAGTTACAATTGATCCAGAGAAATGTAAAGGCTGTAGCTTATGTTCAAAGAATTGTCCGGTGAATGCAATTCATGGAGAATTAAAATCACCATTTGAAATCAATCAAAGTAAATGTATTAAGTGCGGTGTCTGCATAGCAAAATGCCCATTTAAAGCAATAGAAAGAAAATAGGCATTTAACATTAAAGTGAGGTTAAAAAAGATATCTAATATTTTGAGATTATTTGAAAAATCAAACTTCGTATCAAAATTCGATAGATAGTGGAATTTTTCAATTGAGTGACGCGCGGAGGCGTACTGTTGTACGTTGAGCACGGAGCCAATTGAAAATATTTCGCTAGATGCGAATTTTCATACGAAGAAAAAGGAGTGGAAAATATAAATGGAAAGCAAGGTAAACATTACAATAGATGGCATAGAGATGGAAGTGCCAAGCACATATACAATTTTAGATGCTGCTAGAGAGCACAACATAGATATTCCAACACTTTGTCATTTAAAAGATATAAATGAAATCGGTGCATGCAGAATGTGTATCGTAGAAGTTGAAGGTGCAAGAGGATTTGTTACTTCATGCGTAATGCCAGTAAGTGATGGTATGGTTGTTAGAACAAATACTCCAGCTATCAGAGATGCTAGAAAAGTTACTCTAGAATTACTTCTTTCTAATCATGATAGAAAATGTTTAACATGTGTAAGAAGTGAAAATTGTGAACTTCAAGCATTAGCTAAAAAATTAAACATAACAGATATTGAATTTGAAGGAGAAATGACAGAAGGTGAACTTGATGAAATGTCACCATCTATCGTTAGAGATCCTAAGAAATGTATCCTTTGTAAAAGATGCGTTGCTGTATGTAAAAAAGTACAAGACGTTGGTGCAATTGATACAATCAATAGAGGATTCAAAGCTAAGATTGGAACAGCTTGTGATAAATCATTAAATGATGTTCCTTGTACAATGTGTGGACAATGTGTTGTTGCTTGTCCAACAGGAGCATTAAGAGAAAAAGATTCTACTAAAGCTGTTTGGAGAGCTATTCAAGATGAAGATAAATTTGTGGTTGCTCAAACAGCGCCAGCTGTAAGAGCTGCTATAGGTGAAGAATTTGGAATGCCAATTGGAAGTTTAGTTACTGGTAAAATGGTAGCTGCACTTAAGAGATTAGGTTTCGATAAAGTGTTTGACACAAATACAGGTGCCGACCTAACAATCATGGAAGAAGGAACTGAATTAATTCACAGAATTCAAAATGGTGGAAAGCTTCCAATGATTACATCTTGTAGTCCAGGATGGGTAAGATATGTTGAAAACAGTTATCCTGAACTTACAGATCATTTATCAACAGCTAAATCTCCACATCAAATGTTTGGCGCGATTATTAAAACATATTACGCACAAAAGATGGGAATTGATCCAAGTAAAATTTTCGTAGTTTCTGTAATGCCTTGTGTAGGTAAAAAAGCAGAAGCTGATAGAGAAGAAATGCAAGTAGATGGACTAAGAGATGTTGATGCAGTTATCACAACTAGAGAAGCTGCTAGAATGATGAAAGAAGCAGGAATAGATTTATCTAAACTTGCTGATGAAGAATTCGATAACCCAACAGGAGAAGCAACAGGTGCTGCTGTTATTTTCGGAACAACTGGTGGCGTTATGGAAGCTGCTTTAAGAACTGTTTCAGAAGTATTAACAGGCAAAGAATTAGAAAAAGTTGAATTCGAAAATGTAAGAGGAGAAGTAAACGGCATAAAAGAAGCGACTGTTCAAATCG
This sequence comes from uncultured Eubacteriales bacterium, assembly GCA_964515475.1. GTDB lineage: Bacteria > Bacillota > Clostridia > TANB77 > UBA1234 > UBA1234. The sequence goes on from CAZEVD010000006.1 coordinate 6,272, forward strand.
GTGACTTAGAAGTTAAAGTTGCTGTTGCAAATGGATTAAAGAATGCTGGAATAATAATGGATATGATAGAAAAAGGTGAAGCTCCATATCACTTCGTAGAAATCATGGCTTGCCCAGGTGGATGCGTAACTGGTGGAGGACAACCAATACATGATGCTAAAACAAGAGCAACTGTAGATATTCACGGTTTGAGAAAGAAAGCTTTATATGAAGCTGATAAAAACTTACCACGTAGAAAATCTCATGAAAATCCAGTAATCAAAGAATTGTATGATGAATATCTTGGAACACCAGGAAGTGAACTAGCACACAAATTATTACACACACATTATCACGCTAGACATTATTTTGAAGATTAAAAATGGAAAGAACGAGTTTTTTGATTGGTCCAAACGGGGACGTCCTCGTTTGGACACCTATTGTTTCTTTCAATTTCATAATAAATATATTCCTAAAAAGTGTCCAAATGAGGACGTCCCTGTTTGGACTGTTTGGACCCGTTTGTAAACAGGAGGCTTGCGTATGAAGAAAAATTTGATATATATTTTGATTGTTTTAGCACTGCTTATTGGTAATATATTTTTGATTGGAAAATACGTTATAAACGATTCTGAAAGTAATGAGAATAATATAAATTTGTCTGGGGATAACTCGGGTGAAAATTATGTGCCAGAAGTTCAAAAAAATTCAGGCGAGGCAATTGAAAAAGAAGAACTTACAGAAAATTCGAGTGATGATGAAAAAGTCGTTGATGCTACATATGATGTAATTGTTTTTGGCGCTGAACCTGAAGGAATTTCAACAGCTATTTCTGCTGCTAGAAATGGTAAAAAAGTATTGATGTTAGAGCGTCGTGATGGTCCTGGCGGTTTAATGATTTATGCGATGCTTAATACTTTAGATATGAGTTATAACACAGACAAGGTTTTATTAACTCAAGGCATATTCGAAGAATTTTTTGAAAACTTTGGTGAAAAAGATTCTTTCGATGTTGAAGAAGTAAGAAAAGTTTTTGAAGATATGATTGCTGCAGAAGAAAATCTTACAACAATTTATAATATAGAAAACTATACAGTTGGTTCAACTGGAAATGAAATTAAATATGTAATTGCAGATGATAAAAAATATACAGCTTCGATGTATATAGATTGTACTCAAGACGCAGATATAACCGTTGCTGCTGGCGCGGAATATTTTAATGGTTGGGAAGATGTTAATGAAAAAAATCGCGCGATGTCTGCAACATTAGTTATTCAAATGGATGGAGTTGATTGGCAAAAATGTTGCAAAGCTGTTGCTGATGCTAATTTGCCAAATGCAGGACATTCTGAAAAATCTATTTGGGCATTTGGCGAAATAACAAAACAATATATTCCTGCTCAACCGCATATGAGATTAAAAGCATTAAATATTGGACTTCAAAATGATGGTTCGGTTTTAATAAATTCATTACAAATTATTAATGCAGATATGCTTAGCGAAAAAGCAAAAGAAAAAGCCTATGCTAAGTGCGTAGAAGAAGCTAAGTATGTTGCAGAATTTATTTCTGCAAATGTGCCTGGTTTTGAAAATGCGAAATTAACAGGTGTTGCGCCTGAACTCTATGTAAGAGAGACTAGACATATCATTGGAGAAGATACATTAACTGTTCAAGATATTTTAGAATCAACATATTCATATAATGCGATTGCGATGTCTTCTTATCCGATAGATATTCAAACAATGAGTATTTACGATTGGGGATATATAATTGGTGCTCCAGATCAATATTATTTAACATTAGGTATGATAATCCCAAAAGGATTTACAAATTTAATGACAGTTGGTAGGTCAGGATCATATACTTCGATTGCTGCTGGTTCTGCTAGAGTAATTCCTACAGGAATGGCTTTGGGTGAGGCTGCTGGAGTTGTTGCAGCTGTATGTATTGAAAATGATATCAATTTACAAGAAATTCTAGAAGATTATACTATTAAACGTGATGCTCAAAAGAGAATGACAATGCAAGGTATGTATTTAGAAAAAGATTCTAGACCAGTTGTAGACAAAAATGATAGATACTATGATTTTATAATTGAAATGTGTGAACTTGGAATTTTAAGTTTGGGATACCAAAATACATTTGATCCAAATGCATATGTTTCTGAAAGAGAATTTATAGTTCTTACGAAGACATATTTAAAACGTAATTTCTTGAACGAAGAATTTTGGAATACGGATCATATTAATTTGCTTGATGCTAGTGAAAATCCAGTGACTGCAAATAGGGCAAAAGAAATAATGTATGATATAACAACATATAATGTAAAAGATGAAGAAACAAGAGAAAAGATTGAGAATTATATTGAAAAAGTTGCACCTCTTGGAAATGAGAGTTTAACAACAGTTAGGGTTTATGAGATACTAAGATATCTAAAAGATTTTTTAATTAATAAAGTATAATAATTACTAAAACATGGCAATAATACCTTTGAAAAGAAATTTGGAGGTGTTATTGCCATGAAACATTTTATAAGGAAATATAAATCAGAAATTGCATTAGGAATTTGTGCATTAACAGCAGGAGCAATGTCGTTTTTTATAACTCTTAATATAAGTTCTAAAATGCAAGATAATAATGAGATAAGTGCGTCTCAAAATATAGTTGCTCAGAAAACAGATATTAAGTTGTCTGGAGAAGGTATAACATTGAATGATGAAAACAAAATAAATGAAAAGATAAATAAAACTTCAGAAAACGAAAATCCTAAAACAATTGTTTTATTTGAAGAAAAGGAAGAGGAAAAGAAAAATGAAAAAATCTTGGATAATGAAGAGGAGTACCAGATAAAAGAAGGTAGTGCTTTTGAAGATATAAATGAAGTTTTAAATGAAGAAGTTGTTATAGAAACTGCATCTAATAATGTTGAGAAAAAAGAAAAATATGAATTAAGTTTTTCTTTGCCGATAAGCGGAGATATTATTCTTGATTTTGCAAAAGATAAATTAGTATATTCTGAAACTTTAGAAGAATGGATTGTTCATGATGGTATAGATATAAAAAATGAAGCAGGGACTCCAGTTAAAGCTGCAGAAAATGGTATAGTTGAAAGTATAAAAATGGATCCGAGATATGGAAATACGATTATCATAAAACACGATGATGTATATAAGACTGTATATTCTAATTTATCTACTTTAGATAAAGTGTATGTTGGAATGAATGTGAAAAAAGAAGATATAATTTCTAGTGTAGGAGAAGGTTTTGGATTTGAATGTAAAGAAGGGCCACATGTGCATTTTGAAATCATTGAAAATGGGGTAAATATAAGTCCTGATAGTAGGAAAAAGGATTAAAATGCTTTAAATGTGAGTAAAACCGATAAAGAGATAAAAAAAGACAAAAAACGCTCAAAATGGATAAAATTTACAATTATATTACCTTTTTTAACCAAAATGTTGCTTGTTGGTCGAAAAAGTGGTAAAATAATAATGGTGTTCGAAGAGGACACAAGTGAATAATGCTGAATCTTCCAATAGGAAGAGCCGAGGACCCAAATTTAAATGGGGTGTATCTCTAAAAAGAGAGGGAAACCTTTTATTCCTAACCCGTCAGCTAACTTGGTAAGCGTATTAAAGGGAGTAGCTATGGAACTTTAGGGGCTTTCTCTAAAGTTTTATTTTTTAATACAAAAAGCACCCTTTAAAAACTTTTCTATTATATTAAGGAGGTATAATATGTATAAAGTAAGTGTGGTAGTTCCAATACACAATATGGAACAATATTTAAGGGAGTCTTTAGAGTCTGTTGAAAGACAAACAATTGGTTTTGAAAATATTCAAGTGATTCTTGTAAATGATGGTTCTACAGATAAGAGTAAAGAAATTATGGATGAATATGCAAGCAAATATAGCAACGTTTGTTGCTTGCACTTCGAAGAAAAAAGTGGAGCTGCTGGTAAACCAAGAAATGAAGGTATAAAATTAGTTGAAGCTCCATATACAATGTTCTTAGATCCAGACGATTTATATGAAGAACATGCTATTGAGAGATTATATAATACTATTGTAAAAGAAAATGTTGATATAGTTACAGCTAACTATAGATATATGGAAGAAGATGGACGTTTTTGGGAAAAGAGTGTTTTTGATGGTGAAAGATTTAAAAACTTTGCTTTTTCAGAAGAAAACTTTAGTGATTCATTCTTCGTATGGAACTCAGCTTGTTGGAATAAAATATTTTCTACAAAATTAGTAAAAGAAAATAATTTATATTTCTTAGAAGGAGTACCTGCAGAAGACGCGTTCTTTACATATGCTGCGTTACTTGCTTCGAAGAGTGCATATTATTTAAGTGAAACAACAAACTTCTATAGAAGAAGAAGTAACACGGGAACATTATCAGTTTCTTGGGATCGTTCATTAAAATATTTTAAAAATATTAACTTTGCATACAGAAAAATTTATGAATTATTCCGTGATGCTGATAAGATGAGTTTATTTAGATATTTCTATTCTAAAACATTAACTTCAGTATTTTATAAAGTAGTAGATACAACTATTATGACTGAAGAGGAAAAGAAAATTGCTTTAGAGGAAATGAAATGGTTCTTTGAAATTAGAAAAGAAGTTGACATTGGACCTTGTCAAAGTTCTCTTGAATTCGTTTTTGAAAAAATTGAAAATGAAGAATATGATGACGCGGTAAAATGTTGTAATATTATAGCTGAAATGAGAAGATACATACAAAAAGATGTTCGTGAAGGTATGTCAAAACCAGAATTCGTAAACTACGTTGAATTATAAGAAGAGGTGTTTTTTGATGGAAAATAAATTGATAACAGTTGTAGTTCCTTGTTATAATAATGAAAAATATTTGCCAAAGTGTATAGAATCAATACTTAATCAAACATATTCTAATTTGGAAATTATTTTAGTAAATGATGGTTCTACTGATAATTCTATAGCGGTTATTAATGAATATGCCAAAAAAGATAAAAGAATAGTTGTTATCGATCAAAAGAATCAAGGTGTATCAGTGGCTAGAAATACAGCTATTGATATAGCTAAAGGTGAATATCTTTCTTTCGTAGATAGTGATGATATAATTTCATTAGATTATTTTGAGGTTTTAATGGATTCACTTACAAGAAATGATGCAGATATAGCAATCTGCCGTGCGCTTAGATTTGTTGAAGGAGAAGAAATTGTAAAACCAGCCGAAGAATATAATGAGGAAGTTTTTAATCGTGAAGAAGTGATTGAAAATCTTATTGTTAAAGGTGATTTTTATGATTTTCCATCGACAAAATTATACAAGAAAGTATTATTTGAAAACGAAAGATATGCTGAAGGAAGAGTTTATGAAGATTCTTCAATAATATTTAAGCTATATGAAAAATGTAAAAAAGTTGTGGTTAATAATCAAAAAAATTATTTTTATTTAGTTGCTAAACCTACAAGTATTACAGGTTCTAGTTATACTTTGAAGAAACAAAAAGATAATCTATCAATGTTAACTGAAAGATACGAATATCTAATGGATAAAATGCCTCATATGAAAGATTTAATAACAGCTGGTTGCATTCGTAATATGCTAACGTTATTAGAGAGATCGTATTTATCAAAAGATCAAGAGGTCATAAATACAGAAATAGTAGCTAAAGTTAAATCTGACATAAAAGAGATGGCTGAAGTGGTTGATAAAAATGTATTGTTTAAAGTATTAAATAAATATAGATTGGCAGCGTTAACTTTATTAATGCATAATGAAGAATTGTATGTAGAAAGTATAGAAAAATTGTGTAAATAAAAATAATTCTTATATGTAAGAATAGGAGAAAATATGGAAAAGTACGATATATTCTTATCTGGTGGTCCGGCTTGCAGACCAGCGTATTATTTACAAAAACTTGAACTACGAAAAGCCGCATACCCTTTGGATTGGCAGATGTGCGATTTGGATACAGGAATACATTTATATAAAACAAAATTTAAAGATTTTTTTGAGGAATATAAAGATACAGGAAAAGTACATAAAGGAATTAGAACGGTGATAGATACGAAAAACAATATTACAGCAATGCATCATGTGAAAGCTGAACCAGAAATAGAGGTGGCTGTAAAAGAGTTTAGAGATTTAATGATAAGAAGATATGAAAATTTAAATGAAAGCTTAAAAAAGGCTAATTCTGTGTGTATTTTGATGAATCAAAATGTTGTACTAGAAAAGATAAAAAACTATTTACAAGAGTTCAGTAAAATATATCCCAATAAACAAATTACATTAATAAATATACGTAATAGAAAAAATGGAAAAAACAAAAAAGTTCACGAGCTAACAAGCAAATTAAGAATATGTGAATATTTTGTTAATGATATACATGCAGATGGATCAGATCCACAAAAAAATAAACTTTTTTGGCATGGAAATGAAGAGGCTTGGGAAAATATACTTAAAGAATATGCTTTAAATGATTAAAATAAAAAGGATTATGCCTTTTAGGTATAATCCTTTTTTGGTATTAAAATAGAAATAATTGCGAATAGAAAAAAGTCGTCTTATAGACGACTTTTGTTTTTATACGATTGCTTGTTGTAACATTCCTGTCATTTCATTTAGTGTGATTTTTCCTATGTAATAACTTTTTACTACATCAATATTTGCATCTGTTAAATATGCGTTATCAATTGCTAAATCTCTTTTAATATTTTCAATATCAATATGTTTTTCTCTTAACATACATATGCCCCCTTGTTTTCTTTTTATCTTTTAAAATAACTTTTCTTTTGAATATTATTTGTGACAAAAAATCTGAAACAATTTTGCATATAAAATTTTAGCACGAGGTTTCTTTTGAAACCATCATTATTATATAACATAATTCGGAATTTGTCAAAAAAATCCAAACATTTACTAAATATTTATCACGTGATATAATGTAGAAACCTTAGTAAATAGGAGATTGAAGCGAAAATATGAAAATGCCAGAGTTTTTAAAAGAAATGTTAAATAATCAGTATGGAATAGAGATTGCTGATAGAATTGAAAATGGTTATAAAATTGAAAGAAAGAGCTCTTTTAGGGTTAATGCGGTTAAATCTTCGAGAAAAGAAATAATTTCAAAATTAGAGGCTCTTTCGATTGAATATGAAGAGGTTAGATGGTATAAAGATGCATTTATAATATCTAATGAGGATGAAGTAAAATTAAGAACTTCTGATTTATATGAAGATGGAAAAATATATTTCCAAAGTTTATCTTCGATGATTCCAGTTTTAGTATTGGGTGCTAATGAAAATGAAAATATTTTAGATATGGCAGCGGCTCCCGGCGGAAAAACAACACAATTATTTGCAATTTCGGAAGGAAAAGCATTAATTACGGCATGTGAAAAAAATAAAATAAGGGCTGAACGTTTGAAATATAACTTAGATAAGCAAGGAGCAAATAGAGTAAATGTTATGATGCAAGATGCCAGAAAATTAGATGACTTCTTTTCGTTTGATAAAGTACTTCTTGATGCACCGTGTAGTGGAAGCGGAACTTTGAATCTAAATGATGAAAAACAAATAAAGGGATTTACAGAAGAGCTTATAAAACGTTCTGTAGTGACACAAAAAGAGATGCTGGATAAAGCGTTAAAAGTTTTAAAAGTTGGACATGAAATGGTTTATTCAACTTGCTCTATTTTAAAAGCTGAAAATGAAGGGCAATTAAAAAGATTAATTGATTCTGGAAAAATTGAAATTATTCCAATTGATGAAAAAAATTTTGAAGGATTAGAAACTTTGAAGTCAGAAATCGAAGGGACTTTATGTGTTTGTCCAAATGAATCGTATGAGGGATTTTATATTGCTAAATTTAAAAGAATTAAATAATTTGGTTATGAGAATATATAAAGACGTTTCTATCAAAAAATAGAAACGTCTTTCTTTTAAGCTTTTAATGATTTTTCATATAGTTCATAATACAACCCTTTTAATTTTATAAGTTCAGATAATGTGCCAGATTCAGCAACTTCTTTGCCGTTTAAAACGATAATGTTTTCAGCGTTTTTAATGATGTTTTTGTCATGCGAAACCATAACGATTGTATGGTCTTTTTTTAATTCTAGTAAAATATTCATTACTAAGTTTTGTTCATCTTCGTTTAGTGATATTAAAGCTTTATCAAATAACATTATTTTTGAATCTTTTAACAATGTTCTTGCTATTAAGATTAGTTGCTTAAGCGAAGTTGGGATTTCATCATTATCAGAAATGATAGTTTCATAACCTTGCTTTAATCTAATTATTTCGTTATGAATATTTAATTTTTGGCACACTTCAATAATTTTTTCTTCATCTTCGGTAATTAATTTTAAATTATCTTTTATAGACATTTTAAATAGGTGAGAATCATCACGAAGTAAAGATACTTTTGAAAAATATTCTTCGTTTGGGATATCTGTAATTTTTGTATCATCAATGAAAATATCTCCATAATGTTGGCGATTAAGTTTTAGAAGTAAGTCTAATATTCCACCAATTCCAGTTCCAGCTTTACCGGTTATAATATTTAAAGAATTTGCTTTTATTTCAAAAGAGGCATTTCTTAAAGCGGGATCGTTTTTATAACCGTATAATATGTTTTCAAATTTTATATTACCGTCGGTAATAAGTTCTGTTTCTGAAGCAAGAGTGTTTTTTGGTTGGCTATATTCAATTAAATGATTAAATCTACTTAATGATACTTTTAGGTTTGTTGATTCTAAACCGATTGTAAGTATTGTTGAAAAATTATCTATAATTTTTTGATAGTAGTTGTAAATCAATATTAATGAACCTATTTCAATTCCACCACGTGGGATAAGATAAACTGCGTATCCGACAGAAAGTAATCTGAAAATTTCAAAAATCATAATAAACATTTGATGATCTTTGTAGTAACGAACATTATAGTTTTCGTTTGCTTCTAGATATGTTAAATTTTTTTCTTTAACATTTGGTGCAATCTTGTCAAAGAAATTTAAGCACTTAATATCTTTAATATCCTTAAAAAAGTCATGTATTGAAAGTGTTAATTTGTCTAATTCTAATTTCCTTTTTGCGTTTAGTTTTTCTATACGCTTATTAGATAATGGTATAAGCATTATTACTATTAGAAAGATTAAAAGTGCTGAAATGAATAGTACAAAGTCTATAGACCAGAAGTATCCAAAAATGAAAATATATTCGGCTAATTGTACACATCTTATTACCGCGTTTGCATAAAAAGCAGAAATAATATCAACGTCACTAGTTAACATGTTTGTATATTGTCCAACATCAAATCTAGATAAACTAAATGTTGAATTACGATTAGTTTTGTTTAGACCACGCGCAGAATAGTGATGATGAAGTATCGAATATAAATTGTAAAATACTTTTCTATTGAAACACTCCGAAAATCTATATAACACAGCACATATAAGTGTGAGTACTATAAATAAAAATGCTTTTGTATATTCTTCTTTTGTGGCGTAATTTACAACGCTACTAAATAGTATTGGTATAACTAATAAAAAACCTCTTAACAAAACAGATGTTCCAAGATTTGCTAAGAAATTTTTCTTGTATTTTTTTAATATAAATTTTGTTTCGGTAAATACATTATTCATCTTAAGTAAAACCTCCTTATATATAGGTCTTTTAAAATTATATTATAAATGAAAACAAAAGCAAACAAAATCTGTTGATAAAAATAAAATCGTGTTATATTATGAGTGAAGAAAAAATAAGGAGGTATATCAATGAAAGCTATTATTTTAAATCATCCATTGATTATGCACAAATTATCAATTCTTAGAGATAAAAAAACTGGCACTAAAGAGTTCAGAGAAGTTGCAGGAGAAATATCTGCAATAATGTGTTACGAGGCTACACGAGATGCTGAATTGAAAGAAGTAGAAATAGAAACGCCGATACAGAAAACAATTGTACAAAGACTAGATGAAAATCAATATGCTTTTGTTCCTATATTAAGAGCTGGGTTAAGTATGGTTGATGGACTTCTAACAATGATTCCTAATGCGAAAATTGGACATATAGGTTTATACAGAAATGAAGAAACGTTAGAACCAGTTCCATATTATTTTAAAGTTCCAAAAGATGTTGAAAATAGAGAAGTGATTTTACTTGATCCAATGCTAGCAACCGGAGGATCTGCTGTAGATGCGATTGCACAAATAAAAAAAGTTGGAGTTAAGAAAATAAAATTCTTGAGTATAATTGCTGCTCCAGAAGGTATAGAAAGAGTAGAAAGAGAACATCCTGATGTTCAAGTATATTGCGCAACTGTTGATAGTCATTTGAATGAAAATGGTTATATAGTTCCTGGACTAGGAGATGCAGGAGATAGGATTTTTGGTACGAAATAATGAATGACAAAGAAGAAAAGTATCATTATGTGTATATGTTAAGATGTACAGATAATACGTTATATAGTGGATATACAACTAATCCTCAAAAACGAGAAGAGGTACATAATTTAGGTAAGGGTGCTAAATATACAAGAATACGTTTGCCAGTAAAAATGGTATATCTTGAAAGATATGAGGATAAATCAGATGCATTAAAAAGAGAATATGCTTTGAAACAGTTAACTAAGAAACAGAAGGAAGAGTTGATTTTAAAGCAAAAATCTGTTATTATTAATCATGAAGTTTGAGCTAAATGGAGGTTATTACTATGGAAAAAACAAGTGAAGTTTTATGGAGTGATAGAAAAAGACCAATATTCGGATTACCACTATCTTTTACAAAATATACTTTGTTTGAAGAAAAGTTGTATATAACGGTTAAATTTTTATCGATGCATGAAGAAGAAATTAGATTATATAGAATAACAGATATAACATTGAGAAGAACATTATTTGATCGTTTGTTTGGTGTTGGTACGATTTTGTGTCATTCTTCAGATACAACAACACCAACATTAGAAATAAGAAAAGTTAAAAACGCTGAAAAAGTTAGAACTATGCTTTCGGAATTAATTGAGAAAAGTAGAAAAGTTAATAACGTTACAATGGGAGAATTTGTTAATTCAGACGGATTTTTTGGATAGTAAAAAGGCCCCATCACGAAAAGAGTGGTGGAGCTTTTTTTATCCACAAGGAGTGTTCCTTTAGTTCGATTTTCATACTTAGGGGACGTCCCTTGTAAACAAATTTTCGAACCTGAAGGAGCGTCCCTAAAGTCTGAAATTTTGATGACAAAGAGTGTCCCCTAAGTACGAAAAAATACCCAGCAGAAATTGAGGAATCTGCTGGGTATTTCTTTTGTTTTAGTGTGCTCATTATTTAATGTTCATCAGATACGAGAAGATAAGCGAACTTAACTTCAAGGTGTGGTGTTTGATTGTACCATCTTCAGTTGTCAAAAGATCAGATTCGATAAGCTCGAATTTGGCTTTTTCGATATTTTCGTAATCGATGACAACTTGGTCTTTTTGCTCTTGTGTCGAGTATTTTTCAAGTAAGTCGGCAGGCATAACGTTGTTACTTACAATAACTGCATCGATTCTGTCTTTGCCTATGTAAGTTTCCAAAACGTTTACGTGGTCAGTAACACCGAAGTTATCTGTTTCACCAGGTTGTGTCATTGCATTGCAAACATAGATAACTTTTGCTTTTGCCTTGTTAATTGCATTCGCAACATCAGGGCAGATAAGATGAGGAAGAATACTTGTAATAAGGCTTCCCATGCTAAGAATGATCAGGTCAGCTTCTTCGATACTTTTAAGTACTTCAGGAAGCACGTGGAAATCTTCTTTGTAGAAAAGTCTCTTGTAATGTTTTTTTGCGTAAGTGATTTCTTCTTCGCCTTCGATGATTTCGCCTTCGTCGGTTTCTCCCATAAGTGTTAAGTAATCTTCAGAAAGGGGCAACACGGTGTGTTCGATTCTTAAAAGTTTGCTCATGTATTCGATGCTCTTTTTAAGATTGCCAGTTTCTTTGAAGTATGATGTCAAAATCAGATTGCCCATTGAGTGGCCGTTAAGATCACTGTACGTAGACATTCTGTATTCCATTATGTTTTTTACTTCTTCAGGTAGCGTAGAAAGGTTACTCAAAACGTGTCTGATATCGCCAACAGCAGGGGTAGAGAATTCTTTTCTAAGTCTGCCTGTGCTACGACCGTTATCAGATACGGTGATAATTGCTGTGATGTCAACAGGGAAGAATTTAAGCCCCTTAAGTACATTTGAAGCTCCAGTTCCACCGCCGAAAACAACGATTTTCTTTCTTTCCATTAAATATCCTCCTTTTGTATACATAAGAACAGTAGTTCTCTATTGTCGATGTGCTTAGGTTATGTCACCTAAAGTATTATACTCCATAATTTGTAAATTTTCAAGTTTTTCGGTCGAATACTTGTTGTCAGGCCTTTTAATTCTTATTACTTTTACTGGATTTTTAGAACATAAACCTTTTAAATCTGATGGATTATCATCTATAAAAATTCCGTTTGAATAATCTATATCTAACTCATATTTTGGAGTAGCAGTAATATATAATGCGTCAAAAAAATCTGCTATTCCGGAACCAGAAATTTTGGCCGCTTGATATTTTAAACTTTCTTTGCAATATGAAAGTATGTAAAGTTTATGTCCATTTTCTTTTAATTTTTTTAGAAATGGAATAGCGTCTTCATAAAGAAAATCTTTAGTATCGCTTATAACAAGATTTACTTTGTTTTTTACAGCTTGTTCATCTAAATCATATTCTTTTGAAAAATGATCAACTAAATCATAAATGTTATAGAAGTGTTCTCTGTTAAAAAGGCCTGTACATTCTGTATATGTTTCATCAAAATTTTTATTATTATGTTTTGATAATATTTCATTTACCAAAGTTGTAAGCATAGCTTTGATAAGTTTTGGGGTATCAAACATTGTATTGTCAAAGTCAATATAATAATTCATTTTTTACTCCTTTCGTGTTTTTTTACACGGCCAAATTATAACATAAAAATAGGCAAAATAAAATAGGTATATATTTTGACATAAAATTTATTAAATGATAGAATATTATTGTCTTTTAGAAAAAAGATAAATAATATTAATATTAGGTTTTATATGAAAAAAGTTATAATATGGATAATAAAATTATACCAAAGAATACCTGGTAATTGGCATTATATGTGCAGGTTTGAGCCAACATGTTCTAATTATGCAATAAAAGCTATTGATAAATAAGGAACGATAAAAGGTCTAAAATTAACATTTAAAAGATTAGCAAAATGCAGACCTGGTGGTGGTTCTGGCTATGATCCTGTACCATAATTAAGGGGGAAATTACTTGAAAAAGAAGAAAATTATAATACTAAGTTTTTTTGCTATTGTTATACTTACAGTTATTTGTGTGATTGTTGGAAATAAAAATGTTGTAGAAGGAACATTTATTAATAAGAATGAATCAACAGGAAAAGAAGAAATTACAGAAATAAAAATAATATATAAAAATAATTTACCTTATGAGATGATTTTAGAAGTAGAATGTGAAGATAAAGAAGTGATAGATACTTCGTATGAAGTTATGAACGAAATTGTTAAAACAATTAAATTGTTAGATTCTGAAGATCCAACAACTTTAGAACGCGCTGATAACAGTTTTGAATTAAGAACTACAGTAGAGTCAGATGCATTTACTTACGTACCAAAAGATATATCAATTAGAGAAATGAAAGAATATTTAAGTAATGAAGGTTGGGAAGTAAAATAAAAATGAGGTGAGATGAAAATGGCTTTTAGAGGTAGAGGTACAAGTGCGGGAAGAGGAAATAAAGGAATCGAAAATGATGAACCTGTAGATTTCAGTTGGGAGCAAGAATCTTCTGAGAGAGTGACACAGTTCTATTCACTTAAAGATGTTTTCTTAGCAATATTATTATTAGCACTTATTGTAGGTGGAACATTATTTTTAAAATCTGTATATGGATATAAAATGACAGTATTTGATCCTATTGCTGATTTAAAAGAAGCGATGAAGACTATTGAATCGTTTTATGCTTTAGTAACACTTATATTTTTTACGTTATCTTGCATCTGGTATTATGATCCGCAAAAGGTGCACAAATGTGTAGTGTTGGCATTAGTATTTTCGTGTTTGATGACTACAAGTCTGTTTCTAGCTAAAACATATTTAGATTCAACTTACACAATGACGACGTTTTTAGAAATGTATGATAATCCGGAGTATAAGCAATTTATTGGAAATATAACTTCAAGTGAATTTGCAGAAGCTTCACTAGAAGGTTTTGAAAATTTTAGTCTCAGAAATAAAATTAATATATTTATAAATATTTTCGTTATTATGTTAGAAATATATTTCTTTACTAGAACGAATAAAATTGTTGAAAAACAAGAAAAGATTAGACAATATGATGAAGCTTTATTTGATGATGAAATTAATGTAAAAATATAAAAACAAAAACACTATTCGAAAGAATGGTGTTTTTTTATTATGTATATTAATATTTATACAAACAAAAAACTATTCAAAAATAAGTGAATATGCTAAAATTAACATGATATACAAAGAAATTTATCTAACAAAGGAGGAAATTTAGTGGACGAAATAATTAACTCAAGTGCGCTATTAAAAAAGTACTATGAATATACAAAAGAAGAATTAATGCTTATTAGAACATACATTAATTTGAATTTGTTTAAAATAATAAAGAAAACAGAAGAACAAAAAGGTGCAATGATTGAATTTAGAATGATAAAGTCTTGTTTTTCTGAAACATATGATTATATAACATACGCTTTAAATAATAAAAATGATATAGATACAGCACCAGCTTCGATGAGACAAAATGTTAAATTTGGGGATTCGTATAAGTTGTGTGAAGAATGTAAATTAAAACATTGCATTAAGTCTAGCGTAATAAACTTTGTAGTTGAAGTGGACAGATTGAACGAAAAGAATAATTCTAACATTTCTTATATAGCTGCTATTGATTTTATATTAGGAAGAAAGAATCCAGAGTTTAAAAGTGTACCAGAACCGGCGTTTTTTACAAATGTGGACTTAATAGATTTAATGAGAGCTCAAATTATTCTTGAAGGCGATTTTATAGAATTAGTAAATTACGATGCAACTACTAAAAAGGCTAAATTTAATATATTAGACATTACTTCAAAAGATGAAGAAGAATTTTATATAAATATAATTCATGATTTTTATAAGTTTAAAAAACCGGAAAATATATTAGAGTTAGATTTGAATGATGTTGATTTGATTTTAAAAAAAGAAGGCAAAGATTATAATCAATACATTCATGAAATCGCTGCTTATTATAAATACATGATAGAAGTTGAAAAAGTAGATATTATTGCTAAGTTAAGAGGTCTTTTAGATGGTCAAACTGTATATAAAGATGGAATTAAAATTCGCTCACATTATTTTATACATAGATTTTTTGAAAAAGTTGAACATCTTCCTTTTTCAAAAGAGAGTAAAAATAAAATATTTGATATTTTTAATTATATTCTTAATTGGAATTTTAAGAGTGAAAAATTTGTACCAATTAATTTATTAGTTTATTCAAATGATAGAGAATCTGTTGAAACTTTGGGCGATATAGTTGGCGACTTTATGTGGTATTTTGGATATCTTTCGAGCAACATGAGAACTCATCATGAATATATGAATCATGTTTTACTTGATAAATACAAGATAAATAAATTGTTTTATACACAAACCGAAGAGGGGATGAGGAAAAAATTAGGTGTATTGTATGTTCATAATTTTGAAAATATTTTGTGTACAGAAAAATTAAATCAAAACTTAATATTAAATATTTTTACTGATGAACTTTCAAAAAATAATACGGATTTATGTACAATAATATATGGCGAAAAAGAAACTATGGATAATATTTTGTCAGAATACCCTAAGTTAAACAATGTATTGTTTAATATAAAATTAGATATAGATGAACTTAGTATAGAAGAAATTCATCGTATATTAATAGAAAGACTTCGTAAAAGAGAAAATATTTCTGAAGAGGTAAGTCAAAAAATATTCACATATATTAAATCGACTTATTATCAAAGTGAAGTAAAAAATATGGAATATATTAAAAAATTGTATGATACTTTAATACTTAATAAAAATCGCAGATTTGATATGGCTAATAAGAATGAACTAAAGATCGAAGATGTGCCAGAGGCATACAATGTAAGAAACTTGCCAGAAGTATTAAAAGATTTGAATGAACTTGTTGGATTAAAAGAAATAAAAGCGCAAATTAATGATTTAGTTTCATTATTGAAGTTTAATCAAAAAGCGGGACTAGATGTTTCAAAATTTAATTTGCACATGGTATTTACGGGAAATCCTGGAACGGGTAAAACAACGGTTGCAAGACTTATATCTGATATTTTATATAATTTAGGATATATAGAAAAGAATAAGTTGGTAGAAGTTTCTGCAAAAGATTTGATTGCTAATTATGTTGGACAAACCGCAGGTAAAACATTTAGCATTATGAAATCTGCTTTTGGTGGAGTGTTATTTATTGATGAAGCTTATTCATTAACTGATTCTATTGGTGGCTTTGGGGACGAAAGTATTGCAACGATTATAAAAACTATGGAAGATTATCGTGATAGATTAGTTATAATTTTTGCAGGATATAAAGATGAAATGAATAAATTTGTTACTAGCAATCCAGGGTTGTCTTCTAGAATTGGATATCAAATAAACTTCGAAGATTATACGGTCGATGAATTGTTCCAAATTTTCTTGAATTTAGTTGAAAAGAATAATTTGAAAATAACAGAAAGTGCAAAATTAGCAATGAAGAGAATTATAGAAAGTTCTACTAGAATTCAAAATTTTGGTAACGCAAGATATGTTAACAATATGTTCCAAAAAACATTGGTTAACCATGCAAAGAATATTGAGTTTAATGAGAATGCTGATTTATATGAAATCACTGAAGAAGATATTACTGATAATTTGATTGCAGCAACAGGAAAAAGCAAAAGACCTATTGGTTTTATGTCGGAATAACGTGAAATTTAATATATTTTAGAAATTAAAGGAGGCAAGTAGTTTATTGATAAATACTTGCCTTTATGATATCATTTTAAGGGGATTTTAAGAAAAAAGAAGGTAATAAAAATGCTTAAAAAAGAATATGGATTAGTTTTATCTGGTGGAGGAACAAAAGGGGCTTACCAGATAGGCGTTTTAAAAGCTTTAAGAGAATTAAAAGTAAAAATAAATGCAGTGGCAGGTGTATCTATTGGAGCACTTAATGGAGCTTTGTTTTTACAAAAGGATAAGGAAAAAGCAGAAAGACTTTATTCTAACATAAAAATGAAAGATATAATGGATATTCCTAAAATTGATGAGGAAAAAAATATTTTTGATATTACCAATTTACCATTATTAGTATCGTATTATAGTAAACAAAAAGGTCTTGATAATACTCCGTTAAGAAAAACAATTGAAGAAAATATTAATATTGATGAGATATATAATTCTAAAATTGATTTTGGAATTATGACTTATTCCGTTAATAATAAAATGCCAATTGAAAAGTTTAAAGATGAGATTTCAAAAGAACAATTAGTTGATTATTTATTGGCAAGTGCAGCCTTTCCATTCTTTAGGCCACAAAAAGTGGGAGAGGATGAATGTTTGGATGGTGGCGTTTATGATAATGCACCAATAAATATGCTTATAAAAAAAGGCTATAAAAATATAATTGTGGTGGATATAAATGGCTTAGGGATGACTCAGAAAGTGTTGGATAAATCAAATATTTATATGAAAGTAATTCATCCATCAGAAGATTTAGGCGGCTCTTTTGAATTTAATAAAGAAAAAATGCAAAAAAATATAATGCTTGGTTATCTTGATACATTAAAGTATTTTGGAAAATTACAAGGCCATGAGTTTTATTTTCCACAAGAAGAATTTGCAAAAATGATGGAAGTATTTAATCTTTCAACAATATATGGTTTAGAATATGCAGCGGAAATGTATAAAATGGATAGATACAGAACATATAAATTTAAAGAATTTATAACCGAGTTGGATAGAAAACATAGAATTGCACAAATAAAATATGATGCATTCAAGAAAGATAATATTTTGCAATTAGGAAAAGCATTTAGAAATTTATTTGATGGAGGTTTGGGTATTTGTATAGCAAAAGATTTGTATATGGATAGACCTGCATCGAAACTTTCTAATTATATGCTGAATTTTTTGAAAGATTATCACATGGCGGCTAAAGCTATGTTAGAGTTAGAAAATTATTTTATAGAAAAAAGTAAGGAGGAGTAATTTGGAAAAGTCAAAAGTATATTTTACAAGAGATTTGAAAGCGGAAAATGTAGTTAAGTTGTATGAAGAACTTGGACAACCTCTAACGGGAAACGTTGCGGTTAAACTTCATTCTGGAGAAAAAGGAAATCAAAATTATTTAAGACCAGAGTTTGTTAGACCGATAATAGAACATGTTAATGGTACAGTTGTTGAATGTAATACCGCATATGAAGGTCAGAGAAATACAACTGAAAAGCATATGCAATTAATTGAAGAACATGGCTGGAATAAAGATTTTAAATTTGAATTATTAGATGCAGAAGGACCAGATTTAGAAATCGAAATTCCAAATGGTAAAGTTATTAATAAAAACTATTTAGGAAAAAACATAAAAAATTATGATTCAATGTTAGTTGTTTCTCATTTTAAGGGACATCCAATGGGAGGATATGGAGGAGCAATTAAGCAATTATCTATAGGTTGTGCGTCAAGTAGTGGAAAGGCATGGATACATTCTGCTGGAGTAACATCAGATGTAAATGGTGTTTGGAGAAATGTGGCAGAACAAAAGAAATTTTTAGAGGCGATGGCTGATGCTGCAGCTTCAGTAGTGGAGCTATTTGAATCTAAAATTGTATATGTAAATATAATGTGCAATATGTCAGTAGATTGTGATTGCTGTGCAGTTGCTGAAGATCCTTGCATGAAAGATATTGGAATATTAGTATCGACAGATCCTGTTGCTATCGATCAAGCATGTATAGATTTAGTAAAAAACTCAGATGATCCAGGAAAAGAACATTTACTTGAAAGAATTAATTCTAGAGTTGGTACACATACGATAGATGTTGCAGAGGAATTGGGGATTGGAACAAAACAATACGAACTTATAGAAATAAAATAAACAGGAGATGAATTATGCCGAATTGGAAGACACATTTAGAAGTTGGAAAAAGACTTAGAAAAATTTGTGATTATAATGATAAAGAATATAATTTATTTTTGATGGGAAATATTTTACCAGACTTAAATAATGGATATATGTTACAAGAAATATCTGAAAAAATAGGGCATGAAACAACACATTTTGTAATAGAAGGTAATCCATCTTATGAAAACTTTTACAACAAATATAAAGATGAGATTAAGAAAAGTCCTCTATTAATGGGGTGTTTTACACATCTATTTGTTGATTGGAATTTTAATAATAATTTTTACACAACATATAGAGATGATAATCTTGGTAAGTATTCAAGAGATGAACTTAGAATGATGAAACAACACGATTTTAGAATTTTTAATAATAATTTTTTGGATAATACTATTGATTTAGATTATTTTGAAGAAGTTGTTAAAGAGAGTAAAATAATAGAGGAGTTATCTTTAACTGTTAAAGATATTAAAGATGCAGTGGATTTTTCTAAAATGAAAATCTGGTATGAAGGTAAATATAATTTTTATAATGAAGAAGAATTAGAAAAATTATTAGGAGAAACTTTAAACAAATTAACGGAACGTATAAAAAAAATAAAAGAGGAGGATTAGTATGAAAAAGAAAATTTGGATTGGAGTAATTGTTGTTTTAGTTGTAATAGGAGTGATTGTAGGGGTTATTATTTTTAAAGGTTCTAATACAGGTAATGAAGAATTACCTACAAATAGTGGTGAAATAAGCGGAGAAATAATAGAAGATGTTAGCGGAGAAAAAAAGCCTATATATGAAAGTGGAGAAGTAATAGTAAGTGATTATCCAGCATTATTTCCAGTAGAAGATAGAGGGATTTTTCTAGATGAACAAGTTGTCAAATTAGAAGAAATTGAAGAAAAAGGTTTTTATTGGACATATACAATAGATGATCCAAGTTTAGTTGAAATAACATCTGATGAAACAGAATTTAAATATTCAGAATGGGGTGTTGGTACTGTAAATGATAGACTGTATAAGTTAAAAGGTTTAAAAGAAGGCGAAACACTAGTAAGATTTCATTCTACACTAAAAATAAATGATGCCGAAGAAGATTTTCAAGGTGTAGAATATTGGGTTGTTGTAAATGAAGAAAACCAAATTGCTATTTATACAGAAAAAAGAGAACTATATCGTTAATTTAAATTCGAAAGGATAAAGATTATGAAAAGACCAGATATTAAATTGTATGAAGTTGAAAAAGTTGAGACAGTTAGAGAAATATTAGATAAAGCAGTAAAAGCTGATGGTGATAAAAATGCATTTGAATTCAAAAAAGAAGGCGCCAAAGAAGTTACAGAAGTAACGTATAAAGAATTTAAAAAACGTACTAACGAATTAGGAACAGCTCTTACTACTATTGGTATGGCGGATAAGCACATTGCTGTTATTGGTGAAAATAGTTATGATTGGCTAACTGTTTATTTAACAGTGTTACAATCAAATGGTGTTATCGTGCCTATTGATAAAGAACTTACATGCAATGAGATTGTGAATGTTTTGAAAAGCAGCGATAGTGAAGTTTTATTCTATTCAAATCGTTATGAAAAATATATAGATTTAATAAAAGAAGAGGTTCCTACTATTAAATATTTTATAGAGTTTCAAAGAGATGAAGATGCAGGACATAAATTATCTTATGAAAAATTTATTGAAAAAGGTAGAACAGAATTAGAAAAAGGAAATACAGATTTTACAAGTATAGAACATAAGGATACCAATGTTTTAAAAATGCTTGTATATACATCTGGTACAACTGATATGCCAAAAGGTGTTATGCTTACAGAACACAATTTAGTTAGCTGTGTAAATTATGGACTTCAAGTTGCAACAGTTTATACAAAGAGCTTATCTGTATTGCCATATCATCATACATATGAAGCTGTTGCAGGAATATTAGTTGCTCTTCATAAACATGTAACAATTTGTATTAACGATAGTTTAAAAAATGTATTAAGCAATTTACAACTTTACAAACCAGATTATATTTATTTAGTACCAGCATTTGCAGAAGTGTTTTATAAAAATATTTGGAATAATGCAAAGAAAACTAAAAAAGAATTTGGCTTAAAAGTTTTAATAGTTTTAAGTAATTTCTTAAGAAAATTAGGAATTGATAAAAGAAGAACAATATTTAAATCAGTTCATAATGCTTTTGGTGGTAACTTAAGAGAAATTATTGTAGGTGGTGCTCCATTAAGAGCTGAACTTGGAAAATTCTTTGATTCAATTGGAATTCCTTTATATAACGGATATGGAATCACAGAATGTTCTCCTTTAGTTAGTGTTAACAGAGAAGGATTTAATGATCCTGCTACCGTAGGCGTTGTATTACCATGTTGTGAAATTAAATTTGAAAACATGACTGAAGATGGTTATGGCGAAATTTGTGTTAAAGGTGACATTGTAATGAAAGGTTATTACAAGGATACTGTAAGAACCGAAAGAGTTTTAAAAGATGGTTGGTTCAACACAGAAGATTACGGAAAATTTAATGATAAAGGCCAACTTTTAATAACTGGTAGAAAGAAAAATATGATTGTTCTTAACAATGGTAAGAATATTTATCCAGAAGAAATTGAAAATTATATCTTAGCAGTTCCTTATGTTTCTGAAGTTGTTGTAAGAGGTATAAAGAATGAAAGTAATCAAGAAGTTGGATTAAAGGCAGAGGTTTTCTTAAATAAAACCAAAGTAGAAGAACTAGGTATTGAAAATGTTCAAGAAACATTACAAAAAGATATTGCAAAAGAAACTAAAGAATTACCAGTATATAAACATATTGCTGAAATAGAAATAAGAGAAAACGAATTTGAAAAAACAACTACAAATAAGATTAAGAGATAATTTATTAGAAAGGCAAATAAAATGAAAGAGTTTTTAAAAAAACATAAAATATTAATTTCTCTAATTCTAATGTTTATATCTTTCTTAGCTATTAATCTTAATGTTGTTTGGTTTGGTGACGATTATTATTATTTAAGATATAGCAAGTTAGAATGGGGAGAATATTTTAAAGCACATTGGGATCATTACTTGGCTGATAATGGTAGATTTATTGTACATTTGCTTGAATCATTTTTCTTAAGATATAATCTTGTGATTTGGCAAATTGTAAATACATTAATACTTACAGGAATTACTTATTTTACAGCTAAGATTGCAACATTTAGAAAAAAAGAAAAAATGTTTCCTGCAATGATTTTATCATTTTTCTTACTTTCTGTTATTGATATAACAATAACAAGACAAAGCGTTTATTGGGTAGTGGGTACATTTAATTATGCATATCCGATTTTGATGTTATGCATCTACTGGTATTGTTTACTTAATTTAGATAATAAGAAATATTGGGTACCTTCAATAATTTTTGGAATATTATCTGCTGCATCAGTTGAACAATGTGCGATGATGACAATTGGTGTAACAGTATTAGTACTTGTTTCCCAAATTAGTTCCTTTAAAAATATAAAAGCTACATTGAAAGAGAATAAAAAATTATTAATATTATTTGTTATTACGATGTTATGCGCAGCCACAGTTGTATTGGCACCATCTCAATTTAATAGACTTGAGATTGATAGCGAAGTGATTAGTGGTATGGAATCTTTAAAATATAATATTAAATTCTTTTTAATGAATTACACTATGATTGAAAATATGAATGTGTATTATATTTTAATTGCGATTGTAGCTGTATTATATGCCTTAAAAGATGATAATAAAAAAAGAAAAAATTCTATAATTTTATTATCAATTGTAAATGTAATCTTATATTACATTAATTTTAGAAGATACTTAGAAATAAGCGTAACGATGGATGTGTTTAGACTAATAAACATTGCATTATTGTTAGCTGATACTGTGGCCCTATTAATTTACTTAAATATAATACAAAAAGATAATTGGATGAATACCAGTGTAATAGCTGCGATATTATTTGTAGGTTCACAAGCCATGATGTTAGTATCGCCAACTCTTGGATATAGAAATATGTTGTTTGGACTAGCGATGTTAAATATTATTTTATGTAAGTTATATGCTGAAAACCCAATTGAATGGACTACTAAATATTTGTGGATTCTGTTTGCTTTGTTAGCTCTAAAAACAAATGTGACAATTTCAAAAGGATATTCAAAAAATAAAGAGGTAGAATTAATTAATCAAAATATAATTGCTGAAAACGAAGCGATATTATCGGATAAGAATGCAACGATAGATTTGTATAAATTTGCTATAGAAGAATATAGTTGGTCGAATCCATATGTGAGTGCATACCATTTACAAGAATATAAAGATTATTATGAAATGAAATGTAACATTAATTGGCTTGATTTTAAAACAGAAACTGTAGAATAGTTCTTTTTATAAGGAGTGATATTATGAAGGATAATAAAGTGCTTAAAATAATATTGAAAATAATTCTAACTGCAGTTAGTTTATTTATAAGTTTTGGGGCAGCTTTCTTTATTATATTATTAGGTACGGTTGAAAATATAAATATTGTGTTGGTATATGCAGGCGCGTTATTATTACCATTATTACTGGTGCCACTTATTTGGTTTAAAAAGAAGAAAAAGATTTTTAAATGGTGGGGAATTTTAGTCTTAGTTTTAGCAATCTGGTTAGGGATTGAATTAGGAATAGATGCATATAATGCGAGTATAACGATAGACACAAATCCTAATATCAATTGTTGTGAATATTTACCTTTTGATGAAAATTCGAAAATTGTTACTTTAGATAGTGAAGCTAGTTTAAAACTTTCTGGAGATTTACCAATAATTGATGGTGCTGCAGCTGTATTTCCGGTGTATTCAGCGTTTGTAAATGAAACTTATCCTAATACAGTAAAACTTGATGATGGAACTTTTGAATATAACAATACGTCACTTGGATATAGAAGATTAGCAGAAAAAAAGACTGATATTTTCTTTGGTGCATATCCTTCAGAAGAACAAATAGAATATGCGACTAAAAATGGAACAGAATTTGAGTATACTGAAATTGGTAAAGAAGCATTTGTTTTCTTTGTTCATAGAGATAATCCAATAGAAAATTTAACTACAGAACAAATCCAAGACATTTATTCTGGCAAGATTACAAATTGGAAAGATGTTGGTGGCGTTGATGAAGAGATTGTTGCATTCCAAAGAAATCAAGGTAGCGGAAGCCAAAGCATGCTTATAAGATTTATGGGTGATAAAGAAATAATGGATGCGCCATCTGAACAAGTAAATGATTTGATGAGTGGTATAATTGATGTGGTATCAAAATATAAGAACAAATCTAGTTCGATGGGATTTTCGTTTAGATATTATGTAGAAGGTATCATTAAAAATCCTGATATAAAGATGATAAGTATAGACGGTGTGGCGCCAACAGTAGAAAATATAAAAAACGGCACATATCCAATTACAACACCACTTTATGCAGTAACATATAAAGATAATCCAAACCAAAATGTTAAAAAGCTAATAGATTGGGTATTATCTGAAGAAGGTCAAGAAATAATTGAAAAAACTGGATATGTTGGTGTAAAAGTAAATGAATAAATTGGTCCAAACGGGGACGCCCTCATCCGGGAGCCATCAAGTCCAAACGGGGACGCCCTCATTTGGACACTTCAAAAAACTTTAAAATATGAAAAATATTGTTTAAGAAGTGTCCAAATGAGGGCGTCCCCGTTTGGACTTGATGGCTCCCGGATGAGGGCGTCCCCAGTCGTACAAAAATGTTGTAACTTTTCTGAGAAAAATGTTACTATTTAAGTGAAGATATCTTGTAAAAGGAGATTTAGCTAAATTTATGAATAAACACATCCTGAATAATTATATCTCTAATGGCGCATTAGAGGTGGAAAATTTAATAAATGATTACTATAACTATATCTATTTAGTGGTAAAAAATATGGCAAGCATCGCAATTACAGATGAAGATATAGAAGAAATATTGTCGGATACTTTTCTTGCCGTATGGAAAAATTATAAAAAACTTGAAAAGACAGTGAATATAAAATCATATTTGATTGGTGCGGCTAAAAATATCACAAGAAATAAGTATAGAGAAACGACACTTAATTTATCTATAGCGGATTATGAAGAAAATATTGCAGATAATTTTGATATGACAGAGTTCTCAGAAGAAAAAGAAAAAATCAATATGGTAAAGGAATTTGTAAAAACTTTATCAAAAGAAGAATATGATATTTTTATGTATTTTTACTATGATGGGTTAAAGATAAAAGAGATTGCAAAGAAGCTTAATTTGACAACAAGTAATGTAAAAGTGAAATTACATAGGATTAGAAATTTGATAAAAAATAATTTGAAGAATGGAGGTTATGGTTATGAAAAATAATGACTTATTAAAAGAAAAAGTACTAAAGAATGTAAAAGAAAATATAGCTATATCCAACATTTGTGAAGAAATGGGTGTGGCTAAAAAGAAAGAACATAAATTTTTTGTTATTAAAACATTATCTGCATGTGCAGCAGTGATTTTAATTGGAGCGATTTTTGTTAATATGAGTCATATACAAATGGCTAAAAATTCACTTGGTCAAACTTCAATGGACAGCATGTTGGTTGGTAAAAATGAAATGACTCAAGGCGTGCCAGGAATTCAAAGTAGTGCAAGTTCTGTTGAAAATAAAACGGATATTTCGGAAGCTGTCAAAGATCCAATGAGTGATTCTGCCAATGTTGAATTTGATGATAATTACAGAGGAGACTTAAATGATGCCTTAAAGCAAAACGCCAACAGTGAAATGATTGTTCCAGATAAGGTTATAAACGCACCAAGCGAAGGAATGACGAACGAGGAAGAAGGTTTTAATATTAAAGAATTAATAAAAAATATTATAGAAATTCTATCATCAATTTTTGGAGAGTGATTTTATGAAGAAAGTTGTTACAGTTTTATTATCAATAATGTTGATTGTGATTATAATTTTAGGAATTTTATTTGTAATAGATAAAAATAGAATGGATAACAATTTGCCAGTAGTATTTAGTACATGGGGATATGACTATGCGCCACCTGTAAATCATGAAGATATAACTGAAGAAATACCTAATATCTCGGGTGAAAATATACCAGTAGCGATCCCTTTAAAAGAAAATGAAGATTTGTTTATAAATTTATTAGATGGTTGGAAATTTGAAGCTTTAAATGAAGAACCAGAAAGATATGAGTATGTTATAGCGTTTTATTCTCCAAGTGGTGAAATGAAGATGTCACTTCGTGCATATAAAGATCTGTTTGGTGTATGCGGTACTGGATTAGAGATAAAAGATATAACATTAGATATCGGAAATACTGTAAGTGTTGGATATTATGATGGTAGCGAAAGATGGTCTTTTATAAATTTTGGAGACAATGTTGTAATGCACAGTGAGTCTTATTTAACAGCAGAAGATGTTAACGAAACATTAAGTATGATTAAAACAATGAAGTTTGTTAGAACACTTCCAGGAAATATTGTTCTTACAGAGCGCACTTTTGTTGCAACTATAATTGAAGAAGAAAATGATTATTTGATAGTTAAACCTGATGAAAAATCTATCGAAGCTCAAACTACAGATGAGATAAAAGTATTATTAGGTATTTCGGGTGATAGAGATTATATTTATGGAGAAGGCAGAAAAATAATTGTGAAATATAATCCTATTATTCAAGCATCTGCAAAAAATGATGTTATAACTGTAGAAGATATAATTTTAGATGGTTATTTAGATTATGAACTAACTGTTATTGAATCAGAAAATAACGTTGCTAAAAAGATTTTGAATAATAAAGAATTATGTGATTTAAATACAGAATTTGATTTGTATTATTATGGTTTGGAAGAGGTAAATGTAAAAGTAGATAATAAAGAAATGACCTTAGAACTAGCTCTAAGAAGTGGATACATAACTCTTGAAGGAATGTTAAAAAGAGTAAGACAAGATGCGGAAGATACGCAAGAAAAACATGATGAACTAGGACCTAATCAAGGTGGTATGGTAGTAGAAGAAGTTAAAATATATCGAGATGGTGGAACTATAGAACTTTCTTATGATGATGGAGGAACATCGGAGTGGGCAAATATCAAATATACGATTATAAAATGTCGTAGATTGGATGGAAATAAAGATATGTATATTTGCAAAGCTGGTACAACTTTAAATGATTTAGATTTATAAACTTGAATTTATATGCAAGTGAAATATAATTTATATTAAAGATGCAAATCAATGAAGGAGGGTATTATATGAAAAAGATATTAGCTCTAATGTTATTAATTTCTAGTTTGATGCTTACAGGTTGTGATGGAAATATATTGAATCCAATAGAACCAGGCGAACCAATAATAAGTGATGAAGGAACAGAGTACGAACAAACATCTGGAATAAATGTTGTACCATCATTAAAAGATGAAATCACAGCTGATTCAGCGTGGTGCGCAACGTTTCAACTTGTTTGGAATGATTTAAAGAATGAATACGTTAAACAAGATGTTGAATTTGCTATACCAAATCAAATGATGGAAAATTTAAATGAAGAAACATTTATTGAAGATATGTTGTCAGATGAATATTATTACAAAACGTGGGGACAAAAAACATTAGAAATGAAAGCGAAGATTGAAAAAGGAATTAAAGATAAATTCAACGAAACAAGCGACATTTTAGATTTAATTGATTGGGAAGATCTTGACTCTGAAGATTGCGAAAGAATGATATTCTATACAATGTTAAAAAGAGATTTTGAATATCCAAAGGAATTTACAAAATTACCAGAAGGAAATTTTGGTGATAAATATGAAAATGTAAAATATTTTGGTATAAACGGTGCAAGCAATAAACAACTTGATGGACAAGTAGATGTTTTGTTTTACAATTCTGATGAAGAGTATGCAGTGTCATTGCAAACAAAGAATGGCGATGAAGTTATTTTGTATAAGAATCCTGCAGGAAAAACTTTTGAGGAAATATATTCAAATTTAGCAAATAAAACAAATGCGTATAAAGGAAATAAATTTTTTGACGAAATTGATCAACTGAAAGTTCCTTACATAAAAATAAATGAATTAAGAGAATATACAGAACTATGTAATAACCCATTTTTAACTTCAGAAGGAAAAGAAATTGTTATTGATCAAGCAATGCAAACAATTCAATTTGAAATAGATGAAAAAGGAGGAAAGATAAAAAGTGAAGCTGTTATAACAACAAAAGAAAGTGCAGTGATAATGGCAGATGAGGAAGAACCAAGATATTTCTATTTTGATGATACATTTGCAATGTTTTTAAAAGAAGAATCAAAAGAAATTCCTTACTTTGGAATTCTTATAGATGATATTACTAAATACCAAGAATAATAAAATTATCTTAAAAAAGTAAATTTATAAAAGAAAAACTCTCGCTATTTTTAGCGGGAGTTTTTTGAGAGTGTCCCATGTAGGGACGGACTAAAAGTGGGACAAAATTTGTCCCACTTTGGGTCCGTCCCCATGTGGACCATTAGTTGGAGGCTTTTTCTGCAAAAGAGTTATCAACGATTTTCTCGAAGTTAACTTTTTCGGAAAGTTCGCCTGCTTCAATGATTACATCTTGAAGACGATTGAAGGATTCCTCTGTCATAATCGGAGTTTCATTCCATACGCCGATTTCTTTATAGCGTTCTACAACCTGCTCAATTACCGTTACATCGGTATCACTAAAGGAAGGTGCAAGCGCTTCAGCGATTTCTTTTGAAGAATGCGTAAGCATCCATTGCTGAGCTTCGTAGATTGCATCGACAAAATTTTGAATTACTTCTTTATTCTCTTTAAGAAAACTCTGTTTTGCAAAATAAGCGGTGTAAGGGATTTCGCCAGAAGCTTCTCCAACAGAAGCAACAATATAACCGCGTCCTTCATTCTGGATTACGGTTGCAGTGGGCTCGAAAACGGTAACGTAGTCTGCAACGCCACCTAAGAATGCACTAGTCATAGCATCAAAGCTAATGCTATTATCAAAGTTCAAATCTTTTGAGGTGTCGAGTCCATTACTTTTAAGAACGTATTCCAAGGTCATGTAAGGCACACCGCCTTTTCTGCCGGGAAGTACATGTTTTCCTTTGAGCTCGGACCATTCGAAATCTTCATCAGGCTCACGTGCCACGAGGAAACAACCGTCACGTTTTGTGAGTTGTGCAAAAACTTTAGGATAATCGGTTTTTCCCTGCTGATAAACATAGATTGTTGCTTCAGGACCTGCAAAACCAATATCCACCTGATTGGATAAGACGGCAGTCATTACTTTGTCTGCGCCACCACCGTTAATAAGGTCGATTTCAATTCCATACTTCTCAAAAATACCGAGATTGATTGCGAGATATTGCGGAGCATAGAATACAGAGTGTGTTACTTCGCTAATCCGAAGTACAGTTTTGTTTTTGTCGCCATCATCACAACCAGTGAAAATGGTTACACATGATACAAGCATGATGAGTGCAACGAAGAGAGAGAAGATACGTGTTTTCATGATTATTTCTCCTTTTATTATTTTTATTTTATTGCCATCTACTCCTTTTGCTTATCAATTTCTGAAGCAGAACGACAGCGTTATAGAGAAGACTTGCAACAATACCGAGAATGATTACGCTTGTCATAACAAGATCCAACTGGAATACCTGACCGCCGTATACAATTAGATAGCCAAGTCCGTTTTTTGAAACAAGGAATTCACCTGTTATGACGCCTACCATGGATAAACCGATATTCACCTTCAAAATATTCAAAAGTGTAGGAACATTTGAAGGGAATACTACTTTTGTGAAAATTTGCAATTTGTTTGCGCCAAATGTTTGAAGCATTTTTATCTTGTTTGTATCCGTGTTAGTAAAACCACTAAGCATATCGAGTATGGTAACAATCAAAGAAACCATAAGTGCCATCGTGATGATTGCGGGCATACCAGCACCAACCCAAACAATGATAATGGGACCAAGTGCAACTTTAGGAAGACTTCCGAGTACTACAAGATATGGTGCAACGACTTGAGATAAAAATGGTGACCACCAGAGAAGACAAGCTATGAGTGTGCCGAAAATGGTGCCCAGCAAAAAGCCGACAAGCGTTTCAAGACAAGTTACACCAATATGTGTTAACAAATCCTGCGAGAGCATGCGGATGAATGTATCAAACATTCTTGAAGGGCTACTTGTTATAAAGCTATCGATTATGCCAAAATGTGCGAAAAGTTCCCAAGCGAGAACAATGAAAAGTAATATGCCAATTTGTGTGAGGAGCACGAAAAATTTATACCGCTTTTTATCGCGTAAATATTTTTCGCGTGCTGTCAAAGTCTTTTTGCTAGTCATCTTGAGCTAACTCCTTTCTTTAGAATTTATTCTGAATTGAGAGATTTCCAAATGTTATCAAAGTAACCTGAAAAAGCAGGGTTATCTCTGCAAGTCAGAGGGGTACGGTTAGGCATATCAAATTTGATTGGATATGTTTCTTTGATTGTTGTCGGTCTTTTTGAAAGTACGATTACTTCATCGGACATACTGATACTTTCTGGAATATCATGTGTAACCATGATTGTTGTTTTGTTTTCGGATTTGATAATCTTGTAAACGTCGTTTGTAACGAGAAGTCTGGTCTGATAATCAAGAGCCGAAAACGCTTCGTCCAGCAAAAGTACATCAGGGTTTGTTGCGAGAGTCCTAATAAGCGCGACACGTTGACGCATACCGCCAGAAAGCTGGCAAGGATATTTGTCTTTGAACTCAAGCAAGTCGTATTTTTCCAAAAGATTGTGCACATATGCTAAGGTTTCATTCGAAATCATATGCTTAATTTCTAAGCCGAGTATGACATTTTTGTAGACAGTCCGCCAATCTAAAAGGTAATCTTTTTGCAACATATAACCTATATTGCGGTTTTCAGAGATGAGTTTAGAATTATCCCAAAGAATTACGCCAGATGTCAGGGATTCTAAACCTGCGATGATTGAAAGTAGAGTGGATTTGCCACAACCACTTGGTCCAACGATGCTAACAAATTTTCCTTTTTCAAAAGAATAGGTAAAATCTTTGATAGCAAGAGTTTCGCCATTAGTGTCTTGATATGTTTTGCTGATGTGCTGCAATGTTAAGCATCCATGCATAATTCTTCACCTCCTTAAGTTGTTGTTAATGGATACAATTTATATATATGCCCAAACCGAAAAATATGTGCAAAAAATTTTTCGCCCAAACGGTCCAAACGGGGAAACGGTCCAAACGGGGACGTCCTCAATTGGACAGTATCTTGATTTAAAGTCATTAGTTTGAAACTTTTGACTGAAATCTGTCCAACTGAGGACGTCCCCGTTTGGACCGTTTCCCCGTTTGGACCGTTTGGATAAAAAAATTAGCACTCGATAATTGACAGTGCTAAAAAAAGTTATATAATTAACTTGTGGCTTAAAACGCCAGATTTTACTAAAAAGAAAAGAGGTTAATTAAATGAGTAATAAAGAATTTAAAGCGGAGTCAAAAAGACTTTTAGAATTAATGATTAATTCTATTTATACAAATAAAGAAATATTTTTAAGAGAATTAATTTCTAATGCAAGTGATGCTATAGATAAACTTCATTACAGATCTTTAACAGATTCGAAATTAGATGTGTCAAAATCTGATTTAAAAATCAGAATAGATTTAAATAAGGAAGCAAGAACAATCACTATTACAGATAATGGTTGTGGAATGACTGAAGAAGAATTAGATAACAACTTAGGAACAATTGCCAAAAGTGGTTCGCTTGCTTTTAAAGAAGCAAATGAGAAGAAAGATGGAATTGATATAATCGGGCAATTTGGCGTTGGTTTTTATTCTGCTTTTATGGTTGCTGACGAAGTAACAGTAGAGAGTAAATCAATTGATGCAGATGAAGCTTATATGTGGAAATCTGCTGGTGTTGAAGGATATTCAATTGAACCTTGTGAAAAAGCAGATAGAGGAACAAAGATAACACTTCACATTAAAGAAGATACAGAAGATGAAAAATATTCTGACTTCTTAGAAGAAAATAGAATTCAAGGAATGATTAGAAAGTATTCTGATTATATTCATTATCCAATCGAAATGGAGCTTAAACACTTACACAAAAAAGAAGATTCTAACGAATATGAAAAAGTAACACAAATTGAAACGATCAACTCAATGGTTCCTATTTGGAAAAAAGATAAAAAGACAATAACAGAAGAAGAATACAATTCTTTCTATACAGAAAAATATTTAGATTACGAGAAACCGTTAAAAGTTATCCATACATCGGTTGAAGGACAATGCAAATATGATGCGTTGCTATACATTCCTTCAAAACTTCCATTCAATTATTACAGCGAAGAATTTGAAAGAGGTTTACAACTATATTCGAGTGGCGTTTTAATAATGGAAAGATGCGAAGAACTAGTTCCAGATTATTTTGGATTTGTAAAAGGTTTAGTAGATAGCGATGATTTATCATTAAATATTTCAAGAGAAATGTTACAACAAGATAGACAAGTGAAGATAATTGCAAAGAACATTGAAAACAAAATCCGTTCTGAATTAGAAAATACATTAAGAAATGATAGAGAAAAATATATAGCATTCTTTAAAGACTTTGGTTTTCAATTAAAGTTTGGTGCTTATAATGACTACGGTAGAAATAAAGAAAAACTACAAGATTTACTTTTATTCTATTCATCAACAGAAAAGCAAATGGTTACACTTGCTGAATATGTTGAAAGAATGAAACCAGAACAAAAAGCTATCTATTATGCTTCTGGTGATAGTGTAGATAAAATAGACATGTTACCACAAGTTGAAACATTAAAAGAAAAAGAATACGAAGTATTATATTTGACAGATAAGATTGATGAGTTTGTTTTACAAACTATATTAATGTACAAAGAAAAATCTTTCCAAAACGTTTCTGCTGAAAGTGTAGATTTAGATACTGTTGAAGAAAAAGAAGCACTTGAAAAATTAAATGAAGAACATAAAGATTTGTTCACTTTGATGAAAGAAAAAATATCTGGACAAGTTGAAGAAGTTAGATTTACACATAGATTGAAAAATCATCCAGTATGTTTAACATCAGAAGGTAACTTATCTGTAGATATGGCTAAAGCAATCAACGCAATGCCAAACAATCAAAATGTACAAGCTAGACTTGTTTTAGAAATAAATGAAAAACACGAGATAGCAAATAAACTAAAAGCCTTATATAATGAAGATAAAGAATTGTTAGAAAAATATACAAAGATATTATATGCACAAGCAAAACTTATAGAAGGCATGGAGTTAGATAATCCAACAGAAATAAGTAATCTTGTTTGTGAACTTATGACTAAATAAAAAGGAGAATAGTAAATGGAAAAAGAATTTATGGAATTGTTTTATAAAATTGAACTTTGCAAAAACCAAAAAGATTATGATGAATTAATTGAATCATGGGAAATTGCAAATGAAGATATGGATAAATGGATAGATACAATCTGGAAAGAATCAGATAAAATTGATGCTGAAAAAATGCCATATGTATTAGAAGCGTTGTATAAACAACATGACCAATTTAAGTTTATATTATTTTGTATGATGTTAGAAAAACATGCAAATACAATTCCATTTCTTACTCCATTAGAATCTATTCCTATATACAAAGCTAAGTACGAAGTGCTACTACCAACACTTGCGAAAGTTGCATCAGCTTCTTATGGTGGAATTGCAGATTGCTTATATCTAATCTTCTT
Source organism: uncultured Eubacteriales bacterium (assembly GCA_964515475.1). Taxonomy (GTDB): domain Bacteria; phylum Bacillota; class Clostridia; order TANB77; family UBA1234; genus UBA1234. The sequence continues at coordinate 40,281 of CAZEVD010000006.1, forward strand.
AAATTCAGATCCTGAAGGAACACTTTTGAAAGAAGAAGATAGACAAGTATTAGTAGAAGGCATTAACAAGAAATTACCTATAATTAAGAAATATTATCTAGATGGAAAACATGAAATCCCAGATAACGTAAGAACGGCATTAGAAATTTTGCTAGATGTTTCTTGTTATATAAATAATGAAGAAACTTTAAAACTAATTCAAGAATTCAACGACTTACCATTAAGGGCAGATGAACAAATCTTCTTGCTAAAAACAGAAGCTATAAATGATATCGAAATGAACAAGGATCATTTAATTGAACTTGCAAATTCTGAAAGAGATGCGTATAGAATTTTATCTGCAATGGAAGGTGCTGGTCGCGAAGATTTATTAAAAGATGCAAACATGACTCAAGAAAAAGTTGCATTATCTAATATGATTAGATGGCTTGAATATCCAACAGAATTAGGTGATACATTAGATGAAATTTCATTAGTAGATACTATGGAAATTGAAAACATAGTATTCTACATATACAAATTCACATCTGTAAAAGATGAGTTAAAAGATCGCGGATATATGGTTGGAATATCTGGAGGATTCCCAAAGGATAAAGTTACAACGGTAAACACAGGAGATACATTCAGTAAGTTTGAAAGAATTGAAGAGGATTACAAAGAACAAGCAATTGAAATAATAAAATTACTAGCAACATGTAGAGCAGAACAAAACAAACAATAGGAGGCAAAGCAAATGATAGACTTGCATATGCATACGTTATATTCAGATGGCACAGATACAGAAATAGAACTTTTGGAAGCTGCTCAAAAAGCAGGGTTAAATACAATTGCAATAACTGATCATAATACTGCTAAGGTTTATGAAGTTCTAGAAAATGTTGATATAGATAAATACTTTAAAGGTCAAATTATAACTGGAATAGAATTAAACACAACCATGTGCGGTGTGCCAATAGAAATTCTTGGTTTTGGATTTGACTATAAATTAATGAATGAAAGAATAAAAGAAGTATACATGTCTGCAGAAGAACGTAATAAAATTGAAGCTAAAAGATTGTATGATGCATGTTTAAAAGCGGGTTTTAAATTAGAAGAAAATTGTGTAGACCATTTTGATGGTAGTTGTTTTGCATCAAGATTTATACAATCAGAAATTTGCAAACATGAAGAAAATAGAAGTTTGATTGATCCAGACTCTTGGAATAACTTAAAGAACTTTTACAGAAAATATATGTCTAATCCAGAGGGTCCTTTGTATTTAGATATGACAGATATTATTCCAGATTTTAATACGGCAGCAAATCTAGTAAGAGAATGCGGTGGACTTGTATTTATACCACACATATTTGAATACAGAGACAATTCTAGAAAAATATTAAATGAGATTCTAAATAATTATAAATTTGATGGCATCGAATGCTTCTACACAAACTTTACAGATGAACAAACTGAAGAAATGGTTAACTTGTGTATAGAAAGAGGTATATATATGTCTGGTGGTAGTGATTATCATGGTAAGGCAAAACCAGATGTAGCGATTGCAAAAGGACATGGAAATTTAAATATACCAGATGAAATATTAGAACCATGGAAAGATAAGTTGATATATTATAAAAAGTAAAAAAAGTCTCAGAGAAGATATTTCTCTGAGACTTTTTTGTGAGAAATTTTACATAATTTGATGCTTGAAAAAGTGTAAATTAATAATGTATTAGAAGAAATTGCTATTGCAAGAGAATTTAAGAATGATATAATTATAAGGAATGATATACATATCAGACTTAAACAAAAGAGGAGATTAGAATGGACTGTAACCTTGTAACCCTTGGGGCTGTAACACACACACACACACACACACACACACGAGTAATTCGTTTAATAAAGATTTTCTAGCATTTACAACATTAATTGTAAATGTTGTTTTTGGCTGTGTAAAAATAATAATGAATACAATAAGGCTTAGTACTATGTAACCACATAGTGCTAAGCTTTTTTGCGTTTGTTTTTATTTTTGTGTGGTTTGTCTTGATAATGTATTAATTTAAATTTTAGAAAGGGAGTTTGATTAATGAAAAACAAAAAAATCTTAAGTTTTCTATTAGTATTTTCGTTTGCATTAATTTTGTGTGTTGCGAATGTTTTTGCGGCGCCAGAGCCAATTGAAATGCAATATGATGACCATCTAGAATTGGAAGGCACAATTACAATTAATGATGGTGATACAATCGTTGAATTAGATGCTAATGGAAAACTACATGCTAAAGGTGTTGGTACTACAACCATAAAAGTTGATGATACCGATGTTGATGTAACAGTTGGCAAAGCAAAACTAAATGTAGTATTGATTGCAGGTCAATCTAACGCTGCAGGTGTACATGGTGGTAGAGGTGGCGTAGATGCAATATGTCCTGAAACAGGATATGGCTATTACTGGAATGGTTCTTCTATGCAGGATTTAAAATCATACATTTCAACAATTTCATCAAGCATTGGTTTTTATCCTGCACTTGCGTATGAGTGGTATGAATTAACTGGAGAAAAAGTTCTTATTATGAAGCATACGTATTCAGGAAACCCAATTAGTACATGGGCTGCTTATGCAGATGGAACTTTGAATAACGGAACTACAGCTACAGTTAATACAATAACAAGTTGTTTAAATGGTATTGATACTACAAAATATGAAGTTGTACGTAAAGGGTATTATTGGTTGCAAGGTGAAACGGATGCATTTACTAGCACGACTGGTGAAAATTCTATTTATCCTACAGCTACTCAATATGCTACAGCATATAAAGCAATGCACAATGCTTTTATAGAGGCATTAGGTGAAGGAAGTTATGGAGCTATAATGTCTTGCAGGACAAGATATAATATAGGTTCATATGAGGCAATTGAATATTGCGGTATGCGTGTAGCACAACAAGATTTAGCAAACCAAAATTCAGATATTTATATGGCTTCTGTAATAACAGATGATTGGTATGAAGCTGGAAATGTTTCTTATACATCTTTATCAAATGTTACCGTTAGTGGTACAGCAGCTGAAATGGGTGCAAACAATATTCATTATAATCAAAAAGGTTACAACATCTTAGGTTTAGATGCTGCAGATAATATGTATAATGCATTAGTAGTTACACCAAAACCTACAATTACAGATATTAAACTTATAGGTCATAATGGTTACACTACTTACGCAAATGGTGCAACAATAGACGTGCAAGACAATTTAAGATATACAGGAAATTATAATGCTTTCGAAGCTAACATGGCTCAAATAGTGGCAAGACCATTACCGGTATCTGCTACTTGCAGTAGTGTAACAATGACACTTAAGCACGAAAATGGCGATGTGGCTACGGGAATAATGGATAATCGTGGATATATTGATACAACAAAAGTAACAGAGCCACTTACTTTAGTTGTAACTGCAGGTAATGTTACTAAAACATATACTTTAATAAATTCAGACAATGAGAGCGGAAGCACTATACCTTCTGGTAATAAATACTATTGGGATTTTAGTGGTGATACACCTATAAGCATAAGTGGAGAAGGTTGGACTGAAAACAAACTTACTTCGGATTTATCTTGTTACAAAATGGAAAGCGAAGTAACTTTGAAGAACGATGAGCCTTGGACGATTGAATGGAATGGAGCTGTTACTAAACAAAGTATTGTTTTATCTAAAGCACCAGGAAAAACTGCGGGAAATCATTATGTTTATATAGCGCCGGATGTTGATGGAGATGGAAATGGTAGTACTTTTGGTTTTGTATTAGTTAAAGGTGGACCGGGAACGAGTGTAACTAATCAAGTATGTCTTCTTAAAGATTTGACTTTGGATATGGTAAATGATCAAAATAATATTTGGTATGTAACTTATGATGGAAACGGAACAATAACTCTTGCGTTAAAACATGAAAATCAAATATATAAAGCAGAAGCATCATATAATAATGATATTACTTTTACACATTTACAAGGTGCTTATTCCGCAGGGGATGTAGCATTTAACTATAAGAATATGGACTATCTAAAAATATATAGAACAGTTGCTGATTTAACTGTTGAAAGTGATGGAAATGATGAAACAATACAACCTGGTACAGGTGAGTACTATTGGGATTTCAGTGGTGATACACCTATAAGCATAAGTGGAGAAGGTTGGACAGAAAATACACTTACTGCTGTTTCAAACTATTGGAAAATGACTGATGAGGTAACGTTCAAAGCAGATGAAACATGGACAATAGAATGGAAAGGTAGTGTCACAGGAAAAGGATTTGTTTTTTCTAAATATCCTGGAAACACATTGGGTAACCATTACTTTTATATTACAGAAGATCAAGATTCTGTAGATGATTCTAATATATATGGTTTTTATTTTGTTAAGGGTGAAAATGCTGCTGCTAATGCTAATCGAATTATTGCATTAGAAAATTTACCACTTAATGTATTAAGTGATGTTAATACAAAATGGTATGTATATAATGATGGAACAGGCAAACTAACTGTTTTAGTAATAGCAGGTAACAATAGATATACAGCTGAGTCAACAATTACAGCTGAATTTTCGTTTGATCATATAAAAGGAGCGTATGGAACTGGAAACTCAGCTCTTGCATATCAAGGTGATTTAGAATATGTAAAAATATATAGAGATGTCCCTAACTTTGAAGAAAAAGAAATTATTTTGGGAACAGTTAGCATACAAGGAAATACCGATGTTGGAAGTACATTAACAGCGGATATTTCAAAAGTTACCTATAGTGGAGATATAAAATATCAATGGTATAGCGATGATGAAGTTATATCAAACGCAATTAATTCAACTTATGTAGTGCAAAATTCAGATTTAGGTAAGAAAATAAAAGTTGTAGTTTATAGCACAGGAAGCGAAGGAACGCTTGAAAGTAATTCTATTAAAATAGGTGTTGAAAATTATTGGTGGACATTTAATGGTTCAACATATACAAGCATAAGTGGAGATGATTGGACAGAAAATTTACTTACATCTGATTTATCTTGCTACAAAATGGAGCAAGAAGTTACATTAAAACATGATAAGCCATGGACGGTGGAGTGGAAGGGAGCTATTAGTAAAAATACGGTTGTTTTATCTAAAGCGCCAGGACAAACTGTTGGTAATCATTATGTTTATGTTTCAAATGATGTAGATGCTGATAATAATTCATCGACTTATGGCTTTGGGCTACTTGGTGGTGGAAATGTTACTTCTGCTGATAAGCTTGGGGTTCTTAAAGAATTAACGTCGTCTATGGTTAATGATTCGACAAATGTTTGGTATATTACGAATGATGGTAGTGGTAAGTTAACTATTGCGCTAAAAAATGGTGATACTATATATAAATCTCAAAGTACAATTAGCGAAGATCTTACTTTTACACATATTCAAGGATCATTTGGAGGAAATCATTCTCAACTTAATTATACGTATACGCCTGGCATGGAATATATGAAGATATATAATACTGCAACAAAGTTCCCAATGGAAGGTTCTGTAAGCATTAGTGGTATTGCTGAATATGATGAAACTTTAAGTGTAGATGTATCTGAATTAACTTATACTGGTACTTTAAGTTATCAATGGTATAGAGAAGATGCAGAAATTGAAAATGCAACAAATTCAACATATAAATTAACTGCAGATGATATTAATAAAAATATCAAAGTTGAAGTTTCAAGCTCTGGAAATTCAGGTTCTTTATTTAGTGATACTGTAGGACCAGTTACAGGTTCAGTTATAGAAAAATACACAGTAACATGGAAAGATGAAAGTGGAGATATCTTAGAAACAGATACAGAAGTTGAATATGGAACTGTGCCAAGTTATGATGGTGAAACACCAACAAAAGCAGCAACAGCAGAATATACATATACATTTGAAGGCTGGACCCCAGCGGTTGAAGAGGTAACAGGTGATGCAACATACACAGCAACATATACAAGTGTAAAGAATAAATATACAGTAACATGGAAAGATGAAAGCGGAGATGTCTTAGAAACAGATACAGAAGTTGAATATGGAGTAACACCAAGTTATGATGGAGAGACACCAACAAAAGCAGCAACAGCAGAGTATACATATACATTTGAAGGCTGGACCCCAGCAATTGAGACTGTAACAGGTGAGGCAACATACATAGCAACATATACAGAAACTCAGGTGACTCCTATAATTCCAACAACATATACAGTAACATTTAATACAGATGGTGGAAGTGCTGTGACAGAACAAACAATAGAAGAAGGTCAAAAAGCAACAAGACCTACTACAAATCCTACAAAGACTGGATACACATTTGCAGGCTGGTATACAAGCAGTGAATTTACAACAGAATTTGATTTCGACACAGTAATAACTACTGATACAGAAATATTTGCAAAATGGACAAAGAATCAAAGCTTTGGTGGAGGCGGTTCTTCTACAGTCACTAAATATACAATAACAGTAAAACAAAATGAAAATGGTGCAATTTCACCTGAGACTATAAAAGTAACAAAAGGTCAAAATCAAAAATTTATGATTAAAGCAAATGACGGATATGAAATAGAAGCTGTTAAAATTGATGGAGTTTCAATTGGAATAGTAACAGAATATACATTTGAAAATGTAAAAGCAAAACATACAATCGAAGCTACATTTAAGAAAGTGGAAGAAGTTGTAGAAGAAACTTGGAAAAATCCATTTACAGACGTAAGCGAAAAAGATTGGTTCTATGAATCAGTAAAATATGCAAATGAAAATGGAATAATGAATGGTATGACAGAAAATACATTTGATCCAAGCTACAATATGACAAGAGGAATGCTAGTAACTGTTTTATACAGATTAGAAAATGAGCCAGCAACAAATAAGAGTATCCCTTTTGCAGATGTAGATTTATCAATGTATTATGGAAATGCTGTGATTTGGGCAAAACAAAATAACATAGTAAATGGTATGGATGAAAATAACTTTATGCCAAACGCATCAATTACTAGAGAACAATTAACAACAATACTATATAGATATGCTAAGTATAAAGGCATGGATGTAAGTGTAGGAGAAGATACAAATATCTTATCTTACGATGATTTTAACGAACTTTCAGAATATGCTATGTCTGCAACACAATGGGCATGCGGAAGTGGAATTATAAATGGTAGAACAGAAGCTACTTTAGTTCCAAAGGGAACTGCTACAAGAGCTGAAGTTGCAACAATGATAATGAGATTTGTAAAATAGAAATATGTAAGTTAGTTAAAGCAAATTTCAGATAAACGTTTAAGGCGCCGACCAAAAGGTTGGCGCCAATTTTTTGTCCCAGTTGGGGACGGAGATTTGTCCCAAAGAATCTCCGTCCCCACTTGGGACAAATTATTTAAAAGGTATTGTTACTGTTTAATAGTAATGATAAAATATATATCGTAATAGAACGAAGTTTAGCAAAAGATGGAGGAATTTTTATGAGTGATATGGAACAAAAGAGAGCATACAAGGAAGTGCTTATGATATTAAATGCTTTGCATTTAAATAATTTTGTGCCAGAAAACATTTTAACTACTATGCAAAGAGAACAAGATGAAAGTTGGGAGTTTGAAATTAATCCTGAGGTTCCGATGGAAGATCAGGATATTTTGAAACGTTCTGCCGCACTTTTATCTGTTATTTACATAAAATATATTTGTGATGATGAAAACGAAAAACAAGAATTAAAAGCTTTGTATGAGAAAAATGAAGAATTTAATCATGTTGATTATAATTCTATCATTGCAAGCATTGTTGCAGATGGTAATGGAGTAGACATAAAAAAAGAAGAACCTGCCAAACCAGAAGTTTCTAATTTACCTATTAAGAGAGAATCTGTATGGGAAAAGATTAGAAATTTCTTCAGAAAATTATTAAAAAGAAAATAATTATAAAGGCTGATAACACTAGAAAAATATGGTTATCAGCTTTATTTTTTCCTACCTAATATTACCTTGTATGAAAATATTAAAAATGATAAACTGGTAGTCGAAAAGGGAGTTGAAAAATATGAATGTTAAAGAAAAAGCTAAAATGTTTGCTGTTGAGGCTCATAGAGGGCAAGTTAGAAAAAGTGAGCCAGAAAAACCAATGATAATGCACCCTATAGGTGTTGGAATAATTTTAGAGGAACATGGTTATGATGAAAATGTTGTAGCAGCTGGATTTTTACATGATGTTGTAGAGGATACTCACTTTACTTTAGAAGATATTAAAAATGAGTTTGGCGAGGATATTGCAAACTTAGTTTCTGGTGCGTCCGAGCCGGACAAATCATTATCTTGGGAAGAACGTAAAAAGCATACTATTAATGAAATAAAAGAAATGCCGCTTAGAAATAAAGTTGTTGTTTGCGCTGATAAAATCAGTAATTTAACAGATTTAAATATAATTTTTAAGCGTAATGGAAAAAGAGATTTTTCTGCATTTAAACGTGGTGAAAAAAATCAGGCTTGGTATTATACAAGTGTGTATGAAAGTTTGGTTCATAATGAAGATGAAAATTTGCCAATATTTAAAACTTTAAAAGGTGTGCTTGAAGAAGTTTTTAATCCTATAGAAACTGGCAAACCTGAAAACGGTATAAAACTTGAAGCAAAAATGGATGAAATAAAATTACTTAAGAAATTAATTTTTCAAGAAAATTGGGTTGCAGTAAGTAATGTTACGTGTGCGTATGGTAAATCTTTAAGTGAAGATTGTTATGCAAAAACTATAGAAAGATTAGATAATATTAGAAATGAATATATAGAAAGATTTAAGAAACAATATAATTTGTAATATCTAGAGTTTCTTGTGATTTGAAAGGGGTAATACATAATGGAAAATAAAACTATGATGACAGATTTATATGAGCTTACAATGGCTCAAGCATATTTTGATGCGGGTGAAAAAGATAAAGAAGTAATATTTGATGCATTTTTTAGAAGAGAACCTTTATCTGCTGGATATGCTGTTATGGCTGGTTTAGATAATATAATTGAATATATAAAGAATCTAAAATTTACTGAAGAAGATATTGCATATTTAAGATCTTTAAATTCTTTTTCAGAAGAATTTTTGAATTATTTATTAACATTTAAATTTACAGGAGATGTTTATGCAATTCCTGATGGAACTCCAGTATTTAGAAACGAACCTTTAATAACTGTTAAAGGTCCGATTATAGAAGCTCAAATTATTGAAACTGCAATTTTATCTTACTTAAATGCTTCTATATGTTATTCGACAGCAGCAAGAAAAGTAGTTGAAGCTGCTGGAGATATTAAGGTTATGGAGTTTGGTGCAAGAAGAGCTTTTGGACCAGATGCTGCTGTAGAAGCAAGCAAATGTAGTTATTTATCTGGTGTTGCTGGAACGAGTAATGTACTAGCGGGAAAGAAATTTAATATTCCAGTAATGGGAACTATGGCGCATAGCTTAGTTCAACAAGCGGATTCAGAGTATGAAGCATTTTTAAATTTTGCCAAATCATATCCTAATAATTGCGTGTTATTAATTGATACGTATGACACATTAAGAACTGGTGTGCCAAACGCAATAAAAGTTGCTAAAGAATATTTGATTCCTAATGGTTATAGATTAAAGGGTGTAAGAATTGATTCTGGAGATTTAGCTTATCTTTCAAAAGAAGCTAAAAAGATGTTTGATGAAGCTGGCATGAGTGATGTTCAAATTTGTTTATCAAATGGATTAAATCCTGAAACAATAAGGGGCCTTATTGATCAAGGTGCGGTGGTAAATTCGATTGGTTTAGGTGATAACATTGTTGCACCAGATAATGCGAGAGTTGGTGTTGTATATAAAAATGCAGCTGTTATCGAAAATGGCGAGATAATACCTAAAATAAAAATAAGTAGTGATACAATTAAAACAATAAATCCGGGCTTAAAGAAAGTTTATAGATTTTATGATAAGGATACTAACTATGCTATTGCTGATTTAATTGCTTTACATGATGATGAAATTTCAAATGATGAATATGTTTTAATAGATCCTGCTGATGAAACTAATAGACAAAAAATAACTAATTATGTAGTTAAAGAGTTACACGAAAAAGTTTTTGAAAATGGAGTTTGCGTTTATGGTGAAAGAACTTTAGAACAAAGTCGTGCTTATTGTGAAAAAGAAATGCAAACGGTTTATCCAGAAGTTAGAAGAATTCACAATCCTCATAAACACTATGTAGATTTAAGTGAAAGTCTTTTAAAGATGAAGAAAGATATGATTATAAAGTTGAAAAATAATATTTAAGGGATGAGAGATACTTATGAAAAAAATTAAATTAGGTTTGATGATTCCAAAGATAAAATTAGCTAATACTAAATATAATGCTGAAGCCATTAAAAAAGAAATTATAGAAGCTAATGAAAATGGTGTAAAAATTCTTACAACTTATGAATTAGCATTAACAGGATTTTCTTGTGGAGATTTATTTAAACATGACTTTTTGTTAGAAAATGCTGAAAAAGCTTTGGGAGAAATACTTGAAGCTACTAAAGGAATAGATTCTGTTGTTGTAATAGGTATGCCTGCAAGAGTAGATGAAAAAATATATAACGGTGCGGTAATTGTTGAAAACGGTGAAATTAAAGCTTTTGTTTCTAAAGAAGAATTTACTGAAGCAGAAGAAACAAGATATTTTACTTTTGAAACAGTTAGGAACCAAAAGATTACGTTATGTGGAAACGATGATATAGATTTTTCTAATGAATATGTTTTCAAAAAGGATGGTGTGACATACGCTGTAAGAGTTGGTTATAAATATGAAACTGAATTTGAAGATATAGATGTGTTGGTAAATCTTATTGCAGATTCTGCGATAATTGGAAGTGATGATAATAGATTAGAATATGCGATGGTGGAATCAAAAAATAATAACACAGTTATTGTGTTAGCTAATGCTGGTTCTAATGAATCAACATCTTCTGTTGTGTATTCAGGACATTCTGTCATAGCGCAAAATGGAGAAATTCTCGCTGAAACTGATAAATATGATTTAGAAGGAACAAAATTATATTATGAAGTTGATATAGAAGATTTTGAGGCAACTTCAAAAATTAAGGCGAAAGAAAAAATAGTTAATTTGACTAAGTCGCCATTTGTACCAAAAGATGAAGTTGAACGTGCCAAAAGATGTAAAGAGATAATTGAAATTCAAGCTACAGCTTTAGCTAGAAGAATGATACATGCTCATTCTGAAAAAGCTGTTATAGGTTTAAGTGGCGGTCTTGATTCGACTCTTGCATTTTTAGTTATAATTAAAGCTTTTGAAAAATTAAATAGAGATAGAAAAAGTATTATAGCTATAACGATGCCTTGTTTTGGAACAACAGGAAGAACTTTTGATAACGCATGTAAACTTGCAAATGAATATGGTGTTGATTTAAGAGTTATAGATATAAAGGAAGCTTGTTCTATTCATTTAAAAGATATAGGAATTGAATGGGGAGATACTTCTATAACATATGAAAATGCTCAAGCAAGAGAAAGAACACAAGTACTTATGGATGTAGCAAATAAAGAAAATGGAATTGTTGTTGGAACTGGCAATTTATCTGAAGCGGCGTTAGGATGGTGCACATATAATGGTGATCATATGAGTATGTACAATGTTAATGCAAATGTTCCAAAAACATTATTAAGATATATTGTTGAAGAGATTTCAAAAGAATCTAATTCTGCAACATTAAAAGATATTCTAGATACACCAATTAGTCCAGAATTATTACCTCCTGATGAAAATGGTAACATTGCTCAAAAGACAGAATCAGAAGTTGGACCATATTTATTACATGATTTCTTCTTATATCATTTTGTAAGATGGCAAGCAACACCAAAAGAAATTTTAGAAATTGCAAAAGAAACATTTAAAGATAGATATAATGAAGATGAAATAAAGAAGTGGTTAAAAGTATTTTTAAGAAAATTCTTTATAGCACAATTTAAGAGAAATTGTGTGCCAGATAGTCCAAAGATAGGAAGCGTTTCTTTAAATTCTAAAATTGATTTTAGAATGCCAAGTGATATTGATGGATCTTTGTGGGAAGCTGGGGTGGAAGCGTGAGAATAGGAATTTTTGGAGGTTCTTTCAATCCGCCTCATAATATGCATGAAGATATAGTATTGGAATTATTAAGACAAAAATATTTAGATAAAATAATTTGTGTTCCAACAGGTGATGATTATGCTAAAAGTTTTTTATTACCTATAACAAATAGAATAGAAATGCTTAAAAGGATGTTTGAAGATAATGATGCAGTAGAAGTTTCGGATATAGAATCAACAGGATTTTTATATACCTGGGAAACAATGAATTATTATGAAAAGAAATATCCAAATGATGAACTTTTCTTTATTTGTGGTATGGACAATTTGGCTGATTTACCAACTTGGCATATGTATGAAAAACTTTTAGAAGAATATAAATTAATTGTTGTAAAAAGAGAAACAGATGAATCAGAAGCCGCTTTAGAGATGTATAATAAATACATAGATAGGATAGAAATAGCTAATATAAAGGCGAGAAGTATTTCATCAACTTGTATAAGAAATGAAATAGCCAAGAATGGTTTTTCAGATAGGATAAAGGAGTGTATGGACGAAAGAGTTATAAAATACTTAGGTCAAATAGATTATGGTAAATATTGGCACAAAAAGTGATGGTTGACAAAATTAAAAAGTCTTAGTAAAATGTAAGCGTTCGTCACATTAAGCATATATACAAAGTTCCCAGTTAACAAATCAGTATTTTTTAATTCAAGGAGGAATTTACTGTATGTTCTACTTCAATGAAAGTATGCTCGAGAAAATGAAGACCCTTACCGCCGAACATTCGGTTGAGCCGGCCATCGAACAGCATTCTGCGGCAGCAAATCTTGCCAAGGAAATTATCGACATGATGACCCCGGACGATATCGTCGTTGAGAACGGCGTTCTCAAGGTTGGTCCTAACACGACTACCTCTGCTCCCGAAAAGTATGATGCCCACTCTCTGGCGAGGGTTGAAGAAGAGATTAAGCAGTTCCTGAAGGCGCAGCTCGGCGTGAATGCCAATGTTTCCTTCTCGTATGCTGGACATACTGACGTTGAACCTGAAGAGCCTGCTTTTAAGGGCCAGAAGGAACGTCTCCATCTTTACAGCCTCTGCATCACCGCAAAGGTTTAAGGATATAAAAACAAATTTCGGAAGTCAAATTGACAAATGAGTTGACAAAATCCCGTGTGCTAAAAAGTATGCGGGATTTTTGCTTGTCAAAATTAGTTAGGGAAACGTCTCTTCGGGGACAGTCCTAAAAAGGACATTTTTCCAATTTTTTTGAAATATTTTCTTCTTTATAAAAATGTCCTTTTTAGGACTGTCCCCGAAGAGAGGACTGTCCCCGAAGAGACACGAAGAAAGTCTCGGATGGGACAACTTGAAAACTTTCTGGCAAACATATAAAATGTTAATAGAATTTTATGAAAGAGTGATGTTATGAAGATTATTGGAGTTACAGGAAAATCTGGTTCTGGTAAGAGCACACTTGCAAAGGTTCTTGCGGAAAGATTAGATTGCAAATATGTAGATATCGACAAAATTGGTCACGAAGCTTTATATGCACCTTCATCAAAAGAAGCTTTGTGTGAAGCTTTTGGTAAGCAAATTTTGGTTAATGGTGAAATCGACAGAAAAGAAGTTGGAAAAATTGTTTTTGCCAATAAGGAAGCAATGGATAAATTAACCGAAATAACTTGGTCATATATGCAAGAAGCAATTGATCCATTACTAAGCGGTCTGGATGAATACATTGTTTTTGATTGGGCTCTATTACCAAACAGCAAGTATTGGAAAGTTGCACATAGAAAAGTTATTGTTTGCGCAAATGAACAAATTAGAAAAGCAAGAATAATGGAAAGAGATAATATTTCTGAAGAATATTTTAACTTGAGAGAATCAGCAAGTTGGGATTACAGAGATGAATCTTTTGATTATATTTTCAATAACGAATACACAGAAGCATCTTTAGATGAAATGGTTGAAAAGATTGTTTGCGAGCTGTAAAAACCTTTCCTTGAAGAATGTTTGCTAGTATGCTAAAATAGCGACAGGAAGCATATTTCTCAAATATGATCATTTTGATAATTCGAAAGGAGAGTGTATTTGTCGATGTCGCTTGAAAATTTGCGGACCAACATTTTGGAATTTGTGATTGCAAACACAACTTCTCCGAAACGCTTGGAAAACTATAGCAAGCATAAGGACAACAGAGTGAAAGCTTTTGTCGCAAGGAATACTAAAACTCCTGCAAATGTTTTGACAGAGTTGGCAGAATGCCCAGATAAAGCTGTTCAGTATGCAGTAGCTGAAAATGGTAGCACACCTTTAAAGCAACTTGAGAAGTTCTACAAGACAAGGAACGTACACATGTTGCGAAGGCTTGCAAGAAATGTCAGCTTGCCATCTTGGATGCTCAAAGAGCTTGCTAAGCACAAAGATTACCACATTCGTGTAAGAGTTGCAAAAAATCCGAACACCGAAGTAGATGATTTGGAATATTTGGCAACTGATCCTAATGCATATGTGAAAATAGCTGTTGCTGAAAATCCTAACACACCACCGCATATTTTGGAAAAGCTTGCAGATGATCTTAATGATTCTGTGAGACTTAGAGTAGCAAACAACGCTAATACGGAATACGAAGTACACAAGAAATTGTTTAAGGACTGCAACGTAAATGTTAAGGAAACGGCTATCAGAACTGCCAAAATTCCTGAAGCAGATGCGAGAAAACTTGCTGAAAGTCAGGAATGGCTTGTGCAGGTTGCTCTTGCTGGTAACCCGTACATTCCCGAAGACATGGCTAAGAAGTACAAGAAATCTCATGACACATACATTCATCGCGCATCTCAATTTGCAGAGCGTAAAAGAAATGAAATGAAGAAAACTAACAAATAAGCAAAAAAATACCCTAACACATTAATTTGTGTTGGGGTATTTTTTGTTCATAATCAGTTCACAGTTTGTTTGCCAAAAATTTTTAAAATGTTCTTGCGAAAGACACAAAAAAGACATTTTAAAATTGTATATTTTAGGCAACGAAAATACACATGGAGGTAAAAATGTTAGAGAAAAGTAATTTTTGGTTAAAGAACAAAAAGAAAATAGTAATTATTGGAATTGTTGCAATTGTTGTTTTGTTGGCAATTTTCTTTATTGCAACTTCTAGAAAAAGAAGAGTGTTTGCAAGAAGTGTAGAAGGTACGACGAATACTGCAACTGTTTCTAGAGGCGATATTAAAGTAAATATAACTGGCTCTGGAACGATAACACCTTCTGATAGCAAGATTCTTGTTTCGGAAGTTGCAGCGGAAGTTTTGGAAATACATGTTGAGGAAGGTGATGAAGTACAAAAAGGTGATGTTCTTTTTGTATTAGATTCAAAAAATTTAACAGAACAGATTAATACCAAAGTAAATACTGTAAATAACTTGTCTAAGAATGTTAATTCGTACAAAGAAGATATAGCAAATTTAAATGTCTATGCTTCGATGAGTGGATATATTACAAACTTTAATGCTGTGGTTGGTGATTCGATAAACAAGAATTCTAGCATATGTGGTATTATTGATGATTCAACTTATATAGTGAGTATGAATTATTATTACAATAAGAATACTCCAATTAATGAAGGTGATTCTGTAAAAATATTTATTGGCGAAACGTTTACATACTTAGATGGATTTGTTTCTGCAACAACAGATTTAATGCAAAGTGCTGATGTTGGAGGGCAAACTCAAACAATAGAAATTGAAATAAACAATCCGGGATATACACTTGAAAATAGAAGTGTAAATAGTGCGGTTATTAGTACTCAATCTGGCGTGCAACTTTCTTCAATAGGAACGGGCACAATTAAGTTAAATAACACTACCAATTTAAAGAGTAAATCATCAGGAACAATTAAAGAACTATATATAAAAAATGGTTCTCATGTAAATAAAGGTGACTTAATTATGGTTTTAGAAAATGATGATTTATACGATAGCTTAGAAACTGCACAAAAATCTTTAAGTGATGCAAATGAAGAGTTGCAAAATGCAAGAGATGATTATTCTTTATATACTATAACAGCTCCTTTTGATGGAACAATAACTACAGTAAATATTTTGGTGGGTGACAATGTTCGTACGGATACGCAGCTTGCAAAAATAGTAAATAATAATGAAGTGGAATTTGATATTGATGTAGACGAATTAGATATTTTAGATTTAGAAGTTGGGCAAAAAGCTTATGTAACAATAGATGCAATTGAAGAAACAGCGACTACACCGTTAGAAGGCGAAGTAACAAAAGTTTCTATAGAAGGAACTACAATGAGTAGCGTTACTTCGTATCCAGTTACTATTTCTTTAGCAGGTAGTGAAAGCATAAGAATGGGAATGAATTGTAGTACAGAAATAGAAATTAAAAGCGCAACAGATGTTTTAGTGTTACCGGTAGAAGCAATTAATACAAAAGGAGATAGGTATTTTGTATTAATGGAAGACGGTAGTCAAAGAGAAATTGAAGTTGGAATATATAACGAAGATTATATTGAAATTGTTTCTGGTTTAGAAGAAGGTGAAAAGGTTAAACTTCCTGAAACTGTGAAAGCAACGGAAACGACTCAAGAAAGTGCTGATATGCGTGGTAACAGCATGATGGGTGGTTTCTCAAATCAAGGGATGCCTTCGTTTGGTGGTGGAAACATGCAAGGTGGAGGAATGCCACAAATGGGAGGTATGAGATAAGTTTATGATAACGATAAAAAATTTATCTAAGGTGTATAAAATGGGAGACAATGAAGTCCATGCTTTAGATCATATAAACTTAAACGTTAAAGAACACGAATTTGTTTCTATAATAGGACCTTCGGGTTCGGGAAAATCTACGCTTATGAATATGTTAGGGTGTTTAGATGTTCCTACGAGTGGGGAATATATTTTAGATGATAAACAAATAAAAGAGATGTCAGATGATCAACTTGCAACAATTAGAAATGATAAAATCGGATTTGTCTTTCAAGGATTTAATCTATTACCTAAATTAACAGCGATTGAAAATGTGGAGTTGCCACTTATATATCAAAATGTTCATCCGAAAGAAAGACATGAGCGTGCTAAAAAAGCATTAGAACAAGTTGGTTTGGGAGAAAGGATTTATCATAAACCGACCGAGTTATCAGGAGGACAACAACAAAGAGTTGCCATAGCAAGAGCCCTTATAACTAATCCTCCACTTATTTTGGCTGATGAACCTACAGGAAACTTAGACAGTAAATCAGGAAAAGAAATAATGCAAATATTTAAAAGTCTAAACGAGAATGGAAACACAATAGTTTTAATTACTCACGATGATGATGTAGCAAAGCAAGCTAAAAGAGTGGTAAGAATACAAGATGGAAAATTAACAGAATTGGGAGGTGCGTAAAATGTCATTGTTATCAAGCTTTAAAATGGCGATTCAAAGCATATTTGGAAATAAACTACGTACCTTTTTGACAATGCTTGGAGTAATAATAGGTGTTGCGTCTGTAATTGTTGCAGTCGGTTTTGCTAAAGGAAGCACCGAAAGTATTACGAGTAGCATTGAAAGCATAGGAACCAATTTGATTACTGTAAATTTAATGGGAAGAAGAACATCGGATATTACATATGATGATGTAAGTGTTGAACTAGAAAAATTAGAAGGTATTGACGGATTTGCACCGTTTGTAAATGGAAGTGCAACTATAAAAAATGACAAGAATACTAGTTTGACTACAAATTATATTGGAACTAATTCCGAATACTCAACAGTTCAAGATAAAACAATTCAAGAAGGAAGATTTTTAACATCATTTGATATAACAGGTTCGATGAAAGTTGCAGTTATCGGAACATACATTGCAAATGAATTGTTTCCAAACGAAAGTGCGGTTGGTCAATACATAAAATTAAATGGACAAAAATTTAAAGTGGTTGGTGTATTAACCCAAACCGAAGGCGGCGAAGAAGGAACTTCGGACGACACAATGATAATTCCGTATACAGTTGCACAAAGACTAAATCGAGCAGGAAGCGTTAGTACGATTTATATGAGAGCAACGGACCATAACAACACTGAGAATGTGGTAAATGACGTATCGAATATTCTATATTCAATTTACCAAAATGAAGATTATTATAAAGTTACTAGCCAAGAAGAAATGCTTGAAACATTAAGCAGTGTGTCTGATACTTTGATGGTTGTACTTGCTGGTATTGCAGCTATTTCACTAGTAGTAGGCGGAATAGGAATAATGAATATTATGATAGTTTCGGTAACTGAAAGAACTCGTGAGATAGGTATAAGAAAGGCTATTGGTGCTAAAAAAGCTAATATAATGATTCAGTTTTTGATAGAAAGTTTGATTTTAACTGGTATCGCCGGAATAATAGGAATATTATCTGGTTGTGGAATTATTGCGATAATAAATAAACTTGAAATAACAACTGCGGTATATTCGGTTGATTGGATGATGATTTCGTTTGGAAGTTCGCTATTAATTGGAATATTATTTGGTCTATTCCCAGCATACAAAGCCGCGAGTATGAATCCTATAAATGCATTAAGAAGTCAATAAAATAAAAAAGTGTGGAAATACTATATTAACAATCTTTATTTGTTGTGATAATATGTAAAAAACAATGAAAAAGAGGGGTTAATATGCAATACGAATATAAAACAAATGGAACTTGCTCTACAAAGATAGAGTTTGAAATAGTAGACGGATTAGTAAGAAATGTAAGATTTACAGGTGGTTGTAACGGAAATTTAAAGGCAATTGCAGCGCTTGTTGAAGGGATGCCTAAGGAAAAAGTAATTGAAATACTAAGAGGTATTGATTGCAGAGGAAAAGGTACTTCATGCGGAGACCAACTAGCAAAAGCGCTAGAAGAAGCTAATTATTCAATTATATAGAATATAAATTTAAGATGTTGACTAAAAAACAATGTGTGATATAATAATGCCAATGTTTGACACAGAAATAGTAGTTTTATGTCGGGTAATTAGAGAATTTGCGGTGGGTGAAAGCAAATCAAACATATAAAACGAATTACCAGTTGAATCGGATAAGCGCGTTATAGCTTTTAAGAGCGTAATCTAAGTATTATGAATTAAGGTGGTACCACGGGAAAGTATCTCGTCCTTAAATCATAATACTTTTTTGTTGTTCAAGCGAGGCTTTCCCTCGTTCGTCCAAATGGGGACGTCCTTGTTTGGACATTTTTCATAAATATCTTTTCGAATATAAAAAATTTTAAGCAATGTCCAAACAAGGACGTCCCCATTTGGACGAACGAGGGCGACACCTTTGGACGGAATAGGAGTGAAGAAAATGAAACTATATGATGAATTAGTATGGAGAGGGCTTATCAAAGATATATCAAGTCCAGAACTAGAAGAAAAATTAAATAACGGAGGAATGTCTTTTTATATTGGTACTGATCCTACTGCAGACAGTTTACATGTAGGTCATTTATCAAGCTTTTTAATTTCTAAAAGATTAAAAGATGCAGGACATCATCCAATACTATTAGTTGGTGGTGGAACAGGTATGATAGGAGATCCTAGACCAACAACAGAAAGAGCAATGATTTCTAAAGAAGAAGTGTTCAAAAATATTGAAGGATTAAGAGCTCAAGTTGAAAAAGTTTTCGGTTTTGAAGTTGTAAATAACTATGACTGGATCAAAGATATCAACGTATTAGATTTCTTAAGAGATTACGGTAAATTCTTTAATATTAACAATATGTTAGATAAAGATATTATTAGAAGAAGATTAGATTCTGGTATTACATACACAGAATTTTCATACATGCTATTACAAGCGTTGGATTTCAAATACTTGCATGAACATAAAAATGTAGATTTACAATGTGCTGGTTCTGACCAATGGGGTAACATCACAGCTGGTATAGATTTAATTAGAAAATCTACTGGTGATGAAGTATATGGATTTACAATGCCACTTGTAACAGATTCACAAGGTAAGAAATTTGGTAAGAGTGAAGGAAATGCTTTATGGCTTGATAAAACAAAAACATCTAGCTATGAATTATACCAATTCTTTATAAATGTTGAAGATTCAATGGTAATAGATTACTTAAAGATTTACACATTCTTATCTAAAGAAGAAATTGAAGCTTTAGAAGTTTTAAATAATGAACATCCAGAAAACAGAGATGCTCATAAAGCCTTAGCTAAAGCAATCATTACTTTCTTACATGGTGAAGAGGAATATGAGAAAGCTTTAAGAATAAGTGAAGCTTTATTTAGTGGAGAAATTAAAAACTTAACTATTGATGAAATTAATGATGCGTTCAAAGGTGTTCCAACATTTGAAGCAAAAGAAGAAACATTAATAGATATGCTTGTTAATAATAAAATCACAAGCAGTAAAAGAGAAGCAAGAGAATTTTTAACTGCTGGATCAATAACAGTAAACGGCGAAAAAGTAACTGATGAAAATATGATGATTGATTCATCTATGGCTATTGGTGGAAAAGCAGTTATCGTTAGAAAAGGTAAAAAGAAATATTTCTGCGGAAAATTTTAAAGACAAGCATTTAAGATATATTGTATTAAATAAAAGAACGAAGAAATTCGTTCTTTTTCTTTTTTTGACAAAATTTTAGAAAATTTAGTGCAAAGGAAAATAATATAGTATAATTATCTTGAAGAGATTTTATACATAGGAGGAGAATTTATGAGTGAAAATAAATTGTTTAAATTAATTGCAAGTATACCTGTAATTCTTTTGTGTTTATATTTTATACCATTTGTTGGAGTATGTTTAATTGGTCTTAGATATTTTGTTTATAAAAATAGAAAGACATATTCAGCGCCAATAACTTTAATTGTAGTTGGTCTCATCTGTTTGATTCCAACGATTACAGATACTGTATTAGAGCTGGCTAGAATTAATATAAACAATATACCATATGCAAGACAAGTAATTGAGATTGCTGATGAACTTGATTTTGATGAATATGCAGAATGCTTGCTTACAGTAGGTATTTTGACAATGATTGTTGTTTTTGCTACCAAGAAAATATCTGAAAAGATAGGGCGTAATGTAGAAAAATATATTAGAGCGCAGGAACAAGCAGAAAGAGAAATTAACGAAAAAAATAATTTAAAAATAAAAGAAAAACAAGAGGCTGCGAAGAATACTCATTTTGTAAAGTGTCCACATTGCGGAGGTAACAATGTAATTATTGGAGATATAGGAAAATGTAAATATTGTAGACAAGCACTTGAGAGTGAAAAATAAAATAAAAAACGGCCAAGGTCCCAATGAGGGGCCGAGGTCGTTTAATTTTTGTTTAGTACAGAATAATTTTAGCCTTCGAGGCTTCCATACCAGCTTGGATTTCTTCGAAGTTTGCACCGCTAAGGATGCCGATGAGACCGGTGCCGATTGCAATGCTGGCGACGGGAGCGTCACCATCGATTTTATCGAAGCATTTTTTGAGGGTTTCGGTCTGATCTTTCCAGCCTTCCTTGAGAGAATGGCATACCAGCGCATAGAATGTCACGCCGTTGCATTCCTTTTTAAGGATGGTTCCCAGTTCGCACATGCCAGCGTTAGCTAATTCGGGCCAATATTTCTTTGCGATGAGCCCTGCAAAGCCAGAATCGTTGTAGCCTTCGGTGTTTACTGCAAACGCAATCCGCTTTTCGCAACCTGCGAGAATATCCTGTCCACTTTTTCTTGTGATAATCATTCTATGATTACCTCCTTTAAAATTATTTGTAGGTTGTGGACCCTACAGCGGTTTATAACCATATATATTACAACAAATTTACATAATATATTCAAGATTTTCGGAGAATCTCACGACTTAGGAAGATAGATTTTTATATAAAATTTGATATATAGAAACTCTTTATTTATAATATTAATTAGGTGAGAAGTATGATTAATTTAACTAAAGAAAAAATTGAAGTTAAGAAGTTATTTGAAAAATTGAATTTAGAAAATATAAATAAAATCGAAATAATTCCTAGCAGTCAAAACCTTGTCTTTAAGGCAAAAACTAATTCTAAAAGTTATGTTGTAAAAAGATTTTCTAAAGATGCAATTAAGAATCAATACGATTTAGTGAAAAAGAAAAAACAAATCCATTTTTCAAAAATGTTAGCGAAGAAAAATATTAAAGTTATTTTACCGCTTACATTTAATAAAAAAGAATTTGTAATTCATCAAGGTAAATATTATTTAATTTATAAATTTAATGATTTTAAAACTTTATATAGAAAAGATATTAAATTAAAACACATAGAAAAAATGGCTGAAACACTTGCCAAAATACATAAGTTGAATTTGAAAATTGATTTGCCTTGTCATTATAAAAAAATAGATATTGATTTAGAAAAATATATAAAGCTTTATAAAAAAGCTGATTTGAAAGTTTATGAAGTTTTAAAAGAAAAACAAAAAGAGTTAGAATCTTTAATAAGTAATTGTAATGATAATATAAAATTCGTAAAACAAAATATGTGCATTAGCCATAATGATTATAAACTATTAAATATGTTATGGGATAAAGATAAATTATATTTGATAGATTTTGATGCAGCAGGAATGGTTAATCCGACTACAGCGATGGTTGAAGCGGCATTTTCTTTATCTAGAGTTGACGAAGAAATAAACGAAAAATATTTGAAAACTTTTATAAAAAAATATAATGAAATTTTAAAAATTAATTATAATGAATATATAGTAGCTTTAGATGTTGCTATGAATGGCAAACTAAAATGGTTTAGATATATTTTAGATGAAGGTTTGAAAAATAAAAAATACAGTGAAGACGTATTTAAGATGGTAATTAATTTTTCAACTTACAATAAATATAAAGAGAGTTTTAAAAAGTACGGAAAGGATATTAAAGCATGGTAGAATTAGAAGGTGTACATATTGATGAAGGTTTTATAGATATAATTAAATATTTAAATGAAAAAGGAATGACAACGTATTCGTGTTGTGATGGTATTTTGGCCAATCATGATAATCCTTCAGCAGTGACTGATGCATATATAGGTTTTATAAAATCGCCTAAAGTCTTAGATTTGATGGCAGCGTTTTTTAGAGACCCAGAACATTTTAGAGTTGCTTTTACCGGAAGAAGAGCAACAAGTTATGATAGAAGAGAAGATCCTGAAGTTGCACAAAATACGTATGCAGTTTATTTCGATAACAAGAATGATGAGCTTACACAATATTTTGAAAGAATATTACGTGGAGTGATAGAAGGCGATATTCAAATTACGGATGAAGAACGATTAAGAGTTAAAAAGATAGATGAAGAGTTAGAAAAATTTGATGATTCAGATTTATATGTAAGTGTGGTTCTAAACGGAAGATATCAGCCATATATGAACAAAAGTGGACGAATAAATACAGTTACGGTACAGAGTAAACAAGGCATACTTCCTAGTGATGTAGATCCGTATGAGTATGAAGGAGATGCTGAGTTTGCAAAAGATTTAACTAAATTGTGTTTAGGAATAGAAGAAACATTTGGGATACCAGTAAAAAAGGATGAACCTAAAACTAAATATGATGAAAGTGAATTTGTTGCATCCACCGAAGCTACAACTTGTGAAATATATTTTAGGGATGAACATTTTGAACACATGCTTTCTGGTTTGGAATTAATAAAATCTGTAGGAGAACGTTTGCCTATAATCGAAGTTTTTGAAGGAAATTATGAGTATTACGAAGATGATTTCGAGTGGGATGAGGATTCAATTGATGATAATGGAGAACATGATGATTGGGAATGGGATGATGATTAATTAAATACAATATAAAAGGGCGGATATTTTCCGCCCATTTTTTCCCTACAGAGTGCAGGTGCACGCTGTCTTTGCGAGAGGGGTTAAGGCAGAATCATAATTCCGCCACTGCGGGGCATAATCATAGGACCGTGATAGCCGATAGCATCGTGACCGCCGTCACAACCAGTGCAGATCAGCAAAAATGCGGCAACGACAGCGATGATAGCGATGGTGCGGATGATTCGTGCATACTTGGTATTCATGTTCTTCATAGTAGACTCCTCTCAAATTGTCGCTTCCGGATTAAATGGCCCGGAAAAAAATTCTTACAAAGATATGCGGGATTATGTAATGATTATACCATATTTTGCAAAAACAGTCAAAAAGGTGTTTTTTGTGTGAAATGTGTACTTTGAGTTGACTTTTGTTAATACTAGTATTACTATAGTGTTAGTTCGAAAGTGAACAAATAAAGGTGGTGCAAAAGTGTATAATCAAATTCAAATAATGAGAAAATTACATTCTGCTTTAATTGACAAAGTTGCGTTAAAATATAATCTTACTGAATGTGAGATTATGATTTTAGTATTTTTGAGGCAAAATGTCGGGCAGGATATGGCTACGGACATAGTGAATCATTTGATGATTTCTAAAGCTCATGTTTCAGGGTTAGTAAATAATTTAGAAACACAAGGATATATATCTAGAGTAAATGATGCTAGTGATAAGAAAAAAATACACATAAAAATTACTGAAAAGTCTAAACCAATAATAACAGAAGTGCGAAAAGAAATAAGAAAAATGAGAGCTAACATTTATGAAGGAATAACCAAAGAAGAAAAAGATGTAATAAAAACAGTTTTGAATAAAATAAAAATAAATGTAAAGGATACTTACAAAATTGATTTGCATTAAAAATAAATAATGTGTGAAAACGTTGTAAGAATTTCTAAAAAGAAATAAAATAATACGAAGAGTGTGAAATGCTTAGGAGGTAAATTATGAGTACACAATCAGTTGAAAATGAGAATTTGATTGAGAAAAAAAGAAGAGTAGAGAAAATAAAAAAGAAGAAAACTAGAAAAAAAATACTAGTGGTTCTTTTGGTACTTGTTGCTCTTTTTGTTGTTAATGGGATGGTAAACGGAAAAAATAACAAAGTAAAAGCTAAATTTGATTACGAAGAAATTGTTGCCGATATTGGAGATATTGAAGTAATTGTTGAAGGAAAAGGAACTATTGAGGAAAATAGAGTTTATAATATATATCCAATGGTTAATGGTGAAATAATAGAAGATCATATTGAAGTTGGACAATTCGTTAGTAAAGGTGATTTGCTATATGTTATTGATTCAGATGATGTATCTTCGACATTATCTTCTGCAAAGCTAGCTGTTGAACAAGCTAATATAAATTATAATAATGTAAAAAAACAAATCAATGATTTAAAAATTGTTGCTAATGCAGACGGCTGTGTTAGTGATTTAACTGTTACAAAAGGTGCATATGTAACTACGACTATGCAAATTTGTAATCTAGTAGAAAAAAATCAATATGAAGTTGTTTTACAATTTATGAGTTCTAGTGCAAGTCAATTTAGAGTTGGAAATAAAGCTACCTTAACATATATGTCTTACATGACAACAACAGAAGGAATTGTAACTAACATTAGTGATAGAGCTTTTTTAAGAGAAGATGGTTCACAAGTTGTTGAAGTTACTATTTCAATTCCTACAACAGGATATGGGCTAAATAACGCTGTTGTAAAAGGTGCGATTTACACAGATTTAGGTAATGTCATTTCGAGTGCCAATACAGCTATGATTACAGGCGTTACTAATAATATGGTTAAAGCAAAAAGCTCTGGTACAGTAGAAGCTGTTCATGTAAAAAATGGAGACTATGTTAGCCAAGGTACTGTTATTGCAACTCTTGAAAATCTTGACTTAGAAATAGCTTTAAGTAATGCGGAAATAGCTTTAAAAAATGCAAAAAATTCGCTTTCAAATGTTGAAAAACAATTAGAAAATTATTATATTACATCACCAATTTCGGGAACTATTGCATACAAGAACAATAAGCTAGGAGATGTTATTTCAAATTTCCAAAGTACAACATCTAATATAATGGTTACTGTTGCAGATAATTCACTAAAAAAATTCGAGATGGAAGTTGATGAATTAGATATTGCTAAAGTAAAGGTTGGTCAGGAAGTTATAATTAAAATAGATGCTTTAGATGGAAAATCATACAGTGGTGAAGTTGCGAATATCAATACTATAGGAAAAGCTGTTGCTGGCATAACTTCATATACAGTACTTGTTGAACTTGAAAATTATCCAGAGATTTATGCTGGTATGAATGTCGATGCAGATATTCAAATAACTTCTGTTCCAAATGTTATGAGAGTTCCACTTTCTGCGGTAAGAAAAGGAAATGTTGTATATAAGAAAGTTGCTGATGCAAATTTTCAAGATGCTGACTCTTCTGTACCTATAGGATATCAAAAAGTAAATGTCGAAATAGGACAAAATAACAGTGATTATATAGAAATAATTAGTGGCCTTGAAGAAGGTGATGTTGTTCTAATAGATAAATTGACTCAATCTGGAGTTTTGGATCTTGGAAGTATGAGATCTCAAATGATGGGAGAATAGTAAATGATTGATTTAAAGAATATTTATAAAATATATGAAACCGGCGACGTTGAGGTTCATGCGTTAGATGGTATAAGTTTACATATAGATAAAGGTGAATTTGTTGCTATAGTTGGTCAATCGGGTAGCGGTAAATCAACATGTATGAATATTATAGGTTGTTTAGATGTGCCAACATCTGGTGAATACATATTGGATGGTATTGATGTTAGTACTATGGATGATGACGAATTATCTTATATTAGAAATAATGAATTGGGTTTTATATTTCAACAATATAACCTGATTCAAAAACTTTCTGTTTTAAACAATGTTGAGTTGCCGCTTATATATAAAAGATACTCAAAAGAAGCTAGAAAAAAGATAGCTATAGAAGCTCTTGAAAGGGTTGGCTTGAAAGGCATGGAAAACAGATTCCCGCAACAATTATCTGGTGGACAACAACAAAGAGTTTCGATTGCAAGAGCTTTAGCTGGTGAACCATCTGTAATTCTAGCAGATGAGCCGACTGGTGCACTAGATAGTAAAACGGGTATTGAAGTTTTAGCTCTTATAAAGAAATTAAATGAAGAAGGGAATACAATTATCTTAGTAACTCATGATAATGAAATTGCAGAACAAGCTAAGAGAGTTGTTAGACTTCAGGATGGAAAGATTATAGAAGATAGACCAGGTAGGGGGCAATAAAATGGATATAGGACAATCTTTTTCTCTTGCTGTAAAGAGTCTTATGGCAAGTAAAATGAGAGCACTTTTAACTATGCTCGGTATAATAATTGGTGTTTCAGCAGTAATTCTTATATCTGGGATGGGAGAAGGATTAACCGCTCATGTAGAAGAAACGTTTACTAGTTTAGGATCTAATATTGTCACAGCAATGTCATTGTATCAAACAGATACAAAATATGTGGATTTAGATAAGTTAGAAGAATTTGTTGATGAAACAAAAGGAATTAAATATTATTCGCCATATATACAATCTAGTGTGACAGCTAAAGCTAATGGTGAGGATGCTTCGACTACTGTATATGGGGTAAATCAAGATTATACAAGCATAAGAGATAGAGGTATAGCAAGTGGTAGAGGTATTCAATATTTAGATATTGAAAGAGAGCAAAAGGTTTGTGTTGTAGGCTCTCATGTTATTGAAGAACTCTTTGGAAAAGGAACTACGAACGATGAATTGATAGGGCAAAACTTAAAAATAAATGGCAATAGTTTTAAAATAGTTGGTATCATGGAAGAAAAAGCTTCTGGCATGGCTGGTGGCGATGACGACATGATTATAATTCCATACACAGTTGCTCAAAAAGTATTTGGTATGCAATATGTAAATATGTTTTATTTTACATATGAAAATGGTGAAGTTTCGGAAGAAGTTGTAGATGAGATTGATAAATTTTTCTTTGATATCTATGATGATTCAGATTACTATTTTATAATGGATGCTCAAAGTATGATGGAAGAAATGTATGATATGCTTGATACAATTACATCAATTTTAGTAGCTATAGCGGGCATCTCATTGCTTGTTGGTGGTGTTGGTATTATGAATATTATGCTTGTATCAGTTACTGAAAGAACAAAAGAAATTGGTATAAGAAAAGCGATTGGAGCAAACAAGTTTGATGTATTAAGCCAGTTTGTTATTGAAGCTATAACTACTAGTGTAATAGGCGGAGTAATAGGAATTATATTAGGCATTTTCTTTACTGAAGTTGCTTCAAATATACTTGGAATCGAAGGAAAAGTTACTATTGGTGCAGTTTCGGTTGCAGTTGGCGTATCTTCATTAATAGGAATTTTATTTGGATATATGCCAGCAAAGAAGGCTGCAGATATGCATCCTATAGATGCGTTAAGACATGAATAAAACTTAAGGGGGAATGAAAAAACATTCATCGTATATAGTCTAGATTTAGTAGGATGAGCCTTTTCCCCAGATTGCAGGGTTAAGG
>CAZEVD010000007.1:0-66865 GCA_964515475.1 uncultured Eubacteriales bacterium
CAAAAAAAAGAAAGCAGACACTTTTTTTGTGTCTACTTTCAGTTTACAACTTCATGTTGCTACTCTTTTAAACTATGAATTTGGACATTCTGCAGATGTGTTGTTATTGCTTTGACATCCGCAGTTTGGAGACGTGTTGTTGTTTTGACAACTACAAGATTGCATATTATTGTTGTTCATATAAAATTTTTTCTGTGCGAGTTTTTCTTGTACGGTTCTTAATGTTTCACCAAATCTTTGGAAATGAACAACTTCTCTTTCACGTAAGAATTTTAATATGTTTGTTACATCTGGATCATCAGATAAATCTATTAAATATTCATATGTTGAACGAGCTTTTTGTTCGGCAGCCATATCTTCATAAAGGTCAGTTATAGGATCTCCTTTTACACCTATATAAGAAGCAGTAAAAGGAACGCCGGCGGCATTTTGTGGATATACTGAAATGCCATGGTCTGTGTAGTAATCTCCAAGTCCCGCTCTTCTTAAATTTTCAGGTGAAACACCTCTTGTTAATTGATTAACCATCGTGCCTATCATTTCAAGATGTCCGAAGTTCTTCTGTGCCGGATATCATTAAGTGTTGCTTTTGTCATTTCGGTTGGCATACTAAAACGTTGGCTAAGATACCTTAATGATGCTCCTAACTCGCCATCTGGACCGCCATATTGACTTATAATAAATTTGGCAAGTTGCGGATTTGGATTTTTAATGTTTACAGGATACTGTAATTTTTTATCATAACCCCACATAATTTACACCATCCCTTCCCATGGCCAAGGATTTTTAATCCATGTCCATTCACAATCTGTGGCGGCGTTAGTAGGCGATAGAGGTCCGTAATTAGATTCATATTTTGCTCTTGCAGCTTGAGCTTCTTTGCTCAAATCTTGATAGATTTCTAAAGCTTCGCCATCGAAAGGATGAGTGTTTAAATATAATTGTAAATCATATAACTTAAAATCTAGCGCCATTAATTCTTTTAAACAAGCTTGTTGCTCAGTCATTTGAATCAACCTCCTCACAAGTATCAGTTTGTGATAAATATTGAATTACACATTGAGATTGATTTCTAGAATAAGGACTTACTAATTCAGGAAATGCTGTTCCATGTTCTAAAGCTTCTTCAGGGCAGAAAAGTTCATCTAAATCTTGATATGGAACATAAGCGTTTGCAAGTAAAGGATTTTCAGGCATAAAAGGTAACTGTCTACAATTTCTTTGGCAACAATTGCAAGAACATCTACGCCTGTTATTACACCTATTTATCATAATAAAACCTCCTAATAAATGGTATAATACAAGTTATGCAAAATTAATAAAAAATGCTACTAAAAAACAAAACTCCCCTCAAAATTTGAGGAGAGTGAGCGATTAATGGTGACGTTCGAGCCAAGTGTTATAAGCGATTTCGCCGCCAATCGAAGGCTTTTCGATGATAGAACGTGCAAGTTCTTCGGAAACCACGATAGGGAAAACGTCATTGTTGATGAACATCATATAAACCCAGGTTCCGGTATCGTATTGCTCAATCTTATAGAGCTTGTAGGGTCTACTTTCATCGTATGAAAGCAGTTCAACAACATCGCCACGGCAGTTGATAGATTCACCGTGCAAAGAAATGCTAGACTTGTTGGTGCCTGTCATAACATGTACCTCCTAAACTGTTAAGTGGTTGGTTGAAAAGCTTGGGTATTTGCTAGAACAGTATAAGTCAGCAAGCTGATGTTTGTCAATAAAATATAAATTGATAAAAATTAATTTCTTTCCTGAATTTTTATTAATTCATCGGGAGTTGCTTCTCTAATTTCACCAATTTTTATATCTTTTGGTAAATATAAATTACCCATACAAATTCTATTAAGTTCAATAACTTTTGCGCCATAGCAACCAAACATTCTTTTAATTTGATGATATCTTCCTTCGATAATAGTTACATTTCCAGTATATTCGCCAGTTATTTCTAAGATAGCTGATTTACATTCGCCATCTTTTAAATCTATACCTTCTTTAAAACCAACAACCATTTCTTCTGTAACAGGAATATCTAATGTAACTTCATATTCTTTTTTTACATGTTTTTTAGGAGATAAAATGTTATGAGCAAAATCGCCATCATCAGTAATTAGCATAAGACCAGTAGTGTCTTTATCTAATCGTCCTGCTGGAAATAAATTTCTAGTTTTATATCTTTCTGGAACTAAATCTATTACGGTACTTTGCGAAGCATCTTCGGTTGCAGATACATATCCTTTAGGTTTATTTAAAATTAAATAAACATGTTCTCTAGTATCGATTTCGTTACCGTTTATTTTAATGGAAACTAAGTGTTCATCATATTTATCTTCAGGCTTTTTGACGCGTTCGTTATTAGCAAAAACAGAGCCGCGAGAAATTAATTTCTTTATTTCGCTTCTAGTATAATGCGTGTGTTCAGATATTATTTTATCTATTCTTTTCATAGTTGGGAAAGTCCTCCTATAAGTGCGTTTTGTGAGGGTATTATACCATTTAAATGAGAAATTTACAATCGTTGAGCGATTGAAGCGGGAGGTTTTACAGGAGAACGCTACCATATACTTTATTGACGAGAAAACAAGAAGCGTGTATAATGGCGTGGCCAAAAACTTTATTCGTTCAAGCTGTAAAGCTTGCTGTATGTATAGATAATTTATTATATATGGGGGACTAAAATGGATCTTAAAATAGGAACAATTATCTTGATTTTATCCGTTTATTTTATTGCAAAGTACATACTTTTTCTTACGCTGATTATGAAGAATTATGACAAAAGCGTGCTAGAAGTAATTTTGGATGTATCAAGTCTTGCATGGATTCCGAGGTTTTTGGGGCATCCGTGGCTTGGTTTTGTTGTGATTGAAACAGATCTTATCCTAAGCAACATACTATTGGTTTTAAACGTAGTTATACTTAAGCGTATTTCTTTTCGGATATTAGCTTCGGTTGCACAAAACAGATTTGAAGCAAAAGTGTTGTGTAAGATCTTTAATAAGAAGAAAATGTGCAGCAAATTGCGGAAGATACTGAAAGTGGAATATGGACCTAAACTTAAGCAAGGAATGCCTTCTATGGCTGGCAAAACAGATAAGAAAACAAAAGTGAAATTTGACCAAATGGGTTTTCCAAAATTCAAATCATTTTATGATGTTAAACTGAAGCGGAAAGATTACAAAAACACAAGAGAGGCGCATTTTTATTATGCAAATAAAAAAATATATAAGAAAGCGCAAAAAAACAAAAAAGTTCGGAGATTGTTTACACGCAATGAGATGAACGAACTAAAAAATGGACAAACTCCGGATCGTTATACTTGGCATCATCATCAAAACAAAGGAAGATTACAATTAGTATCAAGAAAAATTCATTCCGAAGTTAATCACATTGGTGGTTATAAAATTTGGGGTGGAGAAGCAGAATAATAAAAAGCAGACTCGAAAAACGGGTCTGCTTTTTGTTATGAATTTATTTTTAAGCTTATCTACATTTTTGACAATACTGTGTACAAAGTTTGTCAGTACAATTAGAGCATTTAAGCGCTGCGTTTGTCATTTCTGAAAAACGTTCTGGATAAAGCATCACGCATAGTTCCCAAACGAGCCATGCAATAAGTGCCATTATTACAAGTGAAGTAGAGAAGAAGCCGCCAACAAAAATAAGTGGGGAGAACATCATAAGATGATCCCAATTAAAAATACGACAAGTAGTACAACACTTATTTCTCATAAGCAAGCGAAATGGACACCAAATCAAAACACAAATCAAGTCACAAACATAGAAAAATACAGAAATCATAAATAGCCAGATTTCGTTTATGATATTTTTATAATATAGTACGCCAATACTTATAATAAGTAGTGCCCATAAAATGAATACTTTGTAGGCGGATTTTGTTGTTGATACAATATAGTTTTTAAAAGTTTTATAATTAATTTTTTCACGAATTGGTTTGAAGCGATTTGCAAATAATTTTTGTGAACCTAATGCTACTTTATTTTTTAGTGGGATGATTTGTAAAATCATATCACAAACCCAGATAAACCATAGAATATGCAGTAAATAAAATTCTTTAAAGAAATTATTATCTTTTAGAATATCGAAATTTTGTGAATCATAGCACATAAATAAACATACAATAAAAATTGCAATGCGACAAATTAATCGTGCAAAATATTGTTTTCTTATTGAAGACATAAATAACTCCTGTATCTATAAATCACGTTAACAATCCATAATCGTACCTTCTTTTAATACGATAGCGGTACGAGCAGGAATATATAATTCTATAAATGATTGATTGTTAAAATTTTTTACATGATATGTCATGTGTGCAACCATGCCATTTCCGCCGTATTTAAAGTCGTCACTACAAAACTTAACTGTATAATCGGCATGGCGAGGAACAGGAACAAGTACGTTTGTTAGCGATTGCGTTGGACTAAAATTAAAAGCAAAGACTAGCCCGTGACGATAAAATACAATTGTTTGTTCGGGATCTTTCATTAACAGAAGATCTGGCATCTTTTGGTTGAACATATTATTTTCTTTTGTGACCTTAATCATATCTTTATCAAAATCGCTTAGCCAACCGTATTTCAAATATCCATTACTACATAAACTCCATTGTCTACGACAATATTTAAAACTCCAACCGTTACCTTCACGAGGAAAATCAATCCATTCAGGATGACCAAATTCATTTCCCATAAAGTTCAAATAAGCTTCGCCACCACCTGCTAAAGTGAATAAACGAATCATTTTATGAAGCGCGATAGCACGATCTATAACAGGATTGTGACAAATTCTATCCATATCAGTATACATTGCTGCATCAGCAAGTCTAAAAATTATAGTTTTATCACCAACAAGTGCTTGGTCATGACTTTCAGAATAACCAACTGAGTTTTCGCCAGGACGTCTCAAACACATATCATTCCAAATTGCTCTTATATCCCAATCTTCATCTTTCTTTTCTTTGATTGTTTTTATCCATAAATCAGGAATTCCCATGGCTAAACGATAATTAAAACCAATTCCACCATCCTTAATTGGAAGACACATACCAGGCATACCTGACATATCTTCAACAATAGTAATTGCTTTTGGATTTATTTCGTGAATTAATTCATTAGCAAGTTGCAGATATGTAATGGCTTCTACATCTGTATTTTGAGAAAAATACTGTTTGTTATCTCCAAAAGATGTTTCTAAAGCGTGATCGTTATAAATCATTGAAGTTACACCATCAAAACGAAAACCGTCAAAATGATATTCTGTCATCCAAAATTTTAAATTTGAAAGTAGAAAATGAATGACTTCATCTTTTCCATAGTTAAAACATTTTGTATCCCAAGATGGATGATCACCTTTTTCATTATCATGAAAGAATTGCCACGTTGTTCCATCAAACATATTAATACCTTCAGTAGTATTTTTCACAGCGTGAGAATGAACCACATCAAGAAGTACACGAATATTCATCTTGTGAGCTTTGTTTATTAAATACTTTAAATCATCTGGTGTACCAAACCAACTTGATGCAGCATAAAAATTTGATACTTGATAACCAAAACTTCCATAGTAAGGATGTTCCATAATAGCCATAAGTTGAATTGTGTTGTAGCCACATTCTTTAATCCAAGGAAGTGTTATATCTGCAAATTCGCGGTAGGTACTAACTTTGCCTTCTTCTTGTGCCATGCCTACATGCGCTTCGTATATATAGAGTGAATCTTCAGGTTCAAAATTTTTATCGGTCCATCTGAATTTTTTCTTATCATCAACAACTTCTGCTGACCAAATATGTGTTTTTTTATCTTGAACTACTCTTCGTGCATAAAGTGGAATGTGTTCCGTACGAGTGTAATTAGCATCAACAATAGTTTTAACTTTAGAACCTGCTTTAAGTTTGTTTTCGGGAAGCTCTAATTCCCATATACCATTATCTAATCTTTTCATTGGATATTCAGTCCAATTCCAATTATTAAAATCACCTGTTAAATAAAGTTGGTGCGCGCTTGGTGCCCATTCTCTATAAACCCAACCTTTGTCTGTATGATGTATTCCAAAATAGTCGTAAGCACTTGCAAAATCACTTAATGAAATTTTATTATCAAGAAGTCTCCATTTAGTGACTTTATAACGATGCATACGAAATGCAATATCATAAGAAAAGGGTTTTAGCTGTGGATTGTATTCGAAAAGTTTGTACATAAAACCTCCATAAATTAATGTTATGAAAAACATTTTATCATACAAATAATTTGCATACAATTTATGATGAAAATATTTATAAGGATTGTTTTAATGTAAAACAAAAAATAAAAAAACAGAGAAGAGGTGAGCTTCTCTGTAAATCATAACTTATAGTATTTTTTGTTTTTATTTTTCGTCAATTCATAACTTTCTTTAAGTAATTCTTTTACTAAAGTAGAATCTACTTTTTCACTAACAATTATGGTGTTCCAATGTTGCTTATTCATGTGATAAGCTGGGATTATATATTTATAAGTATTTCTTAATAACTCTGAATATTCAGGATTTGATTTTACATTTAGATATATTTTATCTTTTACTTTCATAATCAAAGCAAACCATTTTTTACTATTCGAATGTTTTAATACAACTGTTTCAAGATCATCTTGAAAAGGCCTATCCTCAAATGTATTATCTAACGTTAAACAAAAATCTATAATTTCTTTTTCTTTCATAAAATCAGCTCCCAACAATCTATTCTAAAGTGTTTATCTATATAATTAGTTATTGTTTCTTATAATTTATATTAGCTAATTTTGCTTGTTTAGACAAATCTTTTGTTTGAATTTTATATTGTTTTTCATCCTTTATTGTATAAGTTCCACATTGTCTAAATTCAAAATCTGTACTTTCTTTAGGATATATTATCATATTTCATAAGTGTTCTACAATGAGTATGAAAATGAGTGCTTTCGAGATTTTGCGTATGGGATAGTGAAAAATAGAGCGGAGGAGAAAATAAAGAAGAGTCACCTTCTGAAAGTGACTCGTTAAAATTTAAACAATAAAAAACCTCGAATTTACATTCGAGGTTTTTTGGAGCCAGTGATCGGAATTGAACCAACGACCTACTGATTACAAGTCAGTTGCTCTACCAACTGAGCTACACTGGCATGGTGACCCGTGGGAGAGTCGAACTCCCCACTCCGCCGTGAAAGGGCGATGTCTTAACCGATTGACCAACGGGCCAGTTAATGGTGAGCCATCGCAGATTCGAACTGCGGACAACTTGATTAAAAGTCAAGTGCTCTGCCAACTGAGCTAATGGCCCATCACCACAACAGTCTGTATTTGCGACTGCTTCTATATATTACTACAAAGATATTTAAGTGTCAACAATTTTTTTGAGAAATTTTCAAATATATTTTCGAAATTTGTTTTTTGTTGGTATTATGCATATTTGCAGTTCTATAAGCTAATACTATGAATATAATTTTAGTTATTTTGGAAGGAGTTTATTAAGTTATGAGAGATGATATTGAGCTATTAAAAGAATGTGATTCTGGAGTTAAAATGGGTATTCAAGGCATTGCAGCAGTTATTGATGATGCGTATGGAGAAGATTTTAAAAATCTTTTGGAGAATTATGAAGAGCAACATGTGAAGATTCTAGGGGTTATTCATGAAAAGTTAAATGAAGCTGGTGCTAGCATTAAGGAACCGCATCCTGTTGCAAGAGCTATGGCTAATATGAGTACTGATATGAAAATGATGATGAATAATAGTGATGAGAAAATTGCAGATATTATGATGGATGGTTGTAATATGGGAATTAAATCTGTGAGTAGATATATGAATCAATATGCTGCCGCGTCTAAAGAGACTATGCAAATTGCAAATGATATTGTTGTTTTGGAGCAAAATTTCATGAATGATTTACGTCAGTATTTGTAATTGTAGGCGAATTTGTTACTTAGTTTTATGTATCAATTATATATTTTTTGAATATATATGTATGAGGTGAATATATGAAAACTAATATTGGTCTTGTTGAATATTGCGAGGCACAGCTTGGCACACCGTATTGGTGGGGTGGTTATGGTCAAATTGCGGATGAAAAGCTTTTGAAAAAGTTTAAGAAAATGTATCCACTTAGATATTTAAATGGTGATTATGAGTCACAATTTGGCAAAAAAGTTCATGATTGTTCAGGGTTAATAAAAGGATATATGTGGTGTGATTCGCTAAATTCGTTACCAGAGTATAATCCAACACATAATGTGAATGCCGAAGATTTACTTAAAAAGTGTAAAGTCTTTGGAGTTATTGATTCACTTCCGGAAATTCCAGGATTATTACTTTTTAAGGAAGGACATGTTGGAGTATATATTGGAAATGGTGAAGTTATTGAAGCTCGTGGTAGAGATTTTGGAGTGGTTAAGACGAAAATTGAGGATAGAGATTGGATAATGTGGGGAAAATTAGACTGGATTGAGTACATTGTTCCTTAAAAACAACACTATATTCATTGAAAAAGCTCGGAAAACGTGATAAAATGTGAATTGTAATTAATTCCCTTTTGTGAATTTTGAACTACGATTGGAGGAATTAAACGATGGGAAAAGGTCATGTATGGCGGAAGTTAGGCTTTATCTTTATAATTACAACCATGATAACTTTGCTTACGGGTTGTATGATGCGCGAAGAAACCGTGAAGGTCCAAGGAATCAGCTGGATGTATCGACTTACCATTGAAAAATATGTGCTCTGTGAGGAGGATGGTTGGTCACTGCCGGATGAAGCAACACTTATTGAGAAGAAGAGAGAAATCTACAAATCCAAGTATGATGACGAAGGTGATTTTGTTGGGTACGAATACCGTACTAAATATTATTACACCATTTGGCGTTGGAAGTTCGATAGATATGTAGATAACGAAGGCGAGGGGCATGAAGCTTCTTTTGCCGAGGTGGTTCTTCAAGATGATGAGCGGATTGCAAAGGAAACAGAAACGCATTATATTACTGGCTTGAACCAAGATGAGGAAGAAATAAAGTACACGCTTGATAAAGAAGCGTGGCTTGATGTCGGCGAAGGCGACGTTCTGACCGTTGAGGTATCAATCTTTGGAAAGGCAAATGTGATAGCAAACCAAAAAGCAATTGAAAAGCCGTTTTCTTAAAAGGAAGGGAATTTCCCTTCCTTTTTGCGTTGGAATTATACAGCAAAATAATGATTGACAGAAGTTAAGATTGTGCTATAATATTACTCGTACGCACCACTAGCTCAGTTGGTAGAGCAACTGACTCTTAATCAGTGGGTCCGGGGTTCGAGTCCCCGGTGGTGCACCAGAAAACTTCCAAAGAAATTTGGAAGTTTTTTTATTTTGTAAAATTAATATTTGTTATTGCGAATTTTAAACATTATAAGTTTATTTGTGTTAAAATGTTTTGACAAGGAGGAGTGAAAATGAATTATAACGAAAGAATTGTTGAAATTAGAAAGTTAGTGAAAGAAAAAACTTTTGATGAAGCTGAAGAAAAGTTGCTTAAACTTATAGAAGAATCTACATCTAAAGTTGTTGAGGATGAAGAATATACATATTTTTCTTTTAATAGTTATATTGAAGCTGTGCTTTGTTGGAATACTAAAAGACATGATAAAAAGAACCAACTTCCAGATATAAACTATGGTGAAGTATATTATTATCTTGGATATATAAATGCCGAAAAGAAAAATTATGGTGTTGCTGAAAAATATTTGAAGAAAGGTTTAGAACGTAATCCTGTAGATATTTCTGCAATGTTTGAACTAGCTGCTGTATATAGAATGATGGGGAATTTAGATCGTGCAAGAGCGCATATTGAAAAGTTACAACCTTATCTTTGGAATCCAGTTCAAATGTCTAGATTCTATCGCGAGTTGGGTTGGTATTATAGCGAAAGAAAAGTTTTTGATGTGGCGAATGCACTATATAGTTACAGTATGATTTTTAATAAAACAGAACTTGCAGAAAATGAGCTTAAATATATTGCAAAGCAAGAAAATAGGGAATATAAGATGTCTTCAAGAGAAGAAGTTATGGCTCTTTTAGAAGAATACAATATTCCTGGAGGTTTCTTTAAAACAACAATTGATATTTTTTATAATGACTATAAACATTTGCTTGAAAAAAATCCGGAATCGCCGAATATAAAAACATTAAAACAAGTTTTATATGGAATGACTTTAGACAAACAATTTTTAGATGAAGGTGAGAAAGAAGAGAAAGCCAATACAGATACTACTAAAAGTGGAGAAAAAAATAATGAATCAAAAGTTGAAGAAATGAAGAAACTAGAAAAAGAATTAGAAGAAAAGTTTGATAAATTTATGGAAGAAAATGCTGGCAAAGTAAAAGTTCAATGCCCAGTGTGTAATGAGGTGTTTGAATGTAAAGTTCAAGTTCCAGATACACAAAAAACTTTTGATTGTAATTGTACAAAATGTGGCGCAGAAATAAAAAAAGAAAATCCTAATTATACAGGTTGGTAAAAAAGAATGACTAGAATCAATGCGATTCTAGTCATTTTTGTTTTGTAAATATTATCTAATGTTTCTTAAAGCTTCGACTCTATCTTCAACTGATGGGTGTGTAGAAAAGATAGAACTAGTTTTTCCTTTTTTATTTTTTATAGGGTTTGATATGTACATGCATTCGGTTGATTTGTTAGCTTGTTCTAGAGGGTCTGTATCACTAGATATTTTTTGTAATGCACTTATTAAACCTTCTGGATTTCTTGTTAATTCAATGGCTGATGAATCAGCTAAGAATTCTCTATTTCTAGACAATGCAAGTTTTAATAAATTTGCAAAGAATGGAGATAATGCTAAAAATATTACTCCAACGATAAATCCGATTAATCCAATTACACCTGAAGATTTATTATCGCTATCAGAATCTGCCATAACTCTAACTCCAATTCTAAAAAACAAATCCGAAAGAATTGTAACAAAACCTACAAATACAGAGGCAATTGTTTGCAACAATATATCGTAATTTTTTATATGAGATAATTCGTGAGCAAGAACTCCTTCAAGTTCGTTAGAATTAAGCTTTGCCATAAGTCCAGTTGTTACACAAATTACTGCATGTTCTGGGTTTCTTCCGGTGGCAAAAGCGTTAGGAGAACCATCATCCATTATGTATAATTTTGGCATAGGAAGTCCTGCCGCTATACAAAGACCTTCTAAATTTTCAACCATTCTTTGGTTTTCTTCTTTTGTTGCGGGTCTTGCGCCATTTAAAGATAATACGATTTTATCTGAATTATAATAGCTTACCCAAGATGTAGCTATTGCTAAAATAATTGAAACGATAAGCGCTGTTGCTCCGCTTACTTCGAAACAATATGTCATAATAAAATAAACAATTACGGCTAGGAAAGCTAAAAATAAAGATATAATTCCATAAGTTTTTATTTTATTTTTTTTGCTTGTTTCAAACATGTTGTCACTCCTTTCCAAAAAATAAGGTCGCTGCTAGGGCGACCTTTGTTAGTACAATTAGAATTGAACTTTTGGAGCAGCTTTTGCAGCATCTTCTGTTTTGAATAATTCTTCCTCTTTGAAGTTAAACATACCAGCAACGATGTTGTTAGGGAATATTTGTAGACTGTTGTTATACATTGTAACTGAATCGTTGTAGAATTGTCTTGAAAATGCAACCTTGTCTTCTGTTCCTTTTAAATCATCTTGTAATTTTGAAAAGTTTTCGTTTGCTTTTAATTCAGGATAATTTTCGGCAACAGCGAAAAGTGATTTCAATGTAGATGTTAATTGATTGTCAGCTGCCATTTTTTCAGCATTTGTAGTAGCATTCATATAACCACTTCTACTTGCTGTAACGTTTTCAAGAAGTTCTTTTTCGTGTGATGCATATCCTTTAACTGTTTCAACTAAGTTAGGGATAAGATCAAATCTTCTTTGTAATTGTGTATCGATTTGGGCAAATGCATTTTTTACTTTATTTCTTCCTTGAACAAGTTTGTTGTATACACCAATCATCCAAATCACTAACAATACTAATACTATTAAAACTATTATTAAACCTGTCATTTTTAATCCTCCTCTTTTAAATATGACTCTACAAACAATTATACCATTTGGAAATAACTGTTACAATATATTTTTAAATAATTTGTTTGGTAAATATAGTGATTGCGAGTATTTATAAAGCTTGTAAAATATGGAAAAAACTGTGTCGGAAATAGTCTTTTTTGCTTGCTTATTAAGGTACTTTAGTATATGATATTTGTGGTATAGACTTACGGAGGAGAGGGTTTTAAAAATATGTATTTGAAGAAAATAGAAATGCAAGGTTTTAAATCTTTTGCTGATAAGACGACACTAGAATTTGAAGATGGTATTACGGCGGTAATAGGTCCAAATGGTAGTGGTAAAAGTAACATATCTGACGCTATTAGATGGGTTCTTGGAGAACAAAGTATAAAGACATTGCGTGGTTCTAAATTAGAAGACGTAATTTTTGCTGGAACTCAAGCTAGAAAATCTCTAGGATTTGCAGAAGTTAATATGACGATAGATAATTCTGATGGAAAATTACCAATCGATTATGCTGAAGTTACAGTTACTAGAAGAGTCTACAGAAGCGGTGAAAGTGAGTTTTTTATAAATAAAAATCAATGTAGATTAAAAGATATAGTTGAACTTTTCATGGATACAGGTATTGGTAGAGATGGATATTCGATAATTGGTCAAGGTAAAATTGATGAGATTTTAAGTAATAAGTCAGAGGAAAGAAGAAACATTTTTGAAGAAGCTGCAGGTATAGTAAAATACAGAACGCGTAAGGCAGAAGCAGAAAAGAAAATTGAAAATACTAGACAAAATCTTACTAGAATAAATGATATTATTACTGAAATTGAAGGTCAGTTAGGTCCTTTAGAAATCCAAGCTGAAAAAGCTAAAAAGTTTTTAGAAATTAGAGATAATTTAAGATATCTTGAAGTTGGTCTTTTAATAAATAATATTGCGAAGAGTAAACAAAAACTTGAAGAGGTTGAAAATCAAACTAATGAAATTCTTAATCAAATTGAAGAAGAAACAAATAAGCTTGAAAGTTTTCAAACTCAAAAAGAAGAGTTAAGAGTTGCTGTTGAAAATATTATTTCGGAGATCGAATCTGCGCAAGCAAGTATTTTTGAGTTTCAAAATAATATAGAAAAACAAAAAGCAGAAATTAACGTGCTTAGTGAAAGAATTCAAAATAATGTTACTAAGTATGATATGAATGCTGAAGATATAGAAAAACTTAATGAGAGAAAAGCAGAGCTAGAAAAAGATAAAGAAGATAGAGAACATAGAAAAGAAAGATTGTTTGCAGACAAGAAGAGATTTGAAGATGAGCTTAAAGAAAAAG
Organism: uncultured Eubacteriales bacterium; assembly: GCA_964515475.1. Taxonomy (GTDB): domain Bacteria; phylum Bacillota; class Clostridia; order TANB77; family UBA1234; genus UBA1234. Next base: position 13,415 of record CAZEVD010000007.1, read on the forward strand.
AAGAAGAGTTTGCGAAACTTTCTGAGAATTTTTCAAATGAACAAAAACATATTGAAGAAAAGAAAGCTAAAATTTTAGAAAATATGGATTTGAAGTTTGAAAAGATGAGTATCTTAACAGATATTTCGGCAAATGTTGAAGCAAGTAATCGTAGAACTAATCAAATCGATGAAGAAATTCGCGATAATATTCATGAATTAGATAAAGAAAGAATGGTTAAAGAAGAGGCTAATATTCTTTTAAATGATGTTACATCTAAGAAAAACAAACTTACAGAAAAGATGGAAAGTCTTTCAAAAGAAAGAGATCTTTGCATTAATAAAATTAATGAACTTGAAGAGGCTATAAAAAAAGCTGATTCAGATTATCGTGTGACAGAGGCAAGACATAAGTTTTTAGTTGAAACTGAAAATGAATTTGAAGGTTACAATAGAGCTGTTAAAGAAGTTCTTGCAAAATGTCAAAAAGATAGTTCGTTCGGAAATAACATTTATGGTGCAGTTGCAAGTTTAATTCAAGTGCCTTCTGAATATGAAGTTGCAATTGAAATGACTCTTGGCGCAATGATTCAAAATGTTGTTACTGAAAATGAAAATGATGCAAAACGTGCAATTGAATATTTGAAAGAAAATAATTTGGGAAGAGCATCATTCTTGCCGATTTCTGTAGTAAAACCAGGTAAGATTTCTCAAAACTTTAAAAGCGATGTTGGTGTAATTGGAATTGCAAGTGACCTAGTTAAATATGATTCTAAATTTGAAAATGTTATTCAAAATTTATTAGGAAAAACTGTGATTGTCGACAATATGAACAATGCAGTTAATCTTTCTAAAAAATATAAATATGCATTTAAAGTTGTAACACTTGAAGGCGATGTGATTAATCCTTCTGGTCAAATGACTGGTGGTAGTGTAGCTAAGAAAACTACAAGTTTGTTGAGTAGAGGAAGAGAAATTAAAGAACTTGATAAAAAACTTCAAGAACTAAGAGATATCAAAGAAGAGGCTATAAAGAATTTAGAAAAATATGAGAAAGATTCTGAAACAACGATGAATGATTATGCTGCTGCTGAAAAAGAAGCACAAGCAATAGAAGTTGATTATGCTCGTGAAGCTCAAAAGATGAACGAGATAAATAACAATATTGATAGATATCAAAAGAAGATTAATCTATTAAAAGGTGAGAAAGAAAAACTTCTTGAAAATTTAGAAACAGAAAAACAAAATGAGGCAGATATTAATTCTTTGATAGAAGGTTTAGAAAAAGAAAATGCAGAATTACAAATAGTTGTTGATGAGTTTTCTAGTAAAAATGAAGAACAACAAAAAGTAATTGATGATTTAAATTCGGATATCATGGATTTGAAGATTTCAGTTTCTTCTTTTGATGAAAGTTCATTGTCGATTGATGAGATGGTTCAAATGATTGAACAAGAAATTAACAATTGCGTGCAAAATGTTGAAAACAAGACTCGCGAAAGAGAAAACTTGTTGGTAGAAAACGAAAAGATGCAAGCTCAAATTAATGAAATTCAATCTGCTATTGATAATTCAGGAAGTAATGCAAGTGAGATTGAAAAGAAAGTTTCGGAATTAAAAGAAACGAGAGAAAATAAAAATAAAGAATTAGTTAATGTTGAAGAAGGAATAACAAATGAGTTTAAGACTTTGGAAATATTAAGAGAACAAAATAATAAATTAGAAGTTAGAAAGAGTAAATTAGATTCAGATATTGAAGCCATTCAAAATAAGATGTGGGAAGAGTATGAAACAACTCCTAACACTGCGACAAATTATGCTGAAGTTACTTCAACGACTCAAAAAGAAGTTGATAAATTGAAATCTGAAATGAGAGCTTTGGGAACAGTTAATATAAATGCAGTAGAAGAATTTAAAGCTTTAAAAGAAAGATATGATTTCTTATTTACTCAAAGAAACGATTTGGAAGAGTCAGAAAAATCTTTGAATAAAATAATTGATGATATGACTCGTTTAATGAAAATTCAATTTGCTGAACAATTTGAACTTATTAATAAAAACTTTACAGAAGTATTTACAGATTTGTTTGGCGGAGGAAAAGCTAATTTAAAATTGGCGGATGAGAGTAATATATTGGAGTGCGGTATTGATATAGAGGTTCAACCTCCAGGAAAGAAACTACAAAATATGATGTTGTTATCAGGTGGAGAGCGAGCGCTTACAGCGATTGCGTTATTGTTTGCGATATTAAAATTAAATCCTTCTCCATTCTGCGTACTAGATGAAATTGAAGCTGCTCTTGATGATGTGAACGTTCACAGATATGCAGACTTTTTGAAAAAATTTAGTAAAGATACGCAATTCTTGATAATTACACATAGAAAAGGAACGATGGAAGCAGCGAATACGATGTATGGTGTAACGATGGAAGAGCGAGGAATTTCAAAATTATTATCGATTAAGTTATAAAAAGAAAGTTTTTTGTAAGAAACTTTTTCTTAAGTCTTACTACAATACGACAATATATTTTTTTAATATTTTTTATAATAAAGAAAATTGTAGGGTTGTCTTTTAGACAACGAGTAGAAAAAGTTGTGAGGTGTTTTAAGTAGTGGTTCAAATGTTAAAGGATAAGATTAATTTTGAAGCTTTTGAAAATATTAAAAACAAAATTGACCTAAAAAAAGCACTAGGAAGTATTAAGGATATATTAATATATTTTCTGTGTGCTTTGATGGCATCATCTAAGCTTATATCTGGTGCTACGCCGTTTGGGATATCAATGCTTGCGGCAATTAATACAATAAATGTTCCGCTTATTATTCCGTTTTTAATTATTGCAATAATATCAGGAATATTTTTTGGTAACATTGCAATGCTTAAATTTGTTATTGCTGGAATTTTATATGTTGCGATTAAGTCTTTTTTGAAGATAGAAAATACAAAAGTTTCGAATGTTGGAATTATTTTATTTTCGACCCTAATATCTGAAATTGTGGGATTGTCGATTAATGGATTGTTATTATACGATGCATTGTTTGCCGTTTATAACAGTATAATGGTAGGAGTATTTTATTTGATTTTTGCGGAAGGTATTCCTGTCTTGTACAACATAGATAAAGCAAAAATATATTCTACTGAAAGCTTGATTTCAATGGGAGTAATTGTTTCGCTTTTGGTAAGTAGTTTTGGAAATGTTGGTTTTGGAGGTATTACTTTAAGAGGAACAGTTAGTATACTTAGCGTAATGCTTTTAGGATGGAAGTTTGGAAGTTCTATTGGAGCTACAAGTGGTTTAGTAATTTCGCTTGCAATGGGACTTATGGGATTTGGAAATGTTGCCACGGTGGCTACATATGCATTTTGTGGACTTTTAGCAGGACTTCTTGCTAAGTTTGGAAAATGGGGAGCTGTAGTTGGATTCGTTTTAGGAAATATTGTTCTAGTGTTTTTTGCAAATGGTTCAACAGAAGTTTTGATAAGTATAAAAGAAATAATAACTGCATCAGTTGTACTATTTTTGATACCGAAAAAGTTATTAGTAATATTAGATGATTTGTTTGATTACAATAGAGCGTTACCTGGTGAAGTTACTTCGGGTTATATCGAAGATTCTACAATATTTAAATTGGGTGCGGTAAGTGATGTTATAAATGATATAGCAGACAATGTTTCAAATAGTCATGATGATGTTCCTACAGATTTAATAGGAAGTTTTATAAAAACTTTGAATTCAAATACTTGTAAACGCTGTGCAAATTACGAAGTCTGTTGGAAACAAAATTATCATAAAATGTATCAAGAAACGTTTAATGCAATAGAATATTTGCAAAAAGAAAATGTGATAACAGAAGATGTTTTAATTGACTCTATTTGCAAAGAAAAGGCGTTATTTTCTGAAGGATTAAACCTTTGTTATGAAATATATAAGGTGAATAAAGATTGGCAAGAAAAAGTTAAAGAGCAAAGAGTTCAAATGGCGTCACAATTAAAAGAAGTTTCGCATGAAATAGATAAGATGAAAGATGGAATAAAAATTCACGTGTCTCAAGAAGAGGAAAATGTTGAAAATGAAATTCATACTTTAGAGTTAGGAATTGCGAAAGCTAAAAAACATAATAGTATTATTTCTGGTGATAGTAGTACGATTATAAAACTAAAAGATGGAAAAATTTTGGTGGCAATAAGCGATGGTATGGGCTCTGGTGAAATTGCTGCTAGAAATAGCAAAAAAGTTGTTTTGAATTTAGAAAAATTATTAAACACTGGATTTGAGGAAGATAGAGCAATAAAGCTTATTAATTCATATATGTTAGTTGGGAAAAATCCTGATAATTTTGCAACAATTGATGCTATGATATTTGATCCGTTGGTTGGACTTACAGAGTTTATAAAAATTGGAGCGTGTCCAACATTTATACATGGAAGGGATGGACAATTTTTAACTGTAGAATCAAATAGTTTGCCAGTTGGAATTTTAGGAGATATTGAAATTGAAGCTAAAACAAAACTTTTAAAATGTGGCGATTTAGTGGTGATGGTTTCAGATGGGATTCTTGATGCAATGCCGGAAGATGGGCTAGAAACAATGAAAAAACTATTAGGTACGGTAAAAAATATTACGGCTCAAAGATTGGCAGACATCATTTTGCAAGAAACAATTGATTCAAATTTTGGTATTGCAAAGGATGATATGACAGTAATAGTAGCAAAAGTTATATAATAAAAGTAAAAGCTGCGAATACTCGCGGCTTTTTTTGTCCCAGTTGGGGACGGAGAATCCATTGGATGTTAGATGAAAAGAGAAAACCCACCGGACTTAAAGTCTAGTGGGTACTGTAAGGTTTATCTGCACATTTTTTTGATAATAGCGCAGGCTCTCTCAGCATCTTCGGGGTGAAGGTGCTGCTGGAAGATTCGGCAATAGCCATCTACGGCGTCACAATGAATGGTGACGCACTCCTGATTATAGGAGTAGCAATGTGTAGCCATAGCCTTTTTGGCGATTTCGCCATGGTGAATGCAGGCGTTCACAGCAAGCATTGCTGCAAAGACGAAATACTCTGCGTAGGTGTGGCAAAGTTCCATCTTGTTGAACTTTTCACCTCTTTCGAGATATCCGAAAAGCTCAGGATTGCAGTCACGCTGGTTTCGGTACGGATCTGCTGCGATATATCCTTTGTCATCGCGGGCTTTTTCATTTTCCAGGTAGCCAAGTGCACCAAGACAGCCGTTTTCGATATCGTCTGCCTGAGAGACAATCTTGACGTAGGGAAGAGAAGCTTCGCTTACGAATGGATACATGTGGGAAACACCGTGATATTGCATCACGTCAGTGACAATTTTCCAGTCATGAGTAACTTGCACTTTGTTGTCACGAATATACTGCTCAACCATCTGGAGAGCGATGTATCTGTGGTTCACAAGGCGGTCGTTAAAGGACTGCTGGATATTCCACTGAGCGCTACGACCGATGTCGTGGAGCAAAAGGCAGATGTCGAGAAGTTCGGTATCAAGATCCTCGTGGGGGATCATAAGGCCGATTCCAAGAACATTCTGGATGTGAACGGTTTTTGCGCCGAGTCCGCTGCGAGCAGGCTGGCCAAAAAGTGCTTCTGGGTTGTGTTTGTGCGCAAACGCCCTGAGGGCAGGTGTTACGATCGTTGTTGTAAATTCTGTTGCATTGCTCATAGTGTGTACCTCCTTAAAGTCATTTTATATAAATGAGCAATTATATTATACCATAATTTAGAAATTATGTAAAATGTTAAAAGGATAAAAAAACCTCGTAATCGTTGTGATTACGAGGTTCCATGGTGAGCCTGGAGAGATTCGAACTCCCGACCCACGCCTTAGAAGGGCGTTGCTCTATCCAGCTGAGCTACAGACCCATGGGTCACTTGGTTAAGCGACAATTAGTATATTAACATGAATGTATTATTTTGTCAATAAAAAAGAATTAAAAATATTTCGTGCATAGGGGACACTCGTTGTAAACAAATTTGTTGATTCTTTTCGGGGCTCTTCGGGGACAGTCCTAAAAAGGACATTTGCGAACTAAGTCTGCTTTTGCAAAGCAAAAAACAAGTGTCCTTTTTAGGACTGTCCCCAAAAAGACAAATGGGGCGTTTTTTCATTTTAAATGAACGAAAAAGACTAGTTTTACTGATAAACTAGTCTTTTGATCTTTAAATTATATATATTCCACCAACTTTTTTTGATTGTGAAACGCCTAATAATTGATTTTTTGCATAAGTATCGCTTTCACCAATAATTACCGTGTCGCCATCTGAAATATATCCAAATTCTTTTGCGATTTCCAAACCATTACGAATTAATTCGTTTTCATCCTCAGATTCGGGAACTAGTATTGGTATAACGCCCCAAACGCTTGCAAGCTTTCTTGCAGTAGGTGCATTTGGTGTTATTGCGAATATTGGACAAGCTGGTTTAAAGCTTGAAATCGCAGATGGTGTGTGACCGCCAGAAGATATTGAAAAAATAGCTTTAGCTTCTTTTTGCATCGCAAGTTCGCATAGTGCGTGCCCAACAATTAGATTTGGTCTATTGCCTATAAGATAATCGGTATCTATATTGTTAAATTTTTTCCAATAATCTATATCGTTTTCAACAGATTTTGCAATTCTAGCCATCATCGTTACGCATTCGATTGGATATTTACCGGCTGCGACTTCACCTGATAACATGACTGCAGAAGCACCATCATAAACCGCATTTGCAACATCACTTACCTCAGCACGAGTTGGACGGGGAGAAGTGGTCATTGATTCTAACATTTGAGTAGCAACAATAACTATCTTCCCTTTTTGATTACACTTTCTTATGAATGTTTTTTGTAAGCTAGGAACTTTTTCAGCAGAAACTTCTACACCCAAATCACCACGAGCGACCATTATTCCATCGGCAACATTCAAAATAGAATCGAAGTTGTTTATTCCTTCTTGGTTTTCTATTTTCGCGATAATGTAAATGTTTGATGCACCGTGTTCATCTAAAAGATGTCTTATTGCTAAGATATCATCGGCCTTTCTAACAAAGGAAACTGCAATCATATCAAATCCATTTTTTATTCCAAACAAAATATCTTCTTCATCTTTTTCAGTAATAAGAGGAAAGTTTAATGATAATCCAGGTACGTTAACGCTCTTTTTATTTGTTAATTTGCCACCGTGTATAACTTTACATTTAATATCTTTTCCTATTATTTCTTCAACACACAATTCGATCAATCCATCGTTTATAAGGATTGTAGAGCCAACAGAAATTTCTGAATATAGAGAATCGTAGTTCACGAAAACTCGTTCCTGATCACCTAAACATTCTCTATTGCACAATGTGAAGAAAGAATTATCCTCTAAAAATATTTCATTGTTTTTAAATGCTCCGATTCTTATTTCTGGTCCTTTGGTATCAAGCATTGTTGCGATTGGAAGATTCAATTCATCACGAATACTTTTGAACAAGTCAATTCTTTTTTGTTGTTCTGCGTAATCTCCATGTGAAAAATTGAATCTTGCAACATTCATGCCGGCTGTACAAATTTTTGTAAGAACTTGTGCATTATCAACCGCGGGTCCAAGAGTACAAACGATTTTTGTTCTTCTCATTGAAATCTTCCTTTCAACTTTAATTTGTCAACCACTTGCACATTGATAAATCATGTTTGTTTATAATTAAATCATTTTTGGGTAAAACTCTAAATGTATATCCGTAGCTTCCGCCATCATCTATAGAAAGATTTGTTGAATATTCATAATTTGAATTACCTAAATCTTTTGCTAATTGCATTTCAGAGTATAGACTATTTACCATTTTTCCTTGTTCGTCTATCTTTCCGCAATAAACTTCAACAGTAACACTGTCTGGATTGATTCCGTTTAAAGAAACTCCACATTTCATTTCGATGTTGTTTCCTGCTCTTACAAATAATTCGTTAAGAGGAGATGTAGGGATAACTTTAACTAAAGACCATTTTGATTTAATATCACTTTCCCAAGTTAAGTAATTTTCTACTGATTCAACATTTTCCCACAAAGAATTGATTCTATTAATTTGTGGAATGTAAAGTTTGTTTAGATAATCAACAAGCATACGAGCAGTGTTATAAATTCCACCAACAGATTTAATAGATGATTTCATCTTCTTAATCCACTTTTCGTGATTATCTTTAGCATAATAAAGCGGAATAATTTCATTTTCTAATATGTTATAAATGCTTTGAGAGTCAGCGTTATCTTGAACTTCATAATTTGTATATTCTGTATCATCGCCGATTGCCCAACCATTTTCGCCATCGTAACCTTCGTACCACCAGCCATCAAGAATACTGAAGTTGATTACACCATTAACACCGGCTTTTTCACCACTAGTACCGCTTGCTTCTAAAGGTCTACGTGGATTGTTTAACCATACATCAACACCGCTAACAAGATGTCTTGCAACAGCCATGTTGTAATTTTCTAGTATGAATACTTTGCCTTTGAATTGTGGCATTTCAGAAATTTGATGTATTCTCTTTACTAAGTCTTGACCTTGAACATCTGCTGGATGTGGTTTACCTGCGAATATAATTTGAACAGGTTTTGAAGTATCATTTAAAATCTTTGTAATACGTTCTAAATCTTTAAATATTAAATCTGCACGTTTGTATGTTGCAAAACGTCTTGCAAAACCAATTGTTAAAACGTTAGGATCAAAATATTTTTCTACTTCATTTAATTCTTCCATAGACACACCATGTCTAATTTTTTGATTCTTAATATTTTTTCTTAGCATGTTAGCTAATTTATTTTTTTGAATCATATGTGCGTTCCATAATTCTTTATCAGGAATATTATCTATATCGTTCCAAACTTCTCTGTCATAAACTTGTTCTTGCCAGAATGGTCTTAAGTAAGCGTTGTATAAATCTTTTAATGTTGGAGCAAGCCATGTTCCGGTATGAATTCCGTTTGTAACATAGTCGATAGGAATTTCGTTAGAAGCTGTTTCTGGCCACAAATCAGAGAATAATTCTTTTGAAACTTCTCCATGTAATTTACTTACACCGTTTCTCGCACCAGCAATTTTAAGCGCAAGCACAGCCATGTTGAATCCTTCTCCAAATGCATTTTCATTTTTCATACCAAGATTTAAGAAATCATTTTTTGATATTTTTAAATCTTCGTAGTAAGGTGCAAAGTATCTGTCAACTAAATCGACAGGGAAGATATCGTTACCGGCAGGTACTGGCGTATGTGTTGTAAAAACAGTACAATTAGATGCAAGTTTTTTTGCAACTTCAAACGAAACATTTTTTTCTTCCATGAATTTTTTGATAACTTCAATTGCAACAAATGAAGAATGACCCTCGTTCATATGATAAATAGTTGGCTTGATTCCCAAAGTATCTAAAAGTTTCATACCACCTACATCAAGAATGAATTCTTGAGCAATTCTCATTTCTTGATTTCCACCATATAGTTTTAATGTAAGTTGTCTATCCATATTAGAGTTTAAATCTATATCAGAATCTAATAGATATAATTTTACTCTACCAATGTTTATATTCCAAACTTTTAAATATACTACTCTTCCAGGAAAATTAACCGAAATAACAAGTTCGTTTTTATTTTCGTCAAGCACTGGTGAGATTGGTAAATCTTCAAGTGCTACTTGAGAGTAGTCAAAAAGTTCGCTACCGTCTTTATTTATAAATTGATTAAAATATCCTTGTTTATATAAAAGCCCAATTGGAACAAAAGGAATTCCTAAATCACTTGCAGATTTACAATGATCTCCTGAAAGTATTCCAAGACCTCCGGCATAAATAGGCAAAGTTTCATCCAAACCATATTCAGCAGAAAAATATGCAATTATATCTTTTTTGTTATTTGGAAAATGATCATTGAAGTAAGTTGTGTTTGATGAAATATAATTTTTAAAATTTTCTGCAATTAAATCATACTCTTTTAAAAATTCTTGATCATTTGCAACTTCAACAAGTCTTTTTTGATTTATTTGTGAAAGAAATTTGATTGGATTTTTTCCAACTTTCGCAAATAAATTTGAATCAATATAATCGTATAGTTGTAGAGCATAAGTATTCCAAGACCACCACAAATTATTTGCGATAGTTGAAAGCTCTGATATTCTATCTGGTAGTTGTGGTTTAACAGTTATTTTTCCGAACAAGTACACTTTAAATTTCCTCCTTTGTAATTCGCATTTACATACACAAATATTATCTATCAATATGCTTTAAATGTCAAATGAAATAAATGATTTGAAGCGTGTTAAAAAATAATTTAATATAGTGTGTATGTTTTTGAAATTATATTTTCTAAATGCAAATAATAGTCCGTAAGTTTGAAAAAAATAAAGTGATCAACGTACAAATAATTGTGATGTCTAAAATGTAATAACAGTTTATTTAAAATTAAATCTTTGCGATATAGATATAATTTTTTTGAATTAATGCTTGGATAATTTTTGTCTAATACAAAATTTAAAATGGAATTTATTTTTTGCTTTTCGTATGAGTTTAAATGATGATATTTAGAAGATAAAATTTGTCTTGCTAATTTTGTTTCAAATTCTAAAATTATTATTTCGGAAAGTAGTAATGAAATGCTGGTATAAAGGTAAATATATGTGTGATAGATGTCTGTAGAAACGTGTGTGTTTAAAATTTTTTCATAATAATTTTTGCACTTTATAATTACACAATATACACCGTTAATTTTTTTGTTGAAAAATTTTATACTTTGACATTCTAAAAGTTTTTTTACAAACAAATCATTAAGTGTTTTGGAATAAAATTTTAATATTAAAAATTTTGGTTGCAACTTAAATCTCCTTTAAAAGTTATTTAATTTAGTATGTTTAAAAGTATTGAAAAAAATACACACTGAGATATAATAATATCGGTATTAGTATGTGCGTAGTTGATTTTTTATCAAGGGGTGAACGAATGAAAACAGGTAGAAGTGTACTTAGAGAAAAACTTACTGAAATGGGATATAACGATGTGACAATAAATTCAATTGTTAACAAATTGAATTTAGATATCATAGATGAAAGAATGTCACAGTTTACTGATGAGGAAATTGAAGGTAACATTTTTACGATAGAAGAATATGACTCTCCTAATGTTGAAATTATTAGGACGTTTTTAAATATAGGTGAAGAAATTTTACAATGTGAAATCTTAGAAGGAGATATTACACCTTCATCGACGGAGTCTGCAGTAAAAACTAGAATTCCAACAGCTGATTATACATTATCAAAAAGATGTGCAGTTGTTGCAATTACAGAAGCAGGAAAAATAAAAATTGTTTTATATAAACCATCTCAAAAATCTATGTACATGTATAATAACATGACATATGAACAAGTATATAAACCAGAAAGAGATGAAATAACAAAAGAATATTACGAAGCTTTTTTAAATAGCAAAAAAATTGTTTTAAATGATAGAAAAGTAAGAGATATTCTTACAATGCTTTTATCTGATTTTGTTATCGATGAAATGGCGGTTAATGATTTAAATCCATTAATTAGAAATTATGATGCAGAATCAAAATATGCAGAAGGATTAAATTCGTATTCATTAAGATATATAAATACAAAAACAAATAGATTAGAAATTTTGGAAAGAGAAGCAAGTATAAAAATAAAATCTAAGAGTGTTAAAATTGGAAAAATCACAAATGATCCATATGTAAAAATGGGTGATTTACCAAGCGGTGTTGATTTTCCGTTAAATAGTGTTTCATATTATTGGTTAGAAAAAACGAGAGGTGTTCAAGGAGAAATTGCGATATTTGTTGCTACAAGACCTTCTGATAAAGCTATGTATTCAGAATTGTTTTTGGATGATACACAACTAGATAATGTCGCAAAAGAAATTATAAGAAGAGCAAGAATGGAATCTAGTCAAGAATTAGATATAAATGTTATTCGTGATATTTTATCAAAACTTAATAGAGAACTTGTTTGTCCATCAACAGATATTATTTATAATAACTTGCCTGTTAAATCAGATACGTTCGAACCGTTAAGATATAGATATAGAATAATAACTGATCCGGCTGAATTTGAAGAAAGACTTTATATAACTATTGAAGATAATGTTGCTAGAAGATATAAATACAAATTAGTTGAAAATGTTTTGGATGATGCAACAACAATAGGAAATAAACTTGAATATACAGATAGAAAAGGAAATTTGATTAACAAACAATCAATTGCAGATTTTAATGTGAATGCAATGGCGGTAGTAATTAGAAGAGAAACTATAATTGATGATAGTTGTATTCCGGATTTGCTTGGATATATTTATGAGGATATGCCTTACTACGGTACGGATTCATTACCAGTTCCACAAATTGAAGTTGATATTTATATTCCGTTAAGAAACGTGGAAAAGAGTGGCATTACGATGTATAACGGAACTTCTGCAAGTACTTCGAACGGTAATTTCTTTAGTGGAGATAACACAAATCCGAGCGAAGTAGATGAATCTGGATTTATAATAAGCGGTGGAGTTAAACTACCGGGTTCTACACATTTGATTGTTAGGTATGTTAATTCAAAGGGTGAAATACTTAAAGAAAACAAGATTGGAAATGTTTTTCCTAACTCGACATATTTACCAGATGTTATACCTGTAATTAATGATAAACAAGGTAGAGAGTGGGTAAGAGAAAACAATCGTTCAAATACTTTTGTTATAAGTTCAAACCCTGAATTAAATATTATTGAAATTAAATATATTGAAAAATATTCAAGAGTATACATTTCGACAATAAATCGTGATGGTAAAAAATTAGCTGATGATAGAGCGGAAATTGTACAGGTTGGTACAAGTTTTGATTTTACACAAAAGAAACATTTTGTAGATTCTCAAGGTGATGAATGGAAACTTGTTAGTGCAAGACCAGGACGTTTGGTCATTTCGGAAGATGAAAACAAGAACAAAGTTATATTGATGTATGACATTGATAGAGCTGATGTAACTATTCGTTATAAAACAAGACAGGGTAAGGAAATTGCACCAGCTGTTGTTGTACAAAATGCAGTTGACAAAGTGTATCGTGCTGAAACAGTTCCATACATCGTAGACGAAGATGGATTAGGATGGTTGTATGTTGAAACTTCTGAAAATACAGTTTTAGTAAAATCAGAAGAACCTAATGAAATTGTTTTATTATATGATGAAGCAAAACAAAAGGTTGTTACGAGAGTTATAGATGAAAATGGAAATGAACTAGTAGATCAAGAAGTTAATTTTGTTCAAATTGGACAAAAATGTTCTGTAAGTTTTGAAAAATTACTTTACGATTATGAATGTAAAGAGTGGCTTTACAGAAATGCAATCGCGGATGAAATAATTGTTGATAGTGATGCAACAAAAAATATTTTAGAAGCGGTGTATGTTCCTCATCTGACAAAAGCATCTTTGAAATTTGAAAAATTAGATGGTAGAACAATTAAAGAATCTATTGTTGAAGACGCACAAATTGGTGCGGTATACAATTATTCGAGTAAGAATGAAATAATAGATAATTTCGGCAAGATTTGGAAATTGGCTGATGCGGGAAAGACAATAGTAATTTCTGAAAATGTTCGTGATAATGTTGTTACATTAAAATACGAACCATGGATGTCAAAAGTAACTGTAAATTATTTAAATACAGAATCTAAAGAACTTATTCCATCAAAAATGGATATTGTTCAAGCTGGTAGTCAATATAAAAATGTACCAATCAAAAAATTTACAGATGCTGAAGGTAGAAAGTGGATACTTGATGAGTCAAAAATACCGACTTTAACAGTAGGAAAACATGATGAAGAAAATATAGTATCAATTTATTATGATAAAGAAACAACAAAAATTAGAGTTTCTTTCTGTGATGCTTTTGAAAATCAATTAATAGATGATAAAGATGTAGATGGACAAATTGGTGCTGTATATGATCCAACATTATTTACAAGAATTACAGATAATGATGGCGGTCGCTGGTCTATAGAACGTACAGAACCTAAAAACTTAATTGTAAAAGAACAAGATAATAAGTTTAAATTTATTTATGAAGAAGTTAAAGCAAAGGTTCTTGTTAAACATATTAATGTTAGAACAGAAAAGACAATTGTTGAAGACATTTTAACCACTGTAAATCTTGGTGGAATATATGTTCCGAATATTCGTCAAAAAGTTATTGATAAAAATAAATGGGAATGGAAATATATTGGCGAAGAAAATATAAATATCGTTGCACAAGAAAACGAACAAGAAAATATAATTCTATTATTGTATGAAGAAAGTAGAGCTTCAGTAACTGCTAAGTTTCAAAATAAAGAAGGTCAAAAACTAAAAGAAGATGCTGTTAGAGAAGTTCAAATTGGTAAAGAAGTTAGAGCCGAATCAACACCTAAGTTTAATGATATAAACGGATTGGGTTGGAAGTTTGTAAAATATGATATAGATTTCCCTGTTGTAAGGGCAGAAGGAAATATAATTACAAATACTTACGAACCATTGATGGCTCCAATCGTAAGAAAATTTATTGATTCTGAAAATAATGTTTTGATACCAGATAAAGAAGAAAAATTACAAGTAGGTAAAAAATATACGTTACAACCTGATAACATTATAGTGGATGCTGAAGATGCTAGCTGGATTTATAAAGAAGCGTCAGCTATGGAAATTGTTGCAAAGGATGAAATAAACGTTATCGAATGCAAATATGATAAATTACTTGCTGATGTTACTTTGAAATATGTTGATGAAAAGGGAGAACTTATTTCACCAGAAGTTATCACCAAATATCAAGTTGGAACTTTTGTTATTACTGATATAAAACAAAACTTTGTAGATGCTGAAGGTAAAGCTTGGGTTTATACAAATATTAATGAGTCTAAACTTAAAGTTACTGATGATCCAGAGAAAAATATAATCATAGTTTCATATAGAAAAGATATGACAGATGTTCCTTTGGAATTTTACAATATGGATATGCTTGTTATTGCTCAACCACAAACTGTAAAAGCACAAATAGGTAGTATGTTTAAACCTGCAGTTAGGAAACAGATTATCGATGACAAGATGTTGGGATGGGATTTAAGAGAAGATTTGCTTAAACCTATAAAAGTATCCAGAGAAATAAAAGAAAATCTTATGAAGATTTCTTACGATAAGTATTTGGTTGATGTTACAACATATTATAAAGATGCTGCTGGTCAAGATGTAATAAAACCTAAGATTGAAAAACATCAAGTTGGAACAACTGTTATGCCAGAAATTTCTGAGTTTATCGAAGATGAATTAGGTAGAGAATGGATTAGTGCAAACAAAGTAGATAATAAATTCTTTGGTGGAAATAAAAAGGTTGATCCTCTTACAGTTTCAACAGCATTTGATAAAAACTTTATAAAATTATCATATGATCCACATATGATAAAGGTGGTTGTTAGATATGTAGATCCTATGGGAAATGAAGTTAGACCATCTAATGAGTATGAAGCTCAAATTGGTTCTATATATCAACCAGAAATTATAGAAAAGGTTGTTGGAGTAGGTAATAAGAAGTGGACTTACAATACAAATAGTAAAGCAGAAATAAAAATAAGTAAAAATGTAAAAGAAAATGTTGTAAGTTTAGCTTATGAAGAAGAAAAAGCATTTGTTATTTATATTTACAAAGATGAAGATAATAACAAAGTAAAAGAATCAAGAAAAATCATGGCGCAAATAGGTAGCGCACACAAAGTAAATGCGGAAAATGTAGTTGAAAGTTCTAATGGTAGAGTTTGGGAGTTTAAAGCTGCAAGCCGTGAAGAATTACTTGTAAATGATGAAGATAAAAACAACATGGTTGAACTTATTTATATGCCACTTAAAGTTGATGTTGTTGTACAATTCGTGACTTTGAATGGTAATATGATTATTGAAGATAAAATTGTGACTGCACAATTGGGAGGAATGTTTAAACCAGATATAGATCAAAGAATATCTGATGATGATTCAAAGCAATATAAATTCGTAAAATGCGAACCGGAAAATATGAAAATAAAAGAAACTCCTGTTGGTAGTGAAAAGATTGTCAATGTATTTAAACTTACTTACGAATCGTTAGTTTCTCCGGTTGTGACTAAGTTTACTGATATTGATGGTAATGAACTTAGAAATGCTGAAGAAAAAATCTTCCCTGTTGGTACAATATATCAACCAGAAGCAATACGATTTATAACAGATAATAATGGTATCCAATGGGAGATTGTTGAAACTAAATTTGATCCTATTACAGTTATGGAAGATGCAAGACAAAATGAAATAACGATGGTTTATGAAGTTGCAAAAGCTGAAATATCTATTCGTTATAAAGATATTGAAGGTAATACAATTAAACCAACAGATTTATTAGAGTTAGAAGTAGGTAGTGAATTTATTCCACAAGTTGAAAGAGAACTTACTGATTCTGAAAATAGAAAGTGGGTATATAGTAGAACAGAACCTATTAAGCTTACTGTTGGTTCGATAAATAATATTATCAATATTATTTACCAAGAGAAGAAAGCTTTAGTAACAGTAAAAGTGCAAACTCAAGATGGTAAACAATTAAAAGATGATGTTAAAGTTAAAGCTCAAATTGGTGTGAAATATTCACCACCACCTGTTATAAAAGTTATTTATGATAATAACGGTGAGATTTGGCGTTATGCATATAATAATCCTACAGATATCATTGTCGATGAAAATGAAGCAGAAAACGTGGTTATTCAATATTTTACTGCTCAAAACTTTGCGAAAAAAGATGAAGGAAACAAACCATATTTTAATCCGGATGCTGAAAAGTTTATTGACAAAGACTTAGCTGAACAAGCGGCAAAAGAAGATGAAGAAAAGAAACGTCTAGAAGAGGAAGAACAAAAGAAGAAAGAAGCTGAAGATGCCGCGAGAAAAGCGAACGAATATCATTTTGAAGATAAGTACTTAAAAGAATTAGAAAGAACAATGCAGCTTACAAATGAAGAAAGAATAACAATCAATCAATTAAATGATTACAATACAGAAATCGTTACTTATCTAAGAGAGGCATTGGTATATGCAGGAACATTGGAAGAATATAATCTTACTGAAAAACTTGGAGCTGTTATTAGAAAAGAAAAACAACTTGTAGAAGAAGGTTTAGTAAAGATAATTTCTGAAGATAAGACAGGTAATAAGATACTAAAGATATTTGAAGCGATAACAAGTTCTGAAATGTGGGATAAAGACTTTAGTTCATTACAACAAAAGAAAGCTATATTATTTGCCGATTACTTTATTAACAAGAATGTTTCAAAGATTGAAGAAGCAAATTATATTATAATGCGAGGAAAAAATACTAAAGGAATAGAATTAGTTAATCACGGACTACAATCTTCAGGAGCACAAGACAAAGAATTGGTAAAATTAAAAGTCATACTAGTTTATGAAAGTGTAATGTTAGATAATTATTATCGCGCAAGAAGTATAGCTAAAGATAATTATTTTTCAGATGAGAATAGTAAAAATCAAATGGAAAGTGAAATCATTGTGATGGTAACAAACACGTTACCAAAACAAGCAGTAAGATTAATATCTAAGCATGCGAGTTTAACTCTTGCACAAGCAAATGAGTTGGAAGCTATTTTAGAATTATTAAGTCCACAACAAATGACTACTGTTATGAATTCTATAAATTCAGTTTCAGATGGTAAGGAAAGAAAAGCACAATTAAAATTCTTTAAAGATATAACTGGAATGAAATAAAAAAGTAAAACCTCCTTTTTAGGAGGTTTTATTTTGAGGTTTAAATAATAAAGGAACTAAGAAATTTTCTTAGTTCCTTTGTTCTATGCATAAAGTTTGTAGTCTATATCCGGGAATATCAAATCTTTATACTCGATATCTGCCAAATATTCTTCGTTTATTTCATCTTTATCAATCATATCTGCAAGTGCATTGAATCTACCAACATGATCTCGGATTCGCTTGTGCGCATAGTCGACCATCGTATTACCAGTTATAATAAATGGCCAATCACTACTTTGTGCTAAAAGAAGTTCTCTGGCACATTGGTTTAGCGCTCTTTTTTGTAAATCATGTGGTTCGTTATAAATATAAGCAAGGTAATGCATTCTTTCAGCGATGTTATTTAAGTGTCTATAAATATAATCATTACCTGGATTTAACCAAACTTCATTGTAACCGTGTGCTCCCCATGTAGAAATACAAGGTGCACATTGTTGAATATCAGGATACTTAGCTAAGTATTCGCTAGGAGTGATAAGTTTAAATGTATCTTGGTTGTGATGAATTTTTTTGCAAAGAACATATAACCAATATGGACCTTCAAACCACCAGTGACCATATAATTCTGCATCGTATGGGCAAGTAACGATTGGTGGATTTTTCGTGTGTTTAGCTGCATTACTGATTTGTTCTATTCTCGAATACATGAAATGATCAGCTTGCATTTCAGCAACAGCTTTTGCGTTATCAAAATTATATAATTCTTTATGTCCTGACTTTCCTGTAATTTTATGATATTTAATTCCTGTATCAACTCTCACACCCGCTTTTGCAACGTAAGGTTTGATATATTCCCAATCAGCTTCATATCCGATATCTTTATAAAATTCACGATAATTAGGATCTCCAGGATATCCACAAATAGAACTCCAAACTTGTTTTGAACTATCTAAATCTCTGCCAAAAGCAACTAATCCGTTAGGAGAAACTATTGGTGCAAGTGTTCCGTATAAAGGTTTTGGATTTGCATAAGTTATACCGTGTGTTTCCAAAAAAACATATTTAATTCCAAATTCTTTTAGATAAGGTTCTAATTCTGGAATATATGCACATTCTGAAAGCCACATTCCGTTTGGTTGTCTTCCAAAAGCTTTTTTATACATTTCAACACCAACAGCAATTTGTGCTCTGGCAGCTGAAGGAACAACGTTAAGTAATGGTAAAAAACCGTGTGTAGCCGGACATGCGATAATTTCTAGAACCCCAAGATCTTGGAAGTGTTTAAAAGCTTCGACTAAATTACAATTGTATTTTCTTTTATAAACTTTATAAAATTCTTTGAAATTATAAAAATATGTTTTGGCTAAATCGTTTAATTCTTTGTTGTTTTTGGTTCTACGAATTTCCTTTCCAGCAAGTCTGAATCTTTCTAATAAATATCTTAAATATCTTTGTTGAAGTAATTCATCTGTAAGCATAGTAATTAGCGGAGGAGTAACATTCATTGTTAATCTAAAGTCTATTTTTTCTTCAACTAGTTTTTCAAAATTTATTAGAAGTGGAAGATAAGTTTCGGAAATAGCTTCGAACAACCATCTTTCTTCTATATATGTATCAGCTTCGGGGTGACGCACGTAAGGTAGGTGTGCGTGCAACACAAAACTTAGATATCCTTTTTCTTTCAAAACATTCACCTCTTTAATAATTAAGTAAGAAAAAGACGCGAGATTTTTTTGTTCTCGCGTCGGTGTTTTATTTTTCGTATCTTGTAAATGAACTTACATTTTCCATAGAACTAATTCCGTTTGTATCTTCTGATGAGAAGGCAAGCGTTGAATAGTCTTGAGGATGTTTACCATCAATATTGTATCTGTTATCATCACGAGTGCGATATAATGTAAATCTATCAGAAACATCCATTCGAATGTAGTTTCTATATATAATTTCTTGTTCGTTATCAAATGGTACAGGTGCATTACGAGGAACTTTAACTGTATTAGAAGTATAAATGTTCACAAATTCGTTTTTGACAACTCTACCAAGTTCAACTTGATATTCACAATCAGCATCTTTTGTTTCTATATAATAGTTATTTGCATAAGGATCGATAGGAATATCGTATGTGTAATTCATGGTTTTATTTGTTATCCTTAAAACTGGTGTTGATGAAGAATAATTATTGTTGCTTGTTTCAAAGTTTTTTATAGATTCTTCAGAAATATCCCAATATACGTACATTCTAGTTGGTGATTGAACAAGAAGTCGTACAATGGTTCTATCATATTTAGTTGGTAACTCATAATACTCTGTCTTTAGTAAATGCACCAATACGGCCTCCCTTTTTAAATTTTATCTTACGTAAAGTCAAAAAACCACGAATACGAATTTATTACTAATAAATAATATATCAAGAAAAAATAAATATCAAGAGAAAAGAATAAAATGTTGTAGAAAAATATTTATGATAAATTTTAAATTGAATTAAGAAAGTGAGGTTTTAAAAAAGTATGAATAAAATTTTATAAACAAGCATAAAATGGAGTGAAAAAATGTTTGATATTTTCGGAGAAAAATTTCTTTGAAAAAGAGATAAAAATAGATGTTTTTATGGGAGTTTAAATAAAAACAAAAATAGAAAAAATAATTTTACAAAATTGTTTACTTTTTAAAATGGTTAAGATACAATCGAAATGATTAAAGGGGAAAAATATCCTAGTAACAAACGAAGAGCGAAAGGGGTTCGGAATATGAAAATAATGATGCTTTCATGGGAGTATCCACCAAGAATAGTTGGGGGTATTGCGAGGGTAGTACATGATTTATCACATACTTTTGCAAAACAAGGTCATGAAGTTCATGTAATTACTTACCAAGAAGGAGACACAAAAGAATTTGAAAAAGATGGAGAAGTATTTGTACACAGAGTTACAAATTATCCTATCAATGCTAACAACTTTATAGATTGGGTTATGCAACTTAATTTCTGTATGGTTGAAAAAGCTGCAGATGTTATCAAAGAGTACGGAAAATTTAATATCGTGCATGCACATGATTGGCTTGTTGCTTATGCGGCAAGAGCGATTAAGAAAACATACAAATTACCATTAGTTGCTACAATCCATGCTACAGAGAGTGGAAGAAATAGAGGAATCCACAATAGCTCTCAAGGATATGTAAATGATGTTGAATGGATGTTAACATATGAAGCTTCAAATGTTATTTGTAATAGTATGTTTATGAAAAATGAAATAAAAAATCTTTTTGGAAAACCTACCGAAAATGTTCATGTTGTACCAAATGGTATCAATGTAAATAAATTTGAAGGAAAAGAAAGAGATTGGGAATTTAGAAGAAACTATGCTTCTGATTATGAGAAGATAATTTTCTTTGCTGGAAGAATAGTTAACGAAAAAGGAATTCAAGTTCTTTTAAATGCTGCGCCAAAGATTTTAGCAAATTATCCAAATGTTAAATTTGTAATTGCTGGACGTGGTCCATGTTTAGATGAACTAAAAGGTTTAACAAATTACTTAGGTTTAGATAATAAAGTTTACTTTACTGGATATTTAAATGATGTTCAAATTACAAAAATGTACAAAGCTATCGATATTGCTACATTCCCAAGTTTATATGAGCCATTTGGAATTGTTGCACTTGAAGGTATGCTTGCAGGAGCTGCAACTGTAGTTTCAGATATTGGTGGATTAAATGAAATAATCTCTCATGGAATTGATGGAATGAAATCTTATGCTGGAAATCCAAATTCATTAGCGGATTCAATTTTGGAATGTTTATTTGATGAGAAGCTATGTGAAAGAATGGCGAAGAAAGCTCAAGAAAAAGTTGTTGCAGAGTTTAATTGGGATACAATCAGTAAAAAGACAATGGATGTATACAAACAAACAATTGCTATGGCTAAATCAGAGGCTAAGAGTAAAACAAAACTTTCTTCTTTAGCAAACGCAGAAAGCTTAGGCACAGCTGTGGAAGTAAACGGAAAAGATACAACGATTACTACAGGAACAACAGATAGAGAGATTCAAGCTCTTCACAATCCTGTTAGACAAAAATTAGTAAAACAATCATAAATTTATGAATGAAGCCTCACTTTTTAAGTGGGGCTAATTTAAAATTCACATGATATAGTAAAGTTAAAAATAAATGGGGGAATAAAAATGAAAAATGAAACTCAAAATAAAACATTAGAACTTTCGTTAAAATTAGCCCCAATTTTTATTTGGATACAAGTTGGTATAACATAATCGGAGCGTGTTTGATATTAAATTTTTTTGATAATTTTGTTTTGAGTGGAGCACAAGCTTTATTTATACTTTTGTTTTTTATTGCGTTTGCTGTGATTAAAAAGAGTTTCTCTAAATGTCCAGAAAAAGATTATTTTAAACTAAAAGAAAAAATAAATAAATATATAATTATAACAACGCTCGTTATTATAGTGATTGCAGTGGTTTATATGGTTTCTGGATATATAGACTTAAAGGAGAGCGTCATGGAGCTTGAACAGAAAAATATGGAAGAAGTTATGAAAAAAAATCCTTTGGTGGGTATGATTGGTGGACTAGTATCTTTTTACGCTCTTCTTGCATTTTCGTATGCACCACACATTATAATTATTACAATAATTGTAACGTTTTTAGAATATTTGTTACTTTCAAAATTAGCTCTATTTTTAGTAAGTAAGAAGTATTGTGAAGCTGCTCAAAATACTATTGAAGAGCTACAAAAAGAGGAACTTTTAAAAGAAGATAATAATTTAGATGAAAATATGAATTAGAATACCAAGAAAGCATCGTGAAAATGGTGCTTTTTTATTTTTTCTTTGAATACTTTTAGGCGTGGATATAATTTTTTAGTGGCGTGCAAGTTTAAAGTTGCAGAGTAAGAAGTTTTGATCAAAAGATGGGATTTTTTATATTGGAAGGTGAAGAAGAGGCAACTCAATTGAAAAATTATGTAAAGGGAGGTATAATATTATTACGTACGATTTCTTGTGCGAATATCCAACCACAATAAAAGGAGGAAAATATGGAACGGAAATTTATAATTACAATCACAGCAGCAGTTTTATTGATCTCTTTTGTCTTTGTACTTGGCGGATGCGGCCGAGTTGAGAGGGAGGAAGAAGTAAAGGTAACCGCAAAGGTAGTTGAAAAAAATTATCGTGGCGCGTATACCACCTATATCCCTATAAAAGTTGGGAAGGTTACTACAATGTCTCCTCAGCATCATCCGGAAAGATACGAAATCACCGTAGAATATGAGGATATCACTGAAACATTTGACAGCGAAGAGTGGTACAACCTTGTTGAAGAAGGTGAAGAGATTGAAGTAATCTTGTATCTGGGGTACGATAAAGAGGGCGAGCTGCTGAAAAAGGACTTGTTCCTGATTGAGTAATTCCGATTCGCGAAGAGGAGAATGAGCGTAAGCTTGTTCTCCTCTTTTGCTTGTGCCAAAAAGTACATTTGAAAAATATTAGATTAAGTGTTATGTGAGAGAAAACTTAGTGTGAAAAAATAATAAAAATTTTAAATTTTCTTAGGAGAGTAAGGTTTAGAATAGTTTTTTTACTAAAATTTAAAAAACAAGTTTGAAAATTTTTTAGGAAAAGGGGACGTTATGAAAAAGAATCTATTAGCTGTGGCGCATGTGATAATAATTTTGGGATTATATTCTGTAACGACAAATGTAAAAGAAAATAGAGAAACTTTTGAAAAGTTAAAAGCAGAACAACAAGAAATAATAGAGACAATGGAAGAATTAGAAAAAGCAGGATATGATATAAAAGATTTTGCGACTGAAGAAGATTTAGCGAATTTAGAAATGGCTCTAAATCTAGATATTGATGCTGAAATCGAAAAAGCTAAAAAAGAAGCTCAGTTACATTGGTTTATAACAGCTGTTTTATATGCTGTAGCCGCTGAAATTGCATTATTCTTAGCTAGTAAAAAAGTTTCAATTGATTCACTTCCGGATTCAAGAGAAGATGCTACTCTTGAAAAAGTATTTGAAAGCACAGGTCTTGATAATACTTTGAGCGAAAGTGATATTAACCCAACAATTGAAGAAAATGTATCAGAAAATTCTGCAATTGAAAAGAAAACACAGGATATTAAATTTGATTTATAATTTTAATATACTTAAGATAAAAGTATCGTAATAAACGATACTTTTATTTTTTTGTTCTAAACCTTTTACTTGTACATATAGTTTACTAGGTTATATGTACGTAAGTTTAAGGAGGTATAGTATGAATAATTACGATATATATGGTGATATTGCAACAAGAACTAATGGGGAAATATATATAGGTGTTGTTGGTCCTGTGAGAACTGGAAAATCTACATTTATAAAAAACTTTATGAATCTTGCGGTTATTCCAAATATTAAAGATGAATATAAAAGACAACGAGCAATGGATGAATTGCCTCAAAGTTCTAATGGAAAAACTATAATGACAACAGAACCTAAATTTGTTCCAAATGAAGCAATTGAAATATTAGTTGGTGATTCGAAATTTAATATGCGAATGATTGATTGTGTGGGATATCTTACAAAAAATGTAGTAGGACATATGGAGGGAGATGTACCTCGAATGGTTAATACGCCTTGGTCAGATAAGCAAATACCTTTTGAAGAGGCGGCTGAAATAGGAACTAAAAAAGTAATTGACGAACATTCTACGATAGGTATTGTAGTAACTACAGACGGTAGCGTTACTGAATTAGAAAGAGAAGATTATTTAAATGCAGAAGAAAGAGTTATAACAGATTTGAAACTTCAAGGAAAACCATTTGTAGTTTTACTGAATACGAATAGTCCGTATTCAGATAACACAAATATTCTTTGCAAAGAGATGATAAAGAAATATGATGCGCCAGTTATACCTATAAATTGTTCTTTATTATCTGAGGATGATATTAATAATATAATCGAAACATTACTTTATGAATTTCCGATAAATGAAATTAGTTTTAATCTACCAAAATGGACTGATAATATTGATGATGAACATTGGTTGAAAAATGATATTAGAAACATAGCTAAAAATAATTTTAAGACGATAAAAAATTTAAGACAGATAAAAGATGTTGTAAATGAAATTAATAAAAATGAAAATATAAGCTTGGCAAAATTGTCAGAAATAAAAGTTGGAGAAGGAAGTGCAGCAGTAAATTTAGAATTGGGGCAAGATTTGTTTTATAAAATTTTAACCGAAATTTCTGGAATAAAAGTTCAAGAAGAAGGAGATTTATTTTCTATTGTAACAAGTCTTTCACAAAGTAAAAGAAGTTATGACAAAATTGAAAGTGCATTAAACGAAGTAAAACGCAAAGGTTATGGAATTGTGTATCCTGATATAGAAGATTTAGCGTTAGCGGAACCTGAGATAGTAAAACAAGGTTCGAAGTTTGGTGTAAAACTAAAGGCGAAAGCGCCAAGTTTGCACATTGTAAGAGCTGAAATTGAAACGGAAGTTTCTCCGATTGTTGGAAGTGAAAAACAATCTGAAGAGCTTATTAATTATTTGATGAAAGAATTTGAAGATGATCCAATAAAGATTTGGGGGTCTAATATTTTTGGAAAATCTCTACATGAATTAGTAAATGAAGGGCTTCAAACAAAACTTAGTAAAATGCCAGAAGATGCTCAATGCAAATTGCAAGAAACGTTAGAAAAAATAATAAATGAGGGAAGTGGAGGATTAATTTGTATATTGCTATAAGCAAATGCCAAGAATGAGATTTTTTTATGAAAATGCCTCGATGAAATAAATTTTGTGTTATAATTGTCTCATTTGAGAGGTGTAATATGATAGTTGAGAAAAAATATATAATATCAAAAGAATCGGTGAATAATACAAATGAAATAAAAAACGAAGAAATATTAGAGATATTAACAGATATTGCAGGGACTCATTCGAACCTTATTGGTAATAATGCAGAAGAATTCAATAGAGAACATAAAGCTTGGGTTGTACTTGTTTGGAGGTTATTTGTTTTAAAAAGACCAAAAGCAGGAGAAGAAATTTTAATAAAAACTTGGGTGAGAAATTCAACTGGTATTTATTCTGTTAGAGATTTTGAGGTTTTTGATTCACAAGGAGAAGTGATGATACAGGCTTCATCTAAGTGGTGTATCATGAATTTAGAAACTAGACGTCCTATGCGTTTTGATAAAGAGTTGGCAGAAGCTTATGGTGCAGAATCAAGAAATATTTTTGAGGATTTTGAAAAAACAATAATGCCAGAAGAATTTGATGAAGAGTCAGAATATATAGTTACTGAAAAAGATATCGATGTAAACAATCATTTTCATAATGCAAATTACTTAAATGCAGCATATAAATCAATTAGTGATGTTGATATGAATAATCAACATTTTAACAATTTACAAATGGAATTTAAAAAAGAAATTATGCTTGGTGAAACAATTAAAGTATATTGCAAAAATGTGGATGATAAGAAAATTGTTGTATTAAAAACTGAAGATAAGATTAATGCGATTATTACGTTATCATAAGTATTAATTACTAAGAGAAGGGATTTACTAATAGATGAAGTTTTTGAAATTTATAAAAAATATAATTCTTGTATGCCTATTAGTTGTTATTATGGTTTGTGGAACTGTAATTTATAAAGGTTATAAAATGTACAGTGATGCAATAGTCGAAAAAAGTATTCAAGAAATGGTTTCGGAAATTCAGGAAAAAGAATCGTACACAACGATAGAAGAACTTCCAGAAATTTATATTCAAGCAGTTCTTGCTGTTGAAGATAGAAGGTTTTATTCTCATTCGGGAATTGATATAATTTCGATTGCGAGAGCTGTAAAAAATGACATTGCTGCTGGTGAATTTGTTGAAGGTGGAAGCACGATAACACAACAACTAGCAAAGAATGTGTATTTTACTCAAGCAAAAAAAATCGAAAGAAAAATCGCAGAAGTTTTTATGGCTTTTCAAATTGAAAAAGAGTGCGATAAAGATAAAATTTTAGAATTGTATTTAAACACGAGTTATTTTGGAGAAGGTTGCTATACTGTTTATGATGCAAGTAGAAGATATTTTGATAAGGATCCTATCGAAATGACAATCGAGGAATCAACAATGCTTGCTGGTATTCCAAATGCGCCGTCAGTATATGCACCAACAGTAAATCCAGACTTGGCGAAACAAAGACAAAGGCAAGTGCTTGATAAAATGATGGAATATGGAATTATAACTTTAGAAGAAGCAGAAGAAATAATGAATTAAAAGGGGACACTCCTAAAAAGGACATTTTTTCAAATTTAGAACAAACAAATTTGAAAGAGTGTCCTTTTTAGGAGTGTCCCTTAATTGTTTTAGAAGTGTCTTTTTTCCGTTTTTTGGGTTTACACTTTGAAAAAATTGGTATAAAATAATCGTGAAATAATGTGTAGAAGGGGTTTTTTTATGTATGATATTATTTCAACTTCAAATTCTACAGAAGAAACATTAGAACTAGGAAAAAGAATTGCACCGCATTTGAAAAAAGGTGATGTTATAGTTATGACCGGAGATTTAGGTGCAGGAAAAACATTGTTTACTTCTGGAATTTTAGAGTATTTTGGAAAAAAGGATGAAGTTTCAAGTCCTACGTTTACGATTGTTAATGAGTACGGTTTAAAGGATGATTTGAAACTTTTTCATTTTGATGTATATAGACTTGAATCTCCAGAAGAGTTTTTAGCAATTGGTGGAGATGAATTTTTTGAACAAGGAATATGCTTAATTGAATGGGGAGAGAAGATAGAAGAATATCTTCCTAAAGACGTACTTAGAATAAATATCAAAAAAGATACTGAAGATGATACTAAAAGAAGTTTTTCATTTCATACAACAAGTGAAAGATATAACCAAATAATTAAGGAGGCAATTTCATAATGAAAATTTTAGCTATTGATACTTCGGGTCAAAATTGCAGTGTTTGCATATTGGATGAACAAAAGGTGATTTGTGATTTTAATTTAAATACCGGAATAACACATTCAGAAACATTACTTCCAATAATTGATACACTTTGTAAATTTTCAAAAATAGATTTGAAAGATATAGATGTTTTAGCGTGTGCGTTGGGACCAGGTTCTTTTACGGGACTTAGAATTGGTATTGCAACATTAAAAGGTTTTTCATTAGGAACAAATCAAAAAGTAATTGGAGTTTCTACTTTGGAAGCTCTAGCGCATAATGTTAGTGAGTTTGATGGAATCATCTGCAGTGTGCTTGATGCCAAAAACAACAATGTATATGCTGGAATGTATAAACATGAAAATGGAAAACCTGTAAGAATTGGTGATTATATTACAGAAGATTTGGAAACACTAATTAAGATTTTAGAAGAACAACATTCAAAGATTATTTTTGTTGGAGACGGAGCGCAAAATTTTAAAACTCGATTTGAAGAATCATTCGGAGAAAAAGCATATTTTGCACCACTTCATTTAAACAATCAATTAGCATCATCTGTTGCAAAAGCTGCATTGGCTAGAGCGCAAAATAATGATTTTGATGAGATGGATAAATTAAATCCGTTATATCTTAAAAAATCACAAGCGGAGAGGATGCTAGATGGAGAATATTAAAATAGAAAAAATGCAGCTGGAAGATATCGATGATATCTTGAAAGTTTGTGAAGATTCATTTGTTATACCGTGGTCTAGAAAATCATTTGAAGATGAATTTAATAACATGTTGGCTACATACTTAGTTGCTAAAGATAGCGATAAAGTAGTTGGTTTTATTGGACTTTGGTTTGTTATGGATGAGTGTCATATAACTAATATAGCTGTTAGTAGAGAATATAGAAATAAACATATTGCTACAGAACTTGTAGAAGAAATGTTTAAGTTATGCAAGGAACATGAAATAGCGTATGTTTTATTAGAAGTAAGAAGTAGCAATGTTGCTGCTAAAGAGTTGTATAAGAAGTTTGGATTTAAAGAAGATTGCATTCGAAAAGAATATTACAAAAATCCGGATAATACGCGTGAGGATGCAATTATAATGTCATTGGAACTAAAGAATTAAAAATATAAATTACAAAGGAGAAATAAAATGTCAAGAATTAAAGAACTTAGCTTTAACCAATTAAAGAAAGCTTGTGATCCAACTGTTTTTAAATTCAAAACAACGAAAGAGTTGGAACCTTTTGTGGGAACAATAGGTCAAACACGCGGAATAAAAGCGATGGAGTTTGGTCTTAATATTGATATCAAAGGATACAATATGTATCTTGAGGGACCAACAGGAATAGGGAAGACTATTTATGCAAGAGATAAATTGAATGCCGCTGCGAAAAATAAACCTGTTCCAGATGATTGGTGCTATGTTTATAATTTTGATAATCCAAATGAGCCTGTTGCAATTTCTCTTCCTGCTAAAATGGGTAGAGAATTCTTAAACGACATGGATCAATTTATAGAAACAACAAGAGTGGAAATTAAATCTGCTTTTAATAATCAAGATTTTGCAACAGAAAAAAATAATATTGAACAATCTGTTGAAGAAAAGAAAGTTAAGTTAATAGAAAAGTTAAATAAGGATGCTATGCGTCAAGGTTTTGAAATAAAAAACACTCCATCTGGTATTTATTTCTTACCTATGATTGATGGAAAAACATTATCAGAAGAAGAGTTCAATGCACTTGACGAAGCTACAAAAGCTGAGTTTGAACAACGTTCTGTAGATATTCAAAAGGCAACTATTGAAACGATGCAAAAAATAAAAGAGATAGAACGTAAAGCAAACGAAAAAATGAATTCTTGGCAAAATAATATTGCATTATTTGCAGTAAGTATTCAAATTAATGAAATGAGAAATAAGTATAAAAAATATCCAAAGATACAAACATTTTTAAAGAATGTTCAAAAAGATATTTTGGCACACTTAAGTGATTTCATTTCAGAGCCTCAAGCTCAACAAACTCCAATGGGTAAAATGGAACAAGAAAGACCATGGGAAAAATATAAAGTTAATTTGTTTGTAGATAACTCAGATTTAGAAGCTGCACCAGTTATAATCGATTCAAATACATCATTCTATAATTTGTTTGGTAAGTTAGAATATGAAAATAGTTTTGGTACTTTAAGAACAGATTTTAGTTTGATCAAACCGGGTCTTATCCATAAAGCAAATGGTGGATATTTGGTGTTGCAAGTTAGAGATTTATTGACTAATCCAGTTATTTGGGATTCTTTAAAGAGAGTATTAAGAACAAAATTAATTTATGTTGATACTCTAAAAGATTATCAAATGAATACTGTTGCTATAGCTTCTTTAAAACCAGAACCAATACCGGTAAATATTAAAGTTATTCTTGTTGGACCTGATAGTATTTATTATCAACTATTAGATTATGATGAGGATTTCAGAAAATTATTTAAGATAAAAGTTGAGTTCGAAGAAGAAGCTCCAAGAACAGAAGCAAACATGTTTAAAATTGCTCAATTCATTCACAACTTCTGTGAAAAAGAAAAAGCTCCACACTTTAATGCTGGAGCGGTTGCAGAAGTAATTGAATATTGTTCAAGGGCTGTTGAAAATCAAAATAAATTATCAACACAATTAAACGATATTACAGAACTTCTTGGTGAGTCTTGTACATGGGCTAAGATGGAGGGCGCAAAAGTTGTAACAGCTGCCTACGTTAAAAAAGCTATTGCAGAAAGAATAGAAAGAATTAATAAGTATGATCAAAGATTGGTTGAAATGATTCAAAATGGAACTATCATGATTGATACTGAAGGAAAGAAAGTTGGACAAATCAATGGACTTTCGATTATGAGTATTGGTGAATATTCTTTCGGAAAACCTGCTAAGATTACAGCAAATACTTATGTTGGAAAAACAGGTATTGTAAACGTAGAAAGAGAAGTTGAACTTTCAGGAACATCACATTCAAAAGGTGTTATGATTTTATCAGCATATATTGGAGAAAAATTTGCACAAGAAAGACCATTATCATTATCAGCAAGTTTATGTTTTGAACAAATGTATAACGGTGTTGATGGTGACAGCGCTTCAAGTACAGAGCTTTATGCAATACTTTCTAGCTTATCTGGTTTGCCAATTAGACAAGAAATTGCAGTTACAGGATCTGTTAACCAAAAAGGTGAAGTGCAAGCAATTGGTGGTGTTACAGATAAAATTGAAGGATTCTTTAATATTTGTAAACTTCGTGGATTAACTGGTGAGCAAGGTGTAATGATACCTCATCAAAATATTAGAAATTTAAATCTTTCTGAAGAAGTTATAAAAGCTGTAAAAGAAGGTATGTTCCATGTATATGCAGTTAAAACTGTAGATGAAGGAATTGAACTTTTAACAGGTGTTCCTGCAGGAAAGAAAAATAAAAATGGAGAGTACACAATTGGAACAGTTAATTATTTAGTAAATGAAAAACTAAAAGATTATTCAGAAAAGGCTGCTAAAAAATGTGGCTGTGATGATTAGTTTGTGATATAAAAAACATCTCGATATAAGTTTGTATCGGGATGTTTTTTTATTGTTTTGTTTGTTTTTAACAATTTGATAAAATGATAAGATATATACTTTTGATTAAAAATGTGTTAAAATATTAAGTATATAAGCGCAATAATTACAATGGTTTGCAACTAAAATAAATTACAATATTTAATTTATGTGTAAGTGCAGGTGATATATATGGAAGAAACGAAACTTTCTTTTAGTCAAAAATTTGATAAAAAATTTGATGAACTTATTGAAAAAAATATGCCTAAAGGTAAAGAAGCCTCACGAACTAATTGGTGGCTTGGTGCTTGTGCTGCAACAGTTGCTGCTGGTTTATATACAGGTATAATTCATTGGAATACACCCGGGTGGCAAGTAGTGAGGACTGCAGCTCATTTAACAGGTGCCATGGCTATACCTGCTGCTGGTGCTTTTGCTTCATCACTTGTTATGAGTGGGATTGAACTTGTTGCTAATACTGGGATAAATATATATAACAAAAGACATCCTGAAAAAAGAAAAGATATTTTTAAAATAAATCCTAGAGTTAAAGATATTGTTAAGCTTATTTCTACAGCAACGGTTGGAATTGCATATGCGTACGGTACTTTAGGAACAGAAGTATACCAATTTGCACAGTCGGGAATTTTTCAAGCCCATCAATATATAGCAGATATAGCAGGATCGGCTGCTGGGATTTTTGCTTTTAATAAATTAGAGCCAAGAGGAACTATAGCTAGTTTTATGAATAAAGTAAATACATTATCTAAAGCAATTGTAAAACCGATAAATTCTCTTGAAGAAAAAATAAAAGAGAAACGCAAAGAAAAAACAAAAGATAAATCTGAAGTTGAAAAAACAGTTGATTTTGTAGAACCACAAACACAAGAACAATGGTTAGATGAGATGAGAGAAACATATAATACTCCTAATTTCGATTCTGTTTATCGTAATGATATTGGAGATACAAGAAGTGATGTATCAAAAAGTAATACTTCTTATGAAGTAGAGATATAATTATAAAGAAAAAAAGAAGTTAGTTTCAAAATAGAAACCAACTTCTTTTTTGTTACGTTTAAGCAAATGTTATGAATTCACCAAATTAATTATTTGTTCATATAATAAACAAAATAGATTAGGGAAGTGTTTATATGACTTTAGATAATTTAAATGTTGGTGAGGTTGCAAATGTTGTTTATATAGATGAAAATGCTAATTTGTATCAACGATTTATTGATATAGGAATAATAAAAGGAACGAAAATAGAGTGTGTTCTTAAGAGTCCTTTTAATGATCCAAAAGCGTATTTAATAAGAGGTGCGATCATTGCAATAAGAAATTGTGATGCAGAGAAAATAAATATCACCAAAGAGGTGAGGAAATGTTAAACAATGTTGTGAAGATAGGATTAGTTGGCAATCCTAATGTTGGCAAAAGTACAGTGTTTAATGCGTTAACAGGTATGAATCAGCATACAGGTAATTGGGCTGGTAAAACAGTTGAAGTTGCAAAGGGTGAATGTGTTTTTGAAAATACTATTATTGAAATTTATGATTTGCCGGGAACGTATTCTTTGATTTCTCGTTCCAAGGAAGAAGAAGTGACCAGAGATTTTATTTGTAATGAAAATTATGATGCAATAGTTGTAATATGTGATGCAGTTTGTTTAGAACGAAATATGAATTTGCTTTTGCAAACATTAGAAATTACACCGAACGTTATAGCGTGTGTAAACTTGATTGATGAGGCCCAAAAGAAAAATATCGAAATAGATTACAAGTTACTTTCAGAAGAATTGAAAATTCCAATTTTGCCTATTTGTGCGCGAAATAGAGATGGTTTAAATGATTTGATACATACCATTATTGAAATTGGTTATAGAGAAGACACAAAAAATGATACTAAACTTTGCTTATCAAAAAAGAATAAAGATGTTGAAGAATATGTAAAAACAGCAGAAGAAATTTGTAAAAAAGTTGTGACGTGTAAGGCTGAAGATTATAGAAAGAGAGAACGAAGAATAGATAAAATATTAACAAATAAAATTACTGGAATTCCTATAATGCTGTTTTTCTTGATTGTAATTTTTTATTTAACAATAAAATTTGCAAATTATCCATCGGAGTTATTGTTTGATTTTTTTGAAAGTTTGGGAGCAGAATTAAGAAAAATATTTAATGAATTAAATGTTACAGAATTTTGGACGGGACTTTTGCTTGATGGAGGATATAGAGTTTTAACTTGGGTTATTGCTGTGATGCTTCCACCAATGGCAATATTTTTTCCGCTTTTTACAATTTTGGAAGATTTGGGAGTATTACCGAGGATAGCATTTAATTTAGATTCACTTTTTAAAAAATGTAATGCATGTGGTAAGCAAGCACTTACAATGTGCATGGGGTTTGGCTGTAATGCTTGTGGAGTAACTGGTGCTAGAATTATTGATTCTCCACGTGAAAGATTGATTGCAATCTTAACTAATAGTTTTGTTCCTTGTAATGGAAGATTCCCGACAATTATTGTGATTATAACAATGTTTTTGATTGGTATAAATGGTGATAATAAAATATTTTTAGGAGTGTTAATGTTTTGTACAATAATTTTAATAGGAATTTTTATGACTTTTATAACATCTAATTTTTTATCGAAAACTTTTCTGAAAGGAGAGCAATCTACTTTTACTTTAGAGTTACCACCCTATCGAACACCTAAATGGGGAAGTGTTATAGTTCGTTCAATATTCGATAGAACTTGTAAAGTTTTATGGAGAGCGATTCAAGTGGCATTGCCGGCAGGAATTGTGATTTGGCTTCTGGCAAACATCAATTTTAATAACACTTCAATTTTAATTATTCTTACCAATGCCCTAAATAAATTTGGGAATTTTATAGGTCTTGATGGAGCTATTTTAATGGCATTTATTTTAGGTTTTCCGGCAAATGAAATCGTATTACCGATTGCATTAATGATTTACAGTGCTAGTGGAAGAATGAATGAAATGTCTGATTTGATTCAGACAAAGCAATTATTGCTAGCAAATGGTTGGACAATAAAAACAGCAATATGCACGATTTTATTTTCTTTGATGCATTGGCCGTGTTCAACTACTTGTTTAACAATTTATAAAGAAACAAAGAGTTTTAAATGGACAATGTTGGCAATTGTTTTACCCACGGTATGTGGAATTGTGGCGTGTTTTGGAGTTAATTTAGCTTGGATGTTAATTAATTAAAATTTTATGTTGTAAGATTTGAAGTTTTGTCTTATTATACTGGTGTCGGAAAAATACTAGAAAAGGGAGGAGCACTGACATGATATTAGCAACAAATAACAAAGGCAAGATTGCTGAAGTAAAAAGTATATTCAGTGATTATGAAGTTTATAGTCTGAAAGAAAGAAACATATTCGTGGATGTCGAAGAAGATGCAGATTCTTTTTATGGCAATGCGCTTAAGAAGGCAAAAGAAATACATGAACTTACGGGCGAAGCTGTAGTAGCTGATGATTCAGGAATTTGCATAGATGTTTTAAATGATTGGCCGGGAGTGTATACGCATAGGTTTATGGGAGAAGAGGCTACAGATATCGAGAGAAACGAAGCGATTCTTGAAAAAATGAAAGCGTATACAGGCGTTGAAAGAGCAGCAAAAGTTATGTGCTCGATGGTGTATTATGACGGAACACACATAATTGTTGGTGAAGGCATATTGCACGGAAAAATTTCTCTTGAAAGAAGAGGAGAAAATGGATTCGGATTTGATGATATTTTCGAATTGGAAAATGGTAAAACTTTAGCAGAACTTTCAAGTGAAGAAAAAAATAAAATCAGTGCAAGATATTTGGCGCTGATGGATTTGAAAAACAAATTAGATACAAAGTGATTGGGCATAAAAAGAAAAGGAGATAACAAGCGATTTTGTCGCATGATATCTCCTTTTTATACATTATTTTTTCTTTGCCTCTTTTTTTACTTCTACTAAAAATTTAGGTAAAACCATCATTCTACCTAGTCTAGATGGTTGTTTTAATAATCTATAGAACCATTCTAAATGCAATTTAATGAATAGTTTTGGTGCACGTTTTACTTCACCAGCAAGTACGTCAAGGCTTCCACCACAACCAATTCCAACTTTGTAAGCTTTTTCATTTAAATATTTGTTTATAAGTTTTTCTTGTTTTGGAAAACCGCATCCGCAAAGTACAACGTCTGGCTTTAACTCTTTGATTTCAGCGATTATTTCTTTTTCTTGGTCATCATTAAAATATCCATCATGTGTACCTAAGATTTTAATGTTTGGATATTTTTCTTCCATTTTGGCTTTTGCTTTATCAGCAATGCCAGGTTTTCCACCCCAAAAATAAAATGATATTGATCCATCTTGCCCTTTTTCCAACAATTGACAAATTAAATCA
Organism: uncultured Eubacteriales bacterium; assembly: GCA_964515475.1. Taxonomy (GTDB): domain Bacteria; phylum Bacillota; class Clostridia; order TANB77; family UBA1234; genus UBA1234. The sequence continues at coordinate 49,095 of CAZEVD010000007.1, forward strand.
TAACCAGCAACACGCTCTTTTAACGGTGTCCCTAAGATTTTAGCTCCTTTTACAACACCAATTCCATCTGGAATTACAAGAGCTGCTTTGTTTATAATTTCTTTGAATTCAGGGTCATCTTTTGCTTTCATTACAATTTCTGGATTTGGAGTTACCACCAAATTTGCTAAGTCGCCTTTTATGAAATTTAGGCATTTATCAACGGCTTCAGCCATATTAACATTATCAAAACCAATTCCTAATACGAAAATTCTATCCATAAAAATCCTCCTTCGTAAACTAAAACATGCACATTATACAACAAATTGGCAAAAACTGCAAATCACCCCTTGAAAAGCAACTTTTGACGGGATTATTGCAAATTTTAAGATTTGTTGTATAATTAGGGGAGTATGGATTTGAGGTGATTTTTTGAAAAATATTTTGTTCGTTTGTACAGGCAATACTTGTAGAAGTCCAATGGCTCAAGCTTTATTTAATGAACTAGTAAAAAAGACCGGACATGATAGTGAATTTAAAGCGGATTCTGCCGGATTATATGTTTCACCAACTTCGGATAAACCAGCCGCAAATTCAATTAAGACTATGCAAGAAGCTTTTGGTATAGACATTTCTGAATATAAACCAAAAAACATTTCTAAAGAATTACTAGAAACAGTTGATTTAGTTTTATGCATGGAGGAATCAATGAGTTTCCTTTTAAAAAATTTAAATATAAATGATATAGAAATTGATTCATTAGGAAATTACTGTGGAGTTAATCAAGATGTCCTTGATCCCTACGGCGGTAACGAAAAAATTTATTTAGACTGTGCGAATAATATAAAAGGATTAATTGAAAAACTTATGGATAAAATAATAAAAAACGAGGAGGAAAACAAATGATAGCTATTGGTTCGGATCATGGAGGTTTTGAGTTAAAAGAAAAACTTAAAGAATATTACAAATATGAGCTAAAAGATTTTGGCGCGTTTAATGATGTTAGAGGCCTTGATGAACCAAAGGTTGCGATATCTGTAGCTGAAGCAGTTGCAAAAGGTGAAGTTGAAGCTGGAATTTTAATTTGCAGAAGCGGAATTGGTATGGCAATAGCAGCAAATAAAGTAAAAGGTATTAGATGTGCACTTTGCTATAACGAAGCTACTGCAGTGTCGGCAAAAGAGCATAATAATGCGAATGTAATTACTTTAGGTGCTGATTATATAAATTTTGAACAAGCAGTTAAATTAATTGAATTATGGAAAAATGCTAAATTTTTAGATGGAATTTATCAAGAAAGATTAGACATAATTCAAGAATATGAACTTTAAAAAGGAGTAAAAAATATTATGGTTATAAACACAATAATAGCAATTTTATTAGCTTGTGCGACATCTGCAATTGTTGCGCCTTTAATGATAAAATTTGCTTTTAAAGTAGGAGCAGTAGACGTACCGAAAGATGAAAGAAAAATTCATTCAAAGCCAATGCCAAGAATTGGTGGTCTTTCATTTATATTTGGATTTTTTGTAGCAATTATTTTTTCATTATTAACAGTCGAGTTTGATACTGCTGTTAATTTGTTTGGATTTTTTGTTGGTGCAGGAATAGTTGCTGCTGTTGGATTTTTGGATGATATTTATCATATCAAACCTTGGCAAAAATTATTAGGACAAGTAATTGCTGCGATTTTAGTTATAGTTAGCGGATTAAGAATTTGTTATATTAACATTCCTTTCTTTTCAACTATATATGGTTTAAATGATGCATTGTCAGTGATAATCACATTCTTCTGGATTATTGGTGTAACAAACGCTTTAAATTTAATTGATGGATTAGACGGATTAGCAACTGGTGTTTCTGCAATTGCTACACTTGCTTTAACAATTGTTTTTATGCTAAATGGTTCTGGTGAGTTACCAATTATTATAACTGCTGCATTACTTGGTGGCTTGATTGGGTTTTTACCATATAATTTTAATCCTGCAAAAACATTTATGGGTGATACAGGTTCAAACTTTTTAGGATTTACACTTGCCACAGTTTCAATGATTGGTATGGCAAAAACATATACAGTTATGGCAATTATAATTCCAGTAGTTATTTTAGGATTACCTATTTTTGATACATTATTTGCAATCATAAGAAGAATTACACATCATAAATCAATTATGGAAGCTGATAGAGGTCATGTTCATCATAGATTAATTGATGCAGGATTGTCACAAAAACAAGCTGTTCTTGTTTTATATGGTGTAACTGCTTTGCTTGGAATTTTAGCTGTTATCATATTAGAAAGTAACGTTTGGAAAGTTATTGTTTTGATGGCAATCCTAGCTATTTTATCAGTAATAGGAACAAGAAGTGCAAATGATATATTAGTGCACTTAGACAATGGCAAAAAGAGAAATGTTGTTGCTACTGAAAAAAGAAATGAAGAGAAAAAAGATAAAATAAAAGTAATGCTTGTTTTTGGAACAAGACCAGAAGCAATCAAAATGTGTCCGTTAGCATTAAAACTTAGAGAACATTCAAATATTGAAACTATAGTTTGCGTTACAGCTCAACATCGTCAAATGTTAGATCAAGTTTTAGACGCATTTAAAATTAAACCTGAATATGATTTAAATGTTATGAAAGATAAACAAACGTTAACTCATATTACAGCAGAAGTTTTAGAAAGACTTTGTGAAGTTATTCAAAAAGAAAAACCTGATATAGTTTTGGTTCATGGGGATACTACAACTACATTTTCAGCAGCGCTTGCAGCTTTTTATAACAAAGTAAAAGTTGGTCATGTTGAAGCTGGACTTAGAACATATGATAAGTATTCTCCATATCCAGAAGAAATGAACAGACAATTAGTTACTAAGATTGCGGATTTATATTTTGCACCAACGCAAAATAACAAAAACAATTTACTTAGAGAATTAGTTGAAGAAACTTTAATTTATACAACTGGTAATACAGTTATTGATGCTTTAAAAACAACTGTAAGAGAAGATTATAAATTTACACATCCGGTTTTATCAAAAATTGATTTTAACAAAAAAGTCATTTTCATGACTGCACATAGAAGAGAAAATCTTGGAGAACCACTTCAAAATATCTGTAATGCAGTTAAAGAAATTGCTAAGAAAAATAAAGATGTTGTTGTTGTATATCCAGTACACTTAAATCCAGCAGTACAAGATGTTGCAACTAAGACATTAGGTGAAGTCAAGAATGTTCATTTGATTGAACCTCTTGATGTTATTACAACACATAATTTAATAAATAAATCTTATATGGTTCTTACAGATTCAGGTGGAATTCAAGAAGAAGCTCCATCACTTGGAAAACCAGTATTGGTTTTAAGAAGTGAAACTGAAAGACCAGAAGCTGTTACAGCAGGTACTGTAAAAATTGTTGGAACAGATAAAAAAGTTATTATCGAAGAAACTCAAAAATTGTTAGATGACAAAGAAGAATACAAGAAAATGAGTAGAGCGTTAAATCCTTATGGTGATGGTAATTCTTGTGAGCGTATAGTAGAAGGAATTATGTACTATTTTGGAATGAAAGAAGATAGACCTAAGGATATGTAATTGATTAGTATACAAAAGAAAAGTAATTAATGATAATAGGAGAGAAAATGAATTCAAGAGAATTAGCTATAAATGTTTTATACAAAGTTGAATTTGGTGAAGGGTATTCTAATATTGAATTAGACAAAGAATTAAACAAGTCAGATTTAAGCGCCTTAGATAAGGCGCTTGCGTCTGAGATTGTTTATGGAGTTCTTACGTGGAAAATTACATTAGATGAAATAATAAAAATGTATTCTAGTATAAGAATAAAAAAGATTTCACCATGGATTCTAAATATATTAAGAATAGGTATTTATCAAATTGTTTTTTTGGATAAAATTCCCGAAAGTGCAGCTGTTAACGAAAGTGTTAATTTAGCTAAAAAGTATGGACATGAAGTTTCTAGTAAGTTTGTTAATGCAATACTTAGAAAAATTTCGAAAGATGAGATGGATAAATTATTGGAATATTTATCTACAAAGCCTATTACAGAAGAGGAATTAATTTCGATTGTTACATCGCATCCAATTTGGCTTGTTGAAGAACTTTTGAAACAATATGATAAGAAATTTGTGACAGCACTTTTAAATGCAAATAATATAACTCCTGAAATAACCATTAGAGCGAATACATTAAAAACATCTAGAGATGAACTTTTTAAATTACTATCTTTAAAAAATATTGATTGCAGAAAAGGTAAATTGAAAGATAGCATTAAAGTTAGAAAATTAACTGAGTTTGGAAATACTTTATTTTCAGTACAGGATGAAGCTGCACAGCTTGCATGTTTAAAACTAGATGTAAAACCAGGAGATGAAGTGTTAGACGCTTGTAGTGCTCCGGGAGGAAAGACTACATATTTAGCTGAGCTTATGCAAAATACTGGTCACATTGACGCATGGGATTTACATCCACATCGTGTAAGATTAGTAGAAGAAGCTGCTAAAAAATTAGATATCTCAATAATTAATGCTACTGTAAAAGATGCAACAACTTATTCGGCGGGATTAATTAAAAGATATGACAAAATACTTCTTGATGTACCTTGTAGTGGCTTAGGAGTAATTAGAAAGAAGCCGGATATAAAATGGACAAGAACTAATGAAGAGATTACAGAACTTTTAAAAATACAATCAGAAATTTTAGAAAAATGTTCGGATTATTTAAAACCAGGCGGACGTTTGGTATATAGTACTTGTACAATTTTAAAACAAGAAAATGATGAACAAATCGAAAAGTTTTTAATAACACATGATAACTTTAAGTTGATTGAAAAAATAAATTTATTTCCACATGTTGATGATGCGGACGGATTTTTCATTGCAGTTCTTGAACGTATTTAAACAAGAACTTCCGAAAAAAGAAGGAAGGTAATATGAAAAATATTAGAGATTTTGAATTGAGTGAATTAGAAGAAGAGATGATAAATCTTGGAGAGAAGAAGTATAGAGCTAAGCAAATTTTTGCTTGGCTTTATCGCGATATTAAGACTTTTGATGAAATGACAGATTTATCTAAGGATTTGATAGAAAAATTAAAAGCAAATTACTATTTGGAATGTATATTTCTTGATGATTTTCAAAAATCTAAAGATGGTACAATAAAATATTTATTTAGACTTCTTGATGGTCATAAAGTTGAAAGCGTTTTAATGAAATATAAATTTGGTTATTCTGTTTGTGTTTCAAATCAAATTGGCTGCAAGATGGGATGTACATTCTGCGCATCCGCAAAAATAGGTTTTGTTAGAAATTTAACTCCAGGTGAAATTATAGGACAAATTTTAAAAATTCAAGAACACTCAGGAGAAAAAGTTTCAAATATAGTATTTATGGGTATAGGTGAACCTTTTGATAATTATGATAATGTTTTAAAATCTATCAGATTACTAAATGATCCCAAAGCGCTTAATATTGGAGCGAGACATATGAGCGTTTCAACTTGCGGTTTAGTTGATGGAATAAATAAATTTGCTGAAGAAAAAATTCAATGTAATTTATGTATTTCACTTCACAGTAGTAGAGATGAAGTTAGAACTGAGATGATGCCAATTAACAAGCGTTATTCGATTTCAGAAGTTATATCTGCTTGTAAAGAATATATCAAAAAAACGAATAGAAGAGTTACTTTTGAATATGCTTTAGTAAATGGCGTTAATGACAATAGAGAAGATGCAATTCATTTGGCAAGATTATTGCATGGTATGCTTTGTCATGTGAATTTGATTCCTGTAAATAAAATTAAAGATGGAAAGTATGAAAAACCAAGTGTAGAAAAGATGATGAAATTTAGAGATACTTTGAACGAAAAAGGTATTGTTGCTACAATACGACGTGAGATGGGTTCAGATATCTCTGCTGCTTGTGGACAATTGGTAAGAGATAAACAAAATGAAGAATAAGTTCCTAGAAGGATATAGCTTTCGTTTGTCTCATTGGGGACAGTCCTAAAAAGGACATCAAAGTGTCCTTTTTAGGACTGTCCCCAATGAGACAAACGAAGTAGTATCGGGTGAAATTCAAAAAAGGTAATATTTGCATAATTTATATATAATATAGTATAATATTTTTGGATTATTGGAGGTGAGAGTTTTTATGCAATTCTTCGGACAGACAGACATTGGAATGCAAAGAAAAGAAAATCAAGATAGAATCTACGTGCCTGAAGAAGGTGACAAATTACAATTATATATTGTTGCAGATGGAATGGGTGGTGCTAATGCTGGCGGAGTAGCTAGTAAAATGGCAATCGAATATGTTAGAAATTCTATAAAAGATGGTTTCGAATCAGCCAAAGATAGTCGTGAAGCAATAGAAGCTCTCATAAAAAAAGCTATAGTAGATGCAAACAAGTATGTTTATAAAAAAGCTAAAGAAACTCCAGAATATGCTGGAATGGGTACAACGATTAGTGTAGCATTAATTGTTAAAAATAAAGTATATATTGGACATGTGGGAGATAGTAGGGTATATCGTCTTAGAAAAGATTTTATAAGACAACTTACAAAAGATCATTCGTACGTTCAAGCTCTTGTTCAAAATGGAACAATAACAAAGGCAGAAGCAGAAAATCATCCGCAAAAAAATGTTTTGTTAAAAGTTCTAGGATGTGAGTCCGAAATTGAACCTGATGTTTTAGTAAAAGGATTTCTAAAGGAGGATATTTTACTACTTTGTTCTGATGGTCTTACAAATATGATTAGTGTCCCTGATATATTTGAAGAAGTAAAAAGTGGAAAGTCAAACTTAGAAAAGGCATGTAATAACTTGATTAGTCGTTCAAAAAAGAATGGTGGCTATGATAATATAAGCGTAATACTAGTTTTTAATGATTAGTGGAGGTTAAAATGGATACAGAGTTAATTGGAAAAGTTTTAGGAAATAGATATGAGATAATTGAGAAAATAGGTACTGGTGGAATGGCAACTGTTTATAAAGCGAGATGTAGAGTTTTAAATCGTTTTGTAGCAGTTAAAATATTAAAAGAAGAGTTTGCTAATGATGCTGAGTTTATTAAAAGATTTCAAGTAGAGGCTCAAGCTGCTGCAAGTTTATCACAACAAAATATAGTTTCTATTTTCGATGTAGGAAATGATAATGGCAGACATTACATTGTAATGGAATTAATTGAAGGAAAAACTCTTAAAGAAATTATTACAGAAAAAGGAGCTCTTCCTTGGAAAGATGCAGTAAAAATAGCTGCTCAAATAGCTTTAGGTTTAAGCCAAGCTCATAAAAATCATATAGTACATAGAGATATCAAACCTCACAATATAATCATTACTAAAGATGGTGTTGCAAAAGTTACTGATTTTGGTATTGCGAAAGCGGTGTCGAATTCAACAATAAATGCTCATGGTATGACGATGGGAAGTGTGCATTATTTTTCACCAGAACAAGCAAGAGGCGGGTACACTGATGAAAAAACAGATATTTATTCTCTTGGTGTTGTTCTATATGAAATGACTACCGGAAAAGTTCCATTCGATGCGGATTCTCCAGTATCTGTTGCTTTGAAACATTTACAAGAAACTGCAGAAGAACCGATATCTTTGAATAAAGATATACCAGAATCATTAAATGCAATCATTGTAAAAGCAATGCAAAAAGAAGTTGCTAATCGTTATCAATCTGCTGATGCAATGTATTCTAATTTAACAAAGATTTTGAAAAATCCTGATGATGTTGTTGTAAAAGATGCAATGTTTGAAGATGTATCTTCGGCAACACAAAGGATTCCAGTAGTTGGTTCAAATGTTACAAAAGATGTTGTTAGAGATAAAAAATTTGTAGAACAGGATGATGAAGATATGGGTAGAAAAAAAGGCATGACTAAAAAACGTGCGTTAGCAAGATTTTTTATAATTTTACTTGTTGCAGTAGCATTGTTCTTTGGTTTTGTTCAAATTGGTAAGTTTTTAAGCAATGTTATACTTGGTGGTAATACTATAATCGAAGTGCCTAAAATTGTTGGCTATAGTGAAGAAGAAGCTACGAAAATGTTAGAAGAATTAGGCTTAAAAATGGAAGTTACAGGTAGAGTAGTAAGTGAAGAATATGTTATTGCTGGTTTTGTAACTTGGCAAGAATATGCGGAAGGTACAGAATTAAGAACTGGAGATACTGTTGAAGTAAGGGTAAGTAAAGGTACAGAAAAAGTATTAGTTCCAAATGTTACTGAAGCGACAACTCTTCGTGAAGCAAAAATGAAAATAGAAAATGAAAGCTTAGTATATGTGGAAGTTTTTGAAATTAGCGATGAGATTCCTTCTGGAGAAATTATTAGACAAGAGCCAGAAGTTAATACTGAAGTTGAGTTAGGTAGTGAAGTAAAAGTATTTATTAGTATGGGTAATGAATCTGGAGATTCTGGTCTTGTAAAAGTTCCAGAATTGCTTGGAAAAACAGAAGCAGAAGCAAAACAATTATTGGATGATGCTAATTTAATTGTTGATGTAACATATCAATACATGTCTACAAAAGAAGACGGAGTTGTCTTGATTCAATCAGTTGATGCGGGTTCTTATATGACAGAACTTTCAACGATTGAGATTATTGTAAATAGTAAAGAAAAAGCAAATAATAATGACAACAATGATACTAACGAAGATCATTCAGATGAACCAGGAGTTATTGATCCAACAACTAATGTTAAGAGAAAAGTAACATTAGATTTGAATGTTATTGGTTTGAGTGCTTCTAAAACAAAATTTAATGTAAAAGTTGTTGTTGAAGGTAATTTGATTGGTAAGAGACTTGAGTATGAAGGAGAGCATACAAGAGACGAAGGAAAGTTAGAAGTAGAAATTGTTGATGTAAAAAATGCAATGTTAAAAATATATGTTGATGACAAAGTTGTGTCAGAAAAAGCGTTATAGGAATACAAATAGGCCGGTGATTTCATCGGCCTATAAGTCGTTAATAAAAGTAATATAATGATAAGGTTGGGTTATATGAAAGGTATTGTTGTAAAAAGTCAAGGAAGTTCTTATGTAGTAAAAGTTGAAGAACAAAAAATTCTTTGTATTGCAAAAGGTGTTTTGAAGTTTAAAAAGATGCAAATTTTAGTTGGTGATTCTGTTGAGGTGGAAATGGAAACAAAAACAATTACTAAAGTTTATCCTCGTAAAAACGAATTTATTAGACCACCAATAGCTAATGTGGATCAACTTATAATCGTTGTGGCATCTGCAAATCCAAGTCCAGATTTAATGTTATTGGACAAGCAAATTGTTATGGCTGAAAAAAATGGAGTAGAACCGATTATTTGTATAAATAAAATAGACCTTGATGCAGAATATAGCGATATAATTGAAACATATGAAAATATAGGATATCAAGTTATAACAACGACTGCAAAAAATGGAATTGGAATTGATAAAATTGCAAGAATTATTAATAACAAAATTACTGCATTTTCTGGTAATTCTGGAGTTGGTAAATCTGCGTTAACAAATAATATTTTTAATGAAGAAATTGCAGTAGAAGGTGAAACGTCAGAAAGACTTCAACGTGGAAAACACACAACTAAACATGTTGAGTTGTATGAATTTGCAAAGAATAGTTTTATTGCAGATACACCTGGATTTTCTTCTTTTGATGTTGAAGGAATTAGTGCAAAAGATTTAGCAGAGTATTATATCGAGTTTAATAACTTTGTTTCGGATTGCGAATATAGATCTTGTACTCATGTAAAGGAACTAAACTGTGGAGTAAAAAAAGCGGTTAGCAAAAGAAAAATAGATAAAGGAAGATATGAAAGGTATGTTTCTCTTTATGAGAAATTGAAAGGAGATAAGAAATGGTAAAAGTAGGTCCATCCACCCTTCCAATAGATATAAATAATCTAAAAGAAGAAATTGCAAATTTAGAACATTCTGGTGCAGACTATATTCATTTAGATATTATGGATGGTGAATTTGTTGCCAATGAAACGTTGGGTGTAGAATTATTGGAAGTAGTAAACGATTCAACAGATATACTTTTATGCACTCATTTGATGGTTGAAAGTCCAGAAAAATGGATTGAAGAATTTTCAGAAACAGATATTTTTACTTTTCATATAGAAGCTGTAACTCCTGAAATTGCAGAAAGTATGATTCAAGAGTTAAGAGAAAGAGAAATGAAAATAGGAATAGCAATCAAACCGGATACTTCAATTGAAGAAATAATGCCTTACATAGATGAGATTGATTTAGTACTTGTAATGCTTGTTGAACCAGGTCTTGGCGGTCAAAAAATGATGCCAGAATGTTTAGAAAAAGTGAAAACATTAAGAGAGTTAAGACCGGAATTAGATATAGAAGTTGATGGTGGAATAAATCTGGATAATGTAGAAATAGTGAAGGCTGCTGGTGCAAACATGATTGTTTCAGGAACTGCTATAGTAAATTCTGTAGACAGAGCTTTTACAATATCACAAATGAAAAAATAGTTGATAAAGCGACAAATAGAAATATACTGTTTGTCGCTTTTGGTTAGTTTGAAAGATGGAGAATATTATGAAAAAAATAAGTTTTTTACTGTTATTAATAGTGGTGATTTTTGTGTTTACCGCATGCTCGAATGAAACAAAACAAGATGATAAATTTAATATAATCACATCATTTTATCCAATCTATATAGCAACTAGTAATCTTGTAGATGGAGTCGAAGATGTTTCTTTAGAATGTTTAGCTAGTCCGGAAGTTGGTTGCTTGCATGATTATCAACTTACTGTCAATGATATGAAGAAACTTGAAAATGCAGATGTTTTCGTCATAAATGGTGGTGATATGGAGAGCTTTCTTGATAAAGCAATAAGTACATATCCTGAACTTGAAATTATAAATTCAAGTGAAACTTTATTAAATATTGAAGAATTTCACGAGGAAGAATGTGAAGAAGATGATCCTCATCATCAACATGGTGAAGTAAATTCACATATTTGGGTAAGTATTCCTAAGTACATAATTCAAGTGAAAAATATATCGAAAAAATTACAAGAATTAGATCCGGAAAACACTCTGCAATATATTGAAAATGAAAATAAGTATATTCAAAAGTTAGAAACTTTAAATAAAGAATTACTTGCTATGATTTCGGAAACAGAAATAAAAAATATTGTTACTTTCCATGAAGCTTTTGATTACTTTGCAGAAGATTTAGATTTAAATATTGTAGCAATTATTGAAAGAGAGCCAGGAACATCTCCAAGTGCAAGAGATTTAGTGGAAATTATTGATTCAATTAGAAAATTAAATGTTGGTGCGATTTTTGTAGAACCACAATATCTCAAAACTGCTGCAAACACAATTGCTAACGAAACTGGCGTTAATGTGTATGAATTAGATCCAATTGTTAGTGGCACTTTTGAAAAAGATGCATATGAAAATATTATGAGAAAAAACATAAGTATATTAAAGGAGGCGCTAAATAATGACTGAGAAATGTGGATATTGTTGTACAAGAATTAGGAACATAAATGTTTCTTTTGGTGAAAAACAAGTTTTAAAAAACGTTAACATTCATATACATTGTGGAAAGCTTAATGTCATTATTGGTGAAAATGGAGCAGGTAAGTCAACATTACTTAAAGCTATTTTAGGAGAAGTAAAACATACAGGAACGATTTTGTTTAAAGATAAAGAAGCATCAGGTAGTAAAATAAGAATAGGATATGTTCCACAAAGATTAGATATCGAAAATTCTCCAGCAACAGTTTATGATGTGGTTACTAGCTACACAAGTAATGTTCCTACTTTTTTAGTAAAGAGTAAAAAGAAATATCAAGAAATAAAAGAACATCTTAAAGAATTTGGTGCAGAAAATTTAATTGATCAAAAAATAAATTCTTTATCTGGCGGACAATTGCAAAGAGTAATGCTTGCAATTGCAACTTTACCATATCCAGATTTACTTATATTAGATGAACCAATATCGGGAATTGACAGAAATGGAAGAGAGATGTTTTTTAAAACAATTAGTGATTTAAAAGAAAAACACGATTTAGCGATAATTCTTGTATCTCATGATTTTGAATATGTAAAAAGATATGCGGATAAAGTTATTTTGTTAGATGGAACAATTATCGCAAAGGGAAAACCAGAAGAAGTATTTGCATCACAAGAATTTATTAATAGATTTGGAGAGATATAAATGTTTGAATATGAATTTATGCAGAATGCGTTATTTGCAATTTTAATAATAACTCCTCTATTTGGTGTAGTTGGAACCGCAATAGTTAATAATAAGATGGCATTTTTTTCAGATGCGCTAGGACATTCGGCTCTAACGGGAATTGCCATTGGGGCATTGTTAGGTATTAGTAACCCATCTATTTCGATGATTATTTTTGGAATAATATTTGCATTACTTTTAAATAAAATAAAAGATTTGAAAATAACTTCTAAAGATACAATAATAAGTGTTTTTTCATCAACAGCACTAGCAATAGGTTTAGTTATATTATCTAAAAATGGTAACTTTTCCAAATTCTCTAATTATTTAATTGGCGATATTTTAAGTATTTCGAAAACAGAAATTTTATATTTATTATGCATAGCAATTTTTATAATTGCATTTTGGATTTTGTTTTCTAACAAACTTTATGCAGTAAGTTTAAATGTGTCACTTGCAAAAAGTAAAGGTGTAAAAGTTTCTTTGATAGAAAATGCATTTATTGTTTTAGTTGCTTTAATAGTAATGTTATCAATTCGATGGGTTGGAATTTTAATAATTAATTCATTATTGATTTTGCCAGCTGCAGCAAGTAGAAATATAGCTAAAAACATGAGACAATATCATCTTTTTGCTGTTTTGATAGCATTATTTTCTGGAATAGTTGGTCTTGTACTTTCTTATTTTGCTGGAATTGCAACTGGACCTACTATAGTTATAATTTCAAGTGTAATTTTCTTTGCTACTTATTTGTTAAGAATAAAAATAGGCGATTAATGTCAATATTTGCGACCGCTTTTTCTTGAAGTATATTTTGTAAAATATATAATTTAAGTAAAACTAAAGAAAAAGGGGGTAGCAAGCTGTGACTAAGTTCTGCGTCGGTAGTGAGCGCCTTGAAGTATCAAATGGTGCGAAGGTAGAACTTAAGTATTACATTTTAAAGCAAGAAAAATTTTATGCAGAATTGAACGAATCATATATTTCATATGGTTTAGAAATCGAGAAAAATGAAAAAGATTTTTGTGAAAGAAATTTTGTTGAAGATATTACTTGTGATAGTGAAATTATAGATTTTATGAGCTGTAAACTTAAGGAAAACAAAGTACTACCAGTACATTTGAAAGACGTTGTAATCGACATGCTTTCCTGAAAAAGAAAAGAGATTGACTAGATGCCAATTTCTTTTTTTATTGTTTATAGGAATGAATAAAATTGATTTACTATTGCAAAAAAAAGTATTTAATGTTTTATGATGTAAACCTTGTTTTTTTACACTAATATAGTAGGAAATTCAAGCAACATATAAAAATTATGTTGCTTACTACTATTTTAATGATATAATCAAGGGTGAATTAAAAAGAAAAGGAGAAAAACATGGCTGAATATTTAGTTATAGTCGAATCACCTGCAAAGGCGAGTACGATTAAAAAGATTTTAGGCAGTAAGTATAAAGTTGAAGCTTCAATGGGACATATAAGAGATTTGCCAAAATCACAACTTAGCATAGATGTAGACAATGATTTTGAACCTAAATATATAAACATAAGAGGGAAAGCAGAATTGATAAGAAAATTAAAAACAGAAGCAAAAAGTGTAAAAAAAGTATTGCTTGCAACTGACCCTGACCGTGAAGGAGAAGCTATTGCTTGGCACTTAGCATATATACTAGGAATTGATGAAAATGAAGAATGCCGAATTGCTTTTAATGAAATAACACCAACAGGTATTAAAGCAGCAATAAAAAATCCTAGAAAGTTAGATAAAAATTTAATTGATGCTCAACAAGCAAGAAGAGCGTTAGATCGTATCGTTGGATACAAAATAAGTCCATTACTTTGGAAAAAAGTAAAGAAAGGTTTATCTGCGGGAAGAGTTCAATCTGTAGCTGTAAGAATGATTTGCGATAGAGAAGAAGAGATTGAAGCGTTTAATCCAGAAGAATATTGGTCTTTAGATGCGGATTTAAAAGAAAATAAAAGCAAGAAACAATTTTTATCAAAGTTCTATGGAACAATTGATGAAAAACTTGATATAAAAACAGAAAAAGAAGTAAAGGAAATTGTAAAAGATTTAGAAAAAGAAGATTATATAGTATCTTCAATCAAAAAAGGTGAGAAGAAAAGAAATCCTGCACCACCATTTACAACAAGTACTTTACAACAAGAAGCTTCTAGAAAATTAGGATTTCCAATTAAGAGAACTATGGCTGTAGCTCAAACGTTATATGAAAATGGTCTTATAACATACATGAGAACAGACTCAACAAGAATTTCAGAAGAAGCAAGAGCTGCTGTTAAAGAGCAAGTATCAAGTGTGTACGGCGAAGAGTTTTATGAAAATAGATATTATAAAACTAAAAAAGAAGCGCAAGATGCACACGAAGCAATTAGACCAACGCACTTTGAAAAAACTCCAGAGGAATTAAAAGATTCTATTCCTCCAGAACAATATAAATTATATAAACTTATTTACGATAGATTAATTGCATCACAAATGGCATCAGCTATTTATGATACTATGGCTGTAGAAATAAATGCAGGTAAATATTTATTTAAAACAAATGGTTCTAAGATCCGTTTCTCAGGTTTCATGACTGTATATGTAGAAGGTAATGATGAAGAATTAGAAGAGAAAGATGTTATACTTCCAGAATTAGAAGTGGGACAAAAACTATCACTTGTTTCATTAGAGCAAAATCAACATTTTACTGAACCACCAGCAAGATATACTGAAGCAAGTTTAGTAAAAGCTTTAGAAGAAAAAGATATTGGAAGACCAAGTACTTATGCTCCGACAATTACTACTATTATCGATAGAAGATATATTGAAAGACAAAAGAAATTATTAACTCCAACGGAACTTGGTAAAATAGTAAATTCTATTATGAAAGAATATTTTAAAGATATAGTTGATGTTGAATTTACTGCGCAACTTGAAAAACACTTGGATGATATCGCTGAAGGTGAAATTTTCTGGAAGGAAACTTTAAGAGAATTCTATCCACCATTTATCGAAAATTTAGAAGATGCTGAAGGAAAAATGGAGAAGATTGTTATTAAAGATGAAGTTACAGATATTCCTTGTGATAAATGTGGAAGAATGATGGTTGTTAAAATTGGTAAATATGGAAAGTTTATGGCTTGTCCTGGTTTCCCAGAATGCAGAAATATAATGCCTATTGTTGAAAAGTTAGATGTTAAATGTCCTAACTGCGGTGGCGATATTTTAATAAAGAAGAGCAAAAGAGGCAAGAAATATTATATTTGTGAAAACAATAATAATACAGAAGAAGGTTGCAACTTTATTGCTTGGAATGGACCAAATAAAGATGGCGTTATAAAAGCTGCAGAAATAACCAAAGAAGAATTAGAAGAAAAACCAAAGAAAACAACAAGAAAAACAACAGCAAAAAAGAAAACCACAACTAAGAAAGCTACGAAAAAGAAAGCTAAATAAACTATAAGATAAAATAGGGAATGATTAGATGAAGAATAAACTGATGAAATTTAATGCAACAAGATATATCTTACTAGGTTTTTTAATTGTTATTCTAATTGGTAGCGTACTATTAAGCTTACCTATAAGCTCTGCAAGTGGAGTTTCGGTTCCATACATTGATGCGTTATTTACAGCAACATCGATGACTTGTGTTACGGGAATTGCGACGCTCTCGACTTTTTCAACATGGAGTACATTTGGTAAGGTTGTAATAATGCTATTAATTCAAGTTGGTGGCCTAGGTATTGTTACTATAATGGCAGGCTTCATGATCTTCTTAAATAAACGATTTGGTTTAAGAGATTATTTATTAATTCAAGATACCTTTGCTTTAAATAATATGGAAGGTTTGAAAGATTTTGTAAAGAAAGTTATTTTTGGAACACTATTGATTGAAACTATTGGAGCACTACTTTATATGATAGCGTTTGTTCCGGAGTTTGGTTCTGAGGGTGCTTGGATAGCAGTTTTTACAGCTATTTCAGCCTTTTGTAATGCAGGTGTAGACATTTTGTCTGAGAATGGTTTAATTCCGTATATTTTTAATCCTGCAGTTGCTATCGCAACTTCTTTACTAACAATAATGGGAAGCATAGGTTTTATTGTATGGTGGGATGTATTAAGAATAATAAAAGAAAAAAAGAATTTAAAATCTCTTACATTGCATAGCAAAATTGTACTTAGTACTACATTGATTTTAATTTTAATTGGAGCTGCGGGAACTTTGATAGCAGAATACAATAATCCATTAACGATAAAAGATATGTCTTTTATTGAAAAAGTCTGGATTTCAACATTTCATTCAATTGTAATAGGAAATGCGGCATTTCCTATAATACCGCACGCAGACTTAACAAATGCAAGTACGTTGCTTTCAATGACGTTAATGTTTATAGGTGGATCGCCATCTGGAACTGGTAGCGGAATTAAAACTGTAACGCTTGTTATTTTGATAATGACTGCTATGGCAATGATTCATAATAAAAGTGAAGTTGTTATATTTGATAGAAAGATATCAACAAACGATATCAGAAAATCAATTGCGATGGTATTAAATATGATGGCTATTTGGTTGGTTTCGACATTTTTATTAGCTATGGTTATGGAAGCAGAATTTTTAGATATAATTTGTGAAACAATGGGAGCGACCACTACTGTAGGAATGTCTAGAGGTTTAACTCCGTTATTAAATATATGGGGAAAGATAATAATAATAATCACAATGTATTTTGGTAGAATTGGTCCTATTTCTTTGATGTTTGCGTTAAATAAAAAAAGAAAAAATATAAATATAATTAAACATCCGATGGAAGAAATAACTATAGGGTAAAGGAGAATAGATATGATAAACAAAACTTATGCAGTATTTGGTTTAGGAAAGTATGGTAGATCTGTTGCTTCAGAACTTGCTAGGAACGGTGCTGATGTAATAGCTGTAGATATGGATGAAACTATTGTAGAAGATGCTATTCAAGAAATTCCTATATGTAAGTGTGCTGATGTAACAGATCCAGAAGTTATAAAACAACTTGGAATTCAAGAAGTAGATGTAGTTATAATTGCTATGGCAACAAGATTTGAATCAACTATTATGGCTACAATGCTATGTAAAGATGCGGGTGTTGAGAGGATTATTATCAAATGTGATGATGAATTTCATGGTAGAGTGTTAGAAAAACTTGGAGCGAATCAAATTATATATCCAGAATTAGAATCTGGAACTTTACTTGCTAAAAATTTATTGAGTTCTGGATTTGTGGATGTATTTAATCTATCGGATGATATTTCCATAGTAGAAATTGCTGTAAAACCAGAATGGGTTGGGAAGTCATTAATTGAATTGGATCTTAGAAAAAGATATTCGTTAAATATTTTGGCTATAAAAAAAGGTGAAGTTGTTTCAACAATTTTTGATCCGATGAAACCTCTTGAAGAAGATATGGAAATGATTGTTATGGCAAATGTTTCCAAAATAGAGAAATTAAAATAGAGATTAAGCGCTACTTATAGAATGAAGTTGTCAATGAAAAGTAGACAATAAAAAAGCTCTCATCGAAACCCTAGT
>CAZEVD010000008.1:0-64014 GCA_964515475.1 uncultured Eubacteriales bacterium
GAAAAACTCGCTTGGTTTCTCTTTATTTTCTCATTGTTTACTTTTCAATGTGCTTTGGTCTCAAATCGCTTCACCCGTAAGTTTCAGAAGTGATATGAACCTTGTTCATTATAGCAGTGATTTAAAATCTTGTCAACAGTTTTTTGAACTTTTTTATTTTAATTTTTACTGCATTTTTTCACACAAATTTTCAACCGTTTTTTATGTCGTTTTTTCGTGCGCAAGATGTATATTAACACCCAGCAGATAAAAAGTCAACAACTATTTTTTATTTTTTTATTCCGATTTTTCACTACATTTTTCGCACGTTTTATTGTGTTGTTTTTTGTGTTATTTCCTGTGCGCAAGATGTATGTTAACACCCTAAATAAAAAAAGTCAACAACAAATTTTTATTTTTTTGATTTTATTTTTATACAACTTGCAAAGCCGTTCAAATCCTTGGTTTGAAGATTTATTAATTTTCATTAAAGATAGAAAAAGAGTGAGCCTTTTTAGGTTTATCCCTAACAAACTCACTCTCAATATTCACATATTTATACTTCCTGTTGTTCTTTTTTTTCTCTTCTTTTTTTATTACGTTCTTGTTTTGTATTTATTACATCAATATCTCCAAACAAAGAAGTTTGTTTTATAGTAACTCTATTCATCTTTGAAAGTTCTAATAGACTTAAGAATGCAGTTACTACTTCAGTTCTAGACTTCTTCTTTGTATTAAATATTTTATTAAATACAAACGAAGGCTTATCCCATAACTGTTTTAATATTTCTCTAACCTTACTTAATATTGTTACTTTTTCAGTAACAGCTAATTTATTAACGTTGTCTGCATTGATGTTTTTCTTTTCTATTTCTTTTCTGATTAAGGTTGAATACAAATCTGGAACTAATGTCGGTTCAAACACCTTATCCAATTTTTCTTTTGGTAGTTCTACTTTTTCAGGAAGACGATAAAACTTCTTACCATATTCCTCTAGTCGTTCTTTCATTCCTCTTGTTGTCTCTTTATATCTTTTATATTCAACTAACATTTGAACCAAATCTATTTCTTCCTCTTCATTTTCTTCTAAACTAGGAAGTAATGTTTTTGATTTCAAATAAATTAATCTTGATGCCATTATTATAAATTCACTCGTTACCTCTAAATTGATTTCTTGCATCATCTGTAAATAATCAAGATACTGATTTGTTATTTCAGCAATCTTAATATCAAATATATCCATTTTATTTTTTTCTATTAGATGACACAACAGATCTAATGGGCCTTCAAAGTTTTCCATTTTTACTTGATACGTTGCTGTATTTAACAATTCAATTCCTCCAAAAAACCATCTTTCTACTATATTATATATTAATTACATTCTTCTTATTATTTCTAATACTAACAATTTAAATTTTTCAGATACTATATCTGCATTTCTAATAACTTCTTCATGAGTAGGCTTTATACCAGACCCAGTTGCATTAGTAACACAAGAAATCCCCAATACTTCTATACCGACTTGATTAGCTAAGATTACTTCAGGAACTGTTGACATACCAACAACATCTGCACCTAAAATATCTAACATTTTTATTTCGGCAGGAGTTTCGTATTGTGGCCCAGTCATAAATGCATATACACCTTCTTTTAATTCTAGCTTACCTTCGATGCAAGTATCTTCTAATTCCATAAGTTCTCTTATAGCTTCATCTTCTTCTGCATACTCAGCTGATTTTTTCTTTTTAGTTCTCTTTGGTGTTAATTCATTTATAAATTCAGCCGCATCCTTAGCAATATTTCTTAGTCTTAAAGAATATGCTTCTGTCATGTTTGGAAATCTGGCTCCAAACAATTCATTATTTGGTCCTCTTAAAGGCGAAATGTTTGGCATATTTAAATGATCTGTTATTAACATTAAGTCTGTTGGAACTAATTTTCTATTTATTCCTCCAGCCGCATTTGAAACTATTAAAGATGTAACTCCTAATAATGCAAAAACTCTTATAGGGAAAGTAACATCTTGCAAATCGTACCCTTCATAGTAATGAAATCTTCCTTGCATAACAATTACATCTTTTCCATAAATTTTTCCAACTATTAGTTTTCCGGCATGACCTTGCACTGTTGATTGCGGAAAGTTTGGTATTTCAGAATATGATATCTCAACTCTATCCGATGAAACTTCTTGAGCTAGTTTTCCTAACCCAGAACCTAAAATTACTGCTATTTGTGGTTTGTTTTTTATTCTTTCAGAAATATACGAAGCTGCTTCTGAAGCTCTTTGCCATATATCTTGCATAATATCCTACCTCCCATTTTCTTTGGTTTTAACACATTAATTATCATTCAAATCCTCAAGATTGTCAATCGCATCAGCAATATTAGCGTAAGAGTAACCTTTGCTTATCATATGTCTTTTTATCTTTTCTATATCCATATTCTTGGATTTTTTTACCGCCAACTTTCTTGCAGATTCATTTTCAAAATCATTTAGTTCTTCCATATGATTATTCATATAAGAATCAATATATTCTTGCGGTACACCTCTTTTTAACAAATCAATTCTCATTTCATAAACCGAAGAAATCTTTAATGCCATAATGTTTTTTATGTGTTTTTCTACATACAAAACATCATCTATATATTTATTTTCCAACAAATATTCAATAACTTTATCAATGTATTCATCTGTATATTCTAATCTTGCACATTTTTGACGAACTTCTTTTTCAGTTCTCTTTTTAAATAGAACATATTTCATAAGTTTATCATCAATTATCATATATAAAACCTCCAAAGAGGATGAAGATTAATCTTCATCCTCTTCCTCGTCATCATCATCAATTTCAATTCCATCAGTTAAGCTTTTATCAAAAGCTTCTGAAAATTTAGCTCTAATTTTTTGCTCAATTTCCGCACAAGTTTCTTTATTTTCTTCTAAATATATTTTAGCATTTTCTCTACCTTGACCAATTCTCGTACCGTCATAGCTAAACCATGCTCCTGATTTTTCAACAATTTCAAGATTAACAGCTACATCTAGAATGTTACCTTCTTTTGATATTCCTTTTCCGTACATTATATCAAATTCAGCTTCTCTAAATGGTGGCGCGACTTTGTTTTTTACAACTTTTACTTTTGTTCTATTTCCTATCATTTCGCTATTAGCTTTTAAAGTTTCAATTCTTCTAACTTCTAGTCTAACTGATGCATAGAATTTAAGTGCACGGCCACCAGGTGTAACTTCAGGATTACCAAACATTATTCCTACTTTTTCTCTTAATTGGTTTATAAAAATTGCAACTGTATTTGATTTGTTCAATACACCTGCCAATTTTCTTAATGCTTGTGACATAAGTCTTGCTTGTAAACCAACATGAGCATCACCCATATCACCATCAATTTCAGCTTTTGGAACTAAAGCTGCAACTGAGTCAATAACAATTATATCAATAGCACCACTTCTAACAAGTGCTTCAGCAATTTCTAAAGCTTGTTCTCCAGTATCTGGTTGTGAAACAATCAATCCATCAACGTCAACACCTAAATTTTTAGCATATATAGGATCTAACGCATGTTCTGCATCTATAAAAGCTGCTACACCACCCATTTTTTGAGCTTCAGCAATCATATGTAATGCAACTGTAGTTTTACCAGAAGATTCTGGGCCATATAATTCTATAATTCTTCCTCTAGGTACTCCGCCAATACCTAAAGCAATATCCAAACTCAATGCACCTGTTGGAATAGCTTCAACAGTCATAGTTGCCGTTTCTCCTAATTTCATTACAGAACCTTTACCAAATTGTTTTTCAATTTGTGCCAATGCTACATCAAGTGCTTTTAGTTTCTCTGCATTTTCTATATTATTTTTCTTTTCTGTTTTCTTATCACTCATCTTAATCCTCCTCTATTTTTTTAAGACATGTTTTCTATATTTGTAGTGTAGAACACTTGTTCTGCTTTGTCAAGCGAACATTTAATTTATTTATAAAAATTTATTATATTTTTATACGGGTTTCCCGCAATGCTCTTGTGTTCTCCTTTTACACTCTTATTAGAAAGTATAGTATTATTTTTAAAATATAAACCTATATACGGCATTTCATTTAAATATGTTGTTATCAACGATTGCATATTTTCATCATATATTTCTGCTTGTGAAGCATTAAGTTTTAAAATTACATCATCAATCGCTTGATTGCTATATTTAGCATAATTATAAATATCTGACGCACCAATTATATTTTGTAATTGATACTCATTTTTTATATTTAATGTTGTAAGCGCTAATTCAAATTTACCATTATTCAAATTATTTTTTAATGTTTCCCAAGAAACTTTTTTGATATTTATTTTTATTCCAATTTCCTTAAGATCACCTTGAATTTTTTCAGCAACTAATATTTGTTCTTGATTATCTTCTACAACTAACATATTAAAAGATAAACTTTTATTATCCTTTTTCCATACTCCATTTACGTATTTCCAACCTGCATTTACTAGCATTTGTTTTGCTTTTTCAATATTATATTCTACTGATTCTGTTTTATATTTAGAATATGATGGAATTGGAATATCCTTTATTGTTGCATTTTCTTCATATATATTACTAACAATATTAGGTCTATTTATAGAATGCAAAATAGCTTTTCTTACAGAACTTTCTCCAAGTACACTATCTGTCGTATTCGGTATTATTACTTCATAAATCGAACTTTCGTATGAATATGAATTTATTCCTATGAAACCAAATTTTTCTTTCCAACTATGCATGTCAGTCATTATCATATCCACTTCAGTAGATTTAAAACCTTTCACCGCTTCAGCATATGTTGCATAATGAATCAATTCAATTTCTTCTAAATTGTAATTTCCTAAATTCCACCATGACGAATTTATATTAAGTAAAATTTTTTCTTCATCTTCCATAACGTACTTATAAGGACCAGTTCCATTCAAGCAACTTGGCATTTTATTTAAAATATCATCAACAACAGAAGTATTATTTCTTGATATTATTGGAAAAGATAATTTACTTATAATATGAGGATCATCTTCACTCAAAGTAAAAACTACAGTTTCTGAATCCAGTTCTTCAACTTTCAAAACATTCTTCACATTCGCTTTATATACAGAATCTGTTGTATCACTTTGCAAATAATTAACTGTATAAACAACATCACTTGCTTTAAGCGAATTTCCATCGTGCCATTTTACATTCGAATTTATTCTAATAACCCACGAATTATCTCCGCGTTTAAAATACTCTTTAGCAAGGCAAGTCTGTAATTGATTTTGCGAATCAAATTCAAAAAGCGGTTCATAAATTAATTTCAAAATATCACTTACATGTTCATTCTTAGTTGTTAACGGATTATAAGTATCTAATCCCGAAAGCGGCAATCGCAATTTTGTTATCACTTCTTGAAATTCTTGTTCTTCGGTTGTATCTATTATTACATCAGTATTTAATTCATTAGAAACACCAATTACAATCCCTATAAATATTCCAAAAACAATGAAAAACATTAAAATTTTTCTCATATCATTCTCCCTCGTAACACAATTTCATTCTATAATACTACCTTATTAAAAACAAGAAAAAAGTGCACATTAAACACTAGATTTCTAATGTTTAATGTACACTCCTTATTTCTTTAACGTGGTTCTACACAAAGTTTAATTCCTGTTCTATCTTCTTCGTCAATTCTAACTTCTGTGAACGCTGGAACACAAATCAAATCCACTCCAGCTGGTGCCACAAATCCCCTCGCTATTGCAACCGCTTTTATAGCTTGATTTAATGCTCCGGCTCCTATCGCTTGCATTTCAGCTTTTCCTCTTTCTTTAATAAGTCCTGCTATTGCCCCTGCTACTGAATTAGGGTTTGATTTTGTTGAAATTTTTAAAATATCCATTTGAATCCTCCTTGATTTTTTAATTACTACACTATAAATTATATAGCGATTTCCAGAAAAAACCAGTGATTCAACTAAAGTTTTTCGAGATTCGTTCTACACAAATCCTTATATATCAACATTTACAAACTTATTCTTTCAATTTTCGACACTTTGTTACTCATATCATCAATTTCAAAAACAACTGCATTTAACATTGCATCTCCTTCAGCACACGAATATCTTTCTGGCATTTGTGTCAAAAATCTTTTTAGTGCTGCCTCTGGAGTCATACCAATAATTGAATCTTTAGGACCAGTCATACCAACATCTGTGATGTATCCTAAACCCGTATCATAAATCTTTTCATCTGCAGTTTGAACATGTGTATGTGTTCCATAAACTATCGTTGCTTTTTCTTTTAAATAGTACCCAAGAGCAATTTTCTCAGCGGTTGCTTCTGCATGAATTTCAACAATCATTATTTCAACACCATCTGCTTTTAATTCATCAATTTTTTTCGAAGCAATTTCAAATGGTGAATCAAAACTTCCACCAACATTAACTCTACCAATCAAGTCTATAACAGCTATTTTCTTACCATTACGCGTTGTCACAAAAACACCATGACCCGGTAAACCTTCTGCATAATTTAACGGTCTAATTAATCTTTTTTCTTCATCAATAAATGAAAAAATATCTTTCTTTCCCCAAGTATGATTTCCCATAGTAATAACATCCGCACCTGAATCATATAAAGTTTCCGCAATTTTCAAAGTTATCCCCATACCTTCTGCAGAATTTTCACCGTTAACAATTGCAAAATCTATTTTATATTTTTCTTTTAGATTAGATAAATTCTTTTTTACTGCTTCTACTCCAACCTTACCAACAACATCTCCAACAACCAAAATATTCATATTTTCCTCCTATCTTTGGTTATCTTATCATACTTATATTTTCTTTTCAATATAAGCAAAGATTCAAAAGATTACAAAATTCAGCAATAGTATTCATTATTTTTCACAATGAAAAAAGACGCTTTCGCGTCTTTTTTATTTAGCATATTCAATTGCTCTTGTTTCTCTTACGATGTTTACCTTGATTTGTCCTGGATAATCCATTTCATCTTCAATACGTTTTGCAACATCTCTTGCCATGATAACCATCTTGTCATCATCAACACTTTCTGGTTTTACAATAATTCTAATTTCTCTACCAGCTTGTATTGCAAACGATTTTTCAACACCATCAAATGAATCAGCAATTTTTTCAAGATTTTCTAATCTCTTAATGTAAGCTTCCAATGTTTCTCTTCTTGCACCTGGTCTTGATGCAGATATTGCATCAGCTGCTTGAACAAGAACAGCTTCCATTGTAGTAGGTTCTACATCACCATGATGAGCATGTACGGCATTGATAACAGCCTCGTTTTCTTTATATTTTTTAAGAATATCGACACCAATTTCAACATGTGTACCTTCCATTTCATGATCTATAGATTTACCTATATCATGAAGCAATCCTGCTCTCTTAGCAAGCTTAGAATCAAATCCAAGCTCTTCTGCCATTATTCCCGCAAGTTGTGAAACTTCAATAGAATGGTTTAGAACATTTTGTCCATAACTTGTTCTATATTTTAGCTTACCAATTAGTTTAATAATATCCGGATGTAATCCAATCACACCAGTTTCTAAAGAAGCAGTTTCACCCTCTTCTTTAATAGTATTTTCAAGCTCTTCTTTGGCTTTTTCAACCATTTCTTCAATTCTTGCTGGATGAATTCTTCCATCTGTAACAAGATTTTCAAGAGCTATTCTTGCAACTTCACGTCTTATAGGATCGAAACCTGAAATGATGACCGCTTCAGGTGTATCATCAATAATCAAGTCAATACCAGTTAATGTTTCTAGCATCTTAATATTTCTACCTTCACGACCTATAATTCTTCCTTTCATATCATCACTTGGTAGTGGAACTACAGACACTGTAGTTTCTGATGTATGATCTGCTGCACATTTTTGTACGGCATATGTAATTATCTCTTTAGCTTTTTTAGTTGCCTCATCTTTTGTCTTGTTTTCATATTCTTTAATCATCAATGCTGAATCATGAGCTAATGATTCTCTTAGAATTTCTAACAAGTGCTTTTTAGCTTCATCTTGAGACATTTGAGATATTTTTTCTAATTCTGCAATTTGTTTTTCTTTAAACTTGTCCAATTCGATTTGTTGTTCGTCTAAATTCTTCGCTTTTTCAACTAATTGAACTTCTTTCTTTTCAAGATTTTCAATCTTCTTTTCAAGAGTTTCTTCTTTTTGAAGAATTCTCTTTTCTTGTTTTTGAATTTCTGCCCTTCTTTCTTTTATCTCTTTGTCTAATTCTGTTTTTTCTTGTTGAATTTCTTCTTTTGCAAGTATTATTTTTTCTTTCTTTTCAGCTTCTGCTGCTTTCAAAGTATCATTCGCTGACTTTTTAGCATCTTCGATAATTTTTTCTGCTTCTTGTTCAGCTTGTTTAATCTTTGAAGTTCCTTTGGCTACTCTATTTTTTTCAATAAGCCAAAATACTATACATGCTAAGAACACTGTTACAACAAAGACAATAATTGAAGGGACTATTAACTCGTTAATAATGTCCGCCTCCTTTATTTACTTTTCAATGTTCAATATATTATCAAGGATACGTTTAAAACAAATGGGAGTATCCATGCCCCATAAATTTGTGTTTAAATAATATATTTTTCATTACCCTTACATTTTAATATTAAAAGCGTTCATTGTCAATCACGAAAAACTTACATATATTTCCCCTAAAATCAATCTTTTGCGACAAAAAAGTCGCGTTTTTTAACGCGACTTTCTACTATATTATAATAATCTATTTAATTCACTCTCTGTTAAGCCTTGTGGTGGTGGCGTATCTTCTTTTTTACCAAAATATATAGGAACCCCTTCGTTTGGATCAATTTCTAACTCAATTCTAGAACCTTTTCTAAAATATCCTTCTTCTTCAATCTCACCAGTTAAAGAATATTTAGTTAATCTACCATGTAAAATATCATTTTGATATTCCGCTTCTTCTTTAAGCATTCCATTATCATAATATGTTTTTCTTAAACCTTGCATTTTTCCATTTTTATAAGGATTTTCTTCCATTAATATTCCTGATTGGTAATACACATATGAGTACCCATCTAAAACCCCTTCAACATAAGAATTTTTAGCACTTACTGTACCGTTATAATAATATTCGACTTCTACACCGTGAATTTTTCCATTTTCATAAGGTGTCTCTGACATAACTTTTCCTTCTTCATAATATCTAACCAAAACGCCTTCTACAATTCGGCCATTAGTATCATATATAAGCTCTTTTGCCATATTTCATCTCTCCTAAAATCATTATTATCATAATTATAGTAAATTTTTATTATTTAATCAATATAGTTTATCGAAGCTTAATTTTAAGCATAAAAAAAAGGGCTATTTGACCCTTTTTCTTCCTCTATGTAAATCGACTTTTAGTCTATTTTAGGTTCTACATAATTTGAATATGCAGCATCTATTCTATCATTTACCATTAATTCAACTTGTTCTTTTGTCATAGATTCTGCAAGAACCAATTCGCTAATTAAAATTTGTTTAGCGTTACTAAGCATTTTCTTTTCGCCTGTAGCTAATCCTTTAGACTTTTGTCTAAATGCTAGGTTTCTAACAACGTCTGCAACTTCACAAATGTCTCCACTTTTCATTTTTTCTTGATTATCTCTGTATCTTTTGTTCCAGTTAGTAGACATATCTGTTGGTTGTGCTGCAAGAACATCGAATACATCCTTTGCCACTTCATTACCAACAACATCTCTTACACCTATCAATTCTGCATTTTTTGTAGGAACCATAACTTGGATATCTCCAACAGGCATTTTCATAACATAATATTTTTGTTTTTCGCCTAGAATCTCTCTTTCTTCAATAGATTCTATTGTTCCAGCTCCGTGCATTGGGTATACGATTTTGTCCCCTACTTTAAACATTTGGTATCACTTCCTAACTTTTAACAAAATATGCCCGTCCGTAACCTTTGTTACCTCACGACACGGTTTTATTATAACATAAATAATGGAAAAAGTCAAAAAATTTTGTAAACCAATTAATTTTTCCCTGGAATACCATTAAAAAGTAAAAATGTCACTCGAAAAGGCTATATTGTAGCTTTTTATAGCTATTAACCATTTCAAGTGACACTTTCTAATATTATCTATAAAATTTCGAATCATAAATTACTTGTTCGTGCATTCTCTTTATACCTTGTTTTATTGTTTTTGCTCTAATTTCTCCAATTCCCTCTACATCATCCAATTCTTCGATTGTCGCCATTACGATATGTTGAAAATCACCTATTGCAAGATTCATATTTTCAATTAAATTTGCAGGTAACTTAGGAATTTTGCTTAATTGTCTAAATCCTCTCGATGGTAATTCGATATCATCTAGAGCTTTATCTGTATCATATCCTAAAATTTCAGCAATTTGATTTGTATTTAACAATTCTTTTCTAGATAAGTTAGATATTGATTCTATTATATCTTCTGTAGTCAAAGGATTTACCAAATAATCTTTTATCAACAACTTTTCCTCTACGTCGATATGACTAGAAAATTCCCTAAGTTGCATATCAATTAGAACCCCCTCATCTCCTAGTTCAATAACATAACTTTCTATTTCTGAAACAACTTTCATACAAAGTTCCGCTCTTTGAATGGCAGTAACTACATTTTGAAGAGTTACTGTATCATCAAATTCAAACTCATTTATTGCAGAAATAATATCATCAAATGATGCTTTATATTTTTCTAATGTTTGCATAGCCTGGTTTGCACTAGCTAAAACTCTTGAACTATCTTTTATTACGTATCTAAGATTTCCTTTAAATAATGTAATAATATTTCTTCTTTGAGAAATACTTACAACTAATTCATTGGTTTGTTTAGCTACTCTTTCTCCACTTCTATGTCTTGTACCTGTTTCTATTGTTGGAATTGCAGGATCCGGGATTAATTGAGTATTTGCTAACAAAATCCTTTTTCCGTCACCACTTAAAACAATGGCACCATCCATTTTGGCAAGTTCATATATTTTAGTTGGTGTATATTCCTCATTTATTTTAAATCCGCCATCTGCTAAATCCATAACTTCTTTAGAGTCACTTATAACAATCAAAGCTCCAGTTCGTGCCTTTAAAATATTATCCAAACCTTCTCTTAGCTCCGTTCCCGGTGCAATCATTTTTAACATTTGTATAAGTTCTAAATTTCTTCCTGGCGCCTTTCTCATTATAAATTCCCCTTTCATTTATTATTTACATTTTTATTTTAGTCCACATGTTCTAATCGCTTCTTGAATATTGCTTACAGAAATAATATTAATATTCCCCTTGTATTTCAATTGTTTTCTGCTGGCCTCGGGTATAATACACGTTTTAAAACCTAGCTTTTCTGCCTCTTTAACTCTCTTTTCTATTGAGCTTACAGCTCTTACTTCGCCCGTCAAACCAATTTCTCCAATTGCAATCAAATCCTGTGATAAAGGAACACTTTGAGCACTTGAAACTATTGCCAAAGCAATTCCTAAATCTGCTGAAGGTTCTTCCAATCTCATTCCACCTACAACATTTACATATACATCTTGATTTGACAATCGTATATTAGCCTTTTTTTCTAACATCGCTATTAGTAAAACAAGTCTATTATATTCAACTCCAATACCAGTTCTTCTAGGCATTCCAAAAGCTGTTGTCGATGTCAAAGCTTGTATTTCAACAAGCATCGTTCTAGTACCTTCTTGTAACGCAACAATTACTGAACCAGATGGATTTCCTTCTCTATCAGATATTAATAATTCCGAAGGGTTATCTACCTCAACCATTCCTTCACTACGCATTTCAAAAAGACCAATTTCATTAGTTGAACCAAATCTATTTTTTACACTTCTTAATATTCTATAAGAAAAATATCTTTCACCTTCCAAATACAATACCGTATCAACCATATGTTCTAAAACTCTCGGTCCAGCTATGGTTCCGTCTTTAGTTACATGACCTATGATAACTGTTGTAATTTCTTTTTGCTTGCAAAGTTGCATAATTTTAGCAGTTATATCTCTTACCTGACTTACACTTCCTGGAGCTGCCGGAATATCGCTACTATACATCGTTTGAATCGAGTCAACAATCATAAGGCCTGGCTTATATTCTTCTAAAGCATTTTGAATAAACTCAATATTAGATTCACCTAAAAACATTATATTTTCATTATCAATTTCTAAACGATCTGCTCTTAATTTAATTTGGCGGGCAGACTCTTCTCCAGAAACATATAATATTTTTTGATCACCTATTTTTACGTTATCACAAATTTGCAAAATCAAAGTGGATTTTCCTATACCTGGTTCACCACCTAATAATATTAAGGACCCCGGAACCAAACCACCACCCAAGACTCTATCTAATTCCGAAAATCCTGTAGCTACACGTGAAATAGCCTCTTTAGTATCTACCGCTTTTAATTTTACAACTTGAGAACTAACTGAAACTCTATCTTTAGTAACCTTATCTTTTATTATTTTTTCTTCGTAAAACGTGTTCCAACTATTGCAAGCTGGGCATTTGCCTAACCATTTCGGCGATTCGTTTCCACATTCACTACAAACAAAAATAGTTTGATTCTTTGCCATTGCTAGTCCTTTCTATTATTTATTACTTAATTCTTTTTCGCATTTTACTAATTGAGCTTTCACAATTACATACATAGCATGAGACCACGATAATTGTTGAACCCATTTGACTTCTCCAGTTTCTCTATCTAATTGTTCTGCCAAAAATCCCATACTGTCTGAGTGATTTGTAACCCAATCAAATAGTTCTCTTGCTTTCGTTATATTATTTAATTCTATATAGTATAAAGCCAACCATAAAGAAGAAATAATCCACGCATTTCCTCCCATATATGAATCCCATTGATATCTCATATATCCACCATTAGGAGTTTTTAAATCCGTTTCAAATTTTTTCACTGTATTTTCGATCAATTTATCATTAGCTTCAAACACATGATAAGGAACAACTAATCCTAGCACCGAAATATCTGTATTCGAATTATCAGTACTACGTTTCAAATAACTTCCTTCCACAAATTTATCTAAAATAGCAGATTTCATATTAGTTAAGGTTTTATTAATTTCTTTAATTATCTTTGAATACTTTTCTTCATTAATTTCTTCAAGCATTGTTCTTCCACATCTTAAACTTTCATATATACTAGCTGTAGAATACAAATGTTTTCCTCTTCTTTCTTCCCATAAATCAAAACATTCTTTTGCAATATAATCTTCATCAATAAAGTTAAGCAATCCTGTTATAGATTTAACTATCAAAGTTTCTAATTCTTTATATTTTTTATTTTCATAAATACCAATTAAAATAGCTGCAGTTTCATCGATTTGTAATCCCCACGAAGGAGCAAGTTCTCCATTAGAAAAATATCTTTGTTCAAACAAACCTGATTTCAATTGAGCTTTTGGAGCCCAAACACTATAAAACTTATCAGTATATTTTTTTAATCCTAAAATATTAAGTGCTTTATTTATAAATATAGCATCTCTTGGCCAGCAATATCCATAGCCACCTGATTTTTCAAATTTTTCATCAACATTTGCAGTAGCAAGAGTTGCTCCTGTTTCTGTATTCATATATAAAGCAAACAATAATATCGTTCTATTTATAATTTCTTTTTCTTTTATTTTAGTTATATTATTAAAAACTAAATTGTTTTCAAAAATTTTCAAATAGTCGTTCCAATATTTTTTGGTAGATTCATATAAAAGATTTTCTTCTTGCTTTTTACACCACTCTACTGTTTTCAATGTATCTTTTAAATTATTTTCAAAAGATATATATATAGTTATTTCTTTAACTCCCGAATACAATATGGCAGCATCTTCTGACATTCCAATATAATCTTCTTGATTAAAATTTCCATTTAACAACGCATTACTAGAATTATTAATCTGATATTTAGAAATTTCTTGATTTGCAACCGTCGTCATATACATTTCTTGGCAATACTGTATTAAAGTATTAGACACAACCATGCCAGAAACTTTCTTATTAACATCCGAATTCAATTTTGAATACAAAAGCAAATCCAATTTTTTATTAAACTTAAGGGTCCTAACTAAAATATTCTTTTTAGGTAATATATAGTCTCTTTGTAAAATCTCATATCCATCTTTTTCTAATTCAGTATAGACAATATTACCTTCGTAATATTGTCTTTTCAAATTAGCACAATCAAACCATACTACATTTGAATCTTTCAAAATAGCAAATTTATATTGATCTATGTTTTGAAAATAATCTATATATGGATAATACAATCTGATTAATTCACCTTTATCTGTTAAGCAACCCAATATTTTTGAATTTCCAATTATTGCGTTATTAAAATATTTCGACATCTTTTTCTCCTTCGTTAATTGGTTTATAAAATTATTTACCTAACAATCTAAACATTTCCTTTTTATAGGCTTCAACACCTGGTTGGTTAAATGGATTTACTCCTAAAATATATCCGCTTATTCCACAAGCTTTTTCAAAGAAGTATAATAATTCACCTATATTTTCTTCATCAAGCTTGTCCAATTGAATAAGAATATTAGGAACATTACCGTTAACGTGAGCAATTATCGTACCTTGCATTGCAGAATGATTAGCTTCATTCATTGTCTTGCCATTCAAATAACCTAACTTATCAATTGCATTTTCTTCAGCTTCTAACAAAATATCTCTATATGGATTTTGAACATCTATAACTGTTTCAAATAAATGTCTTTCTCCTTCTTGAATATATTGTCCCATTGAATGTAAGTCTGTTGTATAATCAACACCTGCTGGGAAAATTCCTTTTAAATCTTTACCTTCACTTTCACCAAATAATTGTTTCCACCATTCAATAATATAATGTAATTTAGGTTCATAGTTAGCCAACAATTCTACTTTTTTTCCTTCCTTGTATAACACATTTCTAACAACTGCATATTCATAACAAGGATTATTTTCTAAAGTACTATATTTTTCTTCAGCAGCATATACACCTGCTAACAATCTATCTACATCAATTCCAGCAGCAGCTATTGGTAAAAGGCCGACCGCTGTAAATACAGAATATCTTCCTCCTATATCATCTGGAACAACAAAAGTTTCATAACCTTTTTGATTAGCAATTTCTTTTAATACACCTTTTTCTTTGTCTGTTGTAACAAATATTCTCTCTTTTGCTTCTTCACCATATTTTTTCTCCATATATTCACGAAGAATTTTAAAGCTTATAGCTGGTTCTATTGTTGTTCCTGATTTAGAAATTACATTTAAACAAACTCTCTTATCACCAATATAATCTAATAAATCATTTAGATAATCAGGACTTAAATTATTTCCTGCAAACAAAACTTTTTTCTCACCAAAATTATTAGATAAAGCATCAATAACCGCTCTTGCACCCAAATAAGATCCGCCAATTCCTATAACAATTAGAACATCAGATATTGATTTTATTTTTTCAGCAGCATTCTTTATTCTTGTAAGTTCTTCATTATCAACTTTTAAATTTAACCAGCCTAAAAAGTCTGCACCTTCTCCTGTTCCATCATAAATTTTTCTATGAGCTTCACTAAGCTCATGTTCAAAAGCTTTCTTTTGTTCCTCTGTTACCATTGCATTTTCAAAATTAATTTTCATCTTTTTTTCCTCCATAAAATAAACTAAAACGAATCTAAAACATTCGCTAATAATATCATTGCATTTTTGGCTTCATCTAACGTATTTCCTGTTGCTCCAACTTCTATAATAAAAGCTCCGTTCGACACATGCTGATTGTACCTAGAACTGCTTAAATTCAAATCTCGAAATAACCCCGGATACATTTCGTTTGCCCTATTTTGTATCATAATCGCAAGTTTAAGATTTTCCATCCATCTATCGTGTTCAAGACCACATGCATCTGTACCTATCACAAACATTAACTGCGCAACATTTTTCCCTTCCACATTAATTATAGGTGAATAATTTAAATCACTTCCCAACGCATCTCTGTGCACATCTAATACAAAATCATATGCATGTTCTTTTAAATATTTTTTCACTGTTTTAAGCGAAGCTTGATAAGAACTATTATAATTTGGATAATCATGCAAAGTTTTATCATGCATTACTTTATAACCTTTTGAAACAAGTTCATCACTAAGCATTTTTCCAACTTCTACAACATTGTATTTTTCATTTAATGTTCTATAATTTGTTTCTAAATCTTTTGAATCCGAATAACACTCTGTTGCGTGCGTGTGAAAAATCAAAAAATCTGATTGTTCAAAATTTTTTAAAGACGTAATTTTTGATAACTCTTCCAAATCCAATTTTAAATTGCTATGATTAGTTATCTTCATATTTCCAACCTGAATCTTTCCGTTTTCTAGTTCAAAAACTTCATATGATTTTGGTAGTACATAATTTTCTTTTTCAATTTGTATTAATTCTACATTAACTTCATCAACATCTTCATTGGACAAAACTACGTCGTTTGAATTTAAAATTTCATCATCAAGATTTCCCCAAGCAAAAACAGGAATTTCTTTTTGTAAAACGCTTATTATAAAATTATCATCAACATCATAATTGTATTTTTCAAAATCATTACTTAGATATATTGTTTTAAAAATATGTACTCCTAAAATTACAATTAACACACCAAGTAAAATAATCAAAAAAACTATCAAAATATAAATAATATTGTCTAAAGCTTGTCTTATTGAAACAGCTTTTACTCGAATCATCAAATCACCCAATATTATTTATATTCTCCAGATTAATAATTATTACTGTAACTTAGTTATATCATCAGTAAATTTTGCCATTAAATCTTTTGCTTTATCTTTTAGCATTGCAAGTTCAATTTTTGCATCAATCAATTTTTCTTTTTCTGTTTCAATTAAAGCATCAATTTCTTGTCTTTCTTCTAAAGCTTTTGTTTTTGCATCTTCGACAATTTGCTTTGCTTGTTGTTCTGCTTTAAATAAAACGTCAGAAATATTTCGTTTAGCCTCTTCGATTTCTCTTTGTTTACTAAGCAACTCATTTAGTCTGTCATTTAATTTTGAATTTTCAGTTTTCATTGCAAGCAATTCTTGATTTTGTCTTCTAAGTTCATTTTCATAATCTTTTTTCATGTCTGCAATGTAATTTTCAACATCCTTTCTGTTCAAACCAAATAATCCTTTTGAAATATTATCTTCCATTTTAATCCTTCCTTTCTTTCTTGTGTCTTTTCTAAAACTGCTACATTAAATTTTGAACTAAATTATTTAGAATTTTTCTTAACTTCTTCTAACATATATTTAGTTCCCTTATTTTCTAGAACTTGAACTAAGTCAAATCCCGGTCTTCTATTAGCTTCTATAAGTAATGGTCCTTTATTAGATATTGCAACATCCCAACCAACAACTTTAACTTCTGGTTCAACCATTGCCGCATCACATACCATCTTTTTAATTTCTTCCCAGTAAGGGATATCGAAACCATCAAATTTGACTCCAGTTGCAGGATGTGTTTCAACTTCTTCTAAATCTTTGGAAACTGCATTACCTATAAGTTTTCCTTTATCTGTATCAATTCTTACCCCTACACCACCTTGATGAAAATTATCAACTACAGCTTTACCATTACCTATTCTAGCTGCCGCATAAAATAATTCTGGCTTGCCATCTATAATTCTTGTCATCGCTCTAATCGTATTTACACTGTGAGGACAAAGTTTTCCCCATCCATCATCTTGTATGATATATTCTTCTATAAACATATTATTTTCTTTTAAATATTCTAAGAATTTTTCTGGTGTTCCAATTTGAGAAATATCCATCTTTTTAACATCCGTTCCTGCAAGCCCATCTGCAGGTTTTATCATAAATACCTTGTTGGCATCAAGGAACTTTTTAAGTTCCTCTAAACCAAACTCTGGTATAAAATATTCACGTCTTGTGTAATCAGAATAATATTTATGAAAATTTGTTTTTATTCTTAAATTTACAGCTTTATCTTTTGGCGAGTATTTTTGATAAAACTCTGAGCCATATTTAATAGTTACATATTCCGATCTTTCTTTTAATGATTTTTCGTAAAATTTATAATTCAAATAATCTGTATATCCCGACCCAAAAAGTAAAGTTGAAAACATTGAGTCAATAAACATCCACGTAGGACTTTTTTTGTTTTTTTCACTTACAACTTTTAAATTTTCATAAAATCTTTTTCCGTTCCCTTTTAACGCAAAACTTAAAAATTCTTTCATTTCTTTCTCCTTTTATTTTCCCATTTGTTCTTTCGCTTCTAATATACCTTCATAAATAGCTTCAGCTGCTGCATATTGAAACTCCTCTGTTTGCAATTTAGCAAAATCTTCTTCGTTAGATATGAAGCATAACTCGCAAAGTATTGCAGGAAGATTAGTAACTGGTCTTTCTTCACCTGTTATGTCTGAAATATTGCCAGCATCATTTTGTTCTAATATCCACAAATCCTTTCTACTAACAATACCTTTATCAAGCAATCCAGTTGCTTCGACTATATTGTTTTTTACAAGAGTTGCCAATTCTTTACTTGTAATTCCGTATTCTTCTTTTTCGCCTTCTTTGTTATAATAAAGAACCAATGTACCATTGTAAATACTATTCGAATGAGAATTAATATGAACACTAACAAGTAAATTAGCATCTGGATTATCTAATATATAATCTATTCTCCCCTCTCTATCAATATACACATCAGTTGTTCTCGATGCTCTTACTTCTATATCATCTTCATCTTCTAATAACTCCATTACTTTTAACATAACTGCTAACGTATATGTTTTTTCTTGTTCTGCTACAGTTCTTCCACCATTATGACACGCCCCCGGATCAGAACCTCCATGACCAGCATCAAGTAATACTATAAATTTACCTTCGCTATCATTTTTATCTTCGTCTTTTTCTGTTATCGTTACAACTACATCATCACCAACTTGTTCCATCTTGTAAGACATTTTTCCTGTTGCTTTTAAAATTATTTTATTCGTTCTAATTGTGATTGTTTCTATAAACTCATCATCAATTTCTAAATCTGCTTTACCAGAATCAAATTTAGATGAAGAATAAGTTATCGTATATTTATTTGTTTTACTTGTTTCTGTAGTATCAAAATATTTTTTATTTGTATCTTTTAATATTAATTTTGCATAATTATCATATTCAATATATTCAACATTTCTGTATTCAGGTTCTTCAATCGAAACCTCAAGACCATATGTTTTTTCTTTTATTGTATAATCAGCAGCATTATTAAGTTCTATAACAACTCTTACTTTATCTACTTCATTTTGCGCAAATCTTATCTGCTTAATATTTTTATTTTTAGGAGTTATCTCAGTTATTCCATCTGTATCTAATAAAGTTTCTGGGATATCAATAACTAACCTCGTAGGATTTTCAAGCATAAACTTTTGATAATCCATACCTTTTTTACTTATATTAATCTTTATCTTATCTGTACTTGAAGAATATGTAACACTTGTAACTTTCGCAAGCTTAGCAAGTTCTTCTTCACTAAGTGTGTTATCAATTTTTTCATTGTCATCAACGTCACTACTAGAACCATTTTCTACATTTTCACCACTCGGATCATCACTTGGTACTTCAGGTGTAACTTGTTCATTTGGAATTGTTTTATCTGTTTCAGGTAGGAAAACTTGATTTCCAATAGAGGCAATCAAAACATAATCTTTAGTAGTTTCTTCAGCAACAACAAATTCTTCAGAAAGTGCCAAATATGTTATTTTTTTATCTTTACTTTGCGCCACTGTACAATCAGTTAACTTATTTAAATCTAATACAATCCTATTAACATTTTCACCTTGATTACCAAATCTAATAGAATCTATTGATTCATAATTAATTAATCTTGATTCTGTACTCGTAGCAAATTTGGTATTTTCTAAATCAATAAATAATCTAGCTGAAGTTACATTCACATAATCTGCTGAAATAAAACCTTTTTTATTTTCATATTGAACTTCATACCATACTTTCAAATTTTGATCTTTTATAATTTTGTTTATTGAAATTTTTTCGTTATCAGGAATCTTAGCTAATATTTCTGCTGAAGTATTAGTATCAGCTCTCATATTCAAGTGAGGTTCTGCAGCTATCGTTCCTTCTGCTAAAATATACTTTGCATATTTTTCCACTGGGAAATCAGTCTTTATTTCCGTATATAAAGTTCCACCACTAACTTTTATAATTACATCTGTTATATTAGCTACTCTATTTTCTTTTACTAAAGTTATTCTGTTATTTGTTCCATCCCATTCAACACTTGCACCATACATATTTGAAATCGCTCGTACAGGCAAATACGTTGTATCTTTATATAAAAGCGGAAAAACTTGAGTTCCATTTGCGTCTGTGAATGTTTGCAAAACATCATTGTATTTAATACCTATTGATTTGCTCAGCAATAATGTTATTTCCTCATTTTGTTGCGCTGTAAAACTATCAATTGTCTTGACTGTAGATGTACTAACATCTCCACTTCCCAAAAGCACCATTCTTTCCTCATCATTCCACTCAACAGGAATACTAAATAATGCCGAAATCGCTCTAATTGGTAAATATGTTGTGCCTTGATAAGTGAGTGGATACACCTTCGTACCATTAACATCTGAGAATTCTTTTAACTCATTATTGTACATAATGCTTACAGTTCTATTTAAAATTGCTTGTGTATTTTCATCTGTTGCAAATGAAATATTTGACAAGCAAAAAATCATTATTAACATAAGTAAAAAACTAATATATTTTTTCATAAATTTTTCCCACTCTCATTTGTATAATTTTTCTTGCAAAACTTAAACTTTTACAGATAAATAATATCACATTAAAAAAGATTAATACAATGTTTTTTGCATTTTTATAGCGCTTTTTCACGAATATTTTAGATTAATACGGGAAATATAATTTTTGAAATAATTTTATGTTCATTTTAGTTTACAACTTATTTTTTATGTAAAAAAGGAGGCTCATATGCAACGAATAGAAACTAAAAAAGATTATCAAAATTATGTAGACAAAATTTCACCCAACTCTACTCACATGCTCAATTTAATAAAATCATTTTGTGTTGGTGGTTTCATTTGTGTTATTGGTCAAGGAATAAATGAATTCTGGACATTACAAGGATTAGAGAAAGCAGATGCTTCAGGAGCTACAAGTATAAGTTTAATATTTATCGGTATTGCTCTAACAGCTTTTAATATTTATAGCAAAATAGGAAAATTCGCAGGTGCTGGTTCAATAGTTCCTATAACAGGCTTTGCAAACTCAATTGCATCACCAGCTATTGAGTTTAAAAGCGAAGGTCTTGTATTAGGAATTGGTGCAAAACTATTTCAAATTGCAGGTCCGGTTTTGGTATATCGGAATAAGCACATCTATGATTATAGGTTTTATTTATTACATCGCAACACTAGGAGGTGTTTAAAAATATGGCAACAAAAAAATTAGGAAAACAAACAGTAAAATTTTCTACACCGCCTGTTATATCTTCAGTATATTCAATCGTAGGTCCAAAAGAAGGCGAAGGTCCCTTAGGAAAATATTTTGACCTAGTATTAGAAGATGAATTTTGGGGAGAAAAAACTTGGGAAAAAACAGAAAGCAAAATCGTTAAGGAATGTATAAGTGGTTGTCTAGGTCAAGAATCAGTTAGTAATGAAGATATAGATTTTTTACTTTCAGGTGATTTATTAAATCAATGCATTTCCTCATCTTTTGGAATACGAGAAAGAGCAATTCCTTACTTTGGATTATTTGGAGCATGCTCTACTTTTGTAGAATCTCTTGCGCTCGGTTCTATGTTAATAGATGGTCAAATGGCAGATAGTACAGTTGGTTCTACATCAAGTCATTTTTGTAGCGCTGAAAAACAATTTAGATTTCCTTTAGAACTTGGTACTCAAAGACCACCTACATCTCAATGGACAGTCACCGGTGCAGGTGCTGCGCTTTTAAAAGCTGGTGGATCAGGTCCCAAAATTACGCATGCCACTATTGGTAAAATAATAGACATGGGAATTAAAGATGCGAACAATATGGGTGCTGCAATGGCACCTGCTGCTATCGACACGTTATATCAACATTTTCAAGACACTGGAAGAACACCTGATTATTATGATTATATTTTCACTGGCGATTTAGGAAAAATCGGAAAAAAAATTGTAAAAGATTTAATTAAAACTCAAGGATATAACTTAGATACCAATTACGAAGATTGCGGTTGTTTAATATTTGATGGAGAAACCCAAGACACTCACGCTGGAGGCTCAGGATGTGCTTGTTGTGCAACAACGTTTTGTGGATATATATACAATCAATTAAAAGCGCAAAAATTAAAGAAAGTTTTACTTTGCGCAACAGGAGCTTTGATGAGCCCCACAACAGCTCAACAAAATGAAAGTATATTAGGAATTGCACATGCTATAAGTATTGAAGTTTAAAAAACTCCCCTAAAAAGGGGAGTTTTTTATTCAAATTGGATTATTTGCCAAGCCCGATTTCAGTTTCAGGCTGCAGTGTGTTTTCTTTTTTCACTTGGACTTCCAGCTCGTTAAAAGGCACGATAACGAATGTAACCTTTTTCTTCATGCCATAACTAGTTCTATACAAAAAGTTGAAGTTAAAAACTTCACTTTTTTATTATTTAATTTCTATATAATCATGTTCACAAGCTCTTATTAATCTATTCATAATTGCAAGACCTAACCCTTCAGGTTTAACCCCCTCTATAATTGCATTACTTGCATCATACGTATCCACTTTTCTAAGCACAGAAAAAATATTATGAGAAATTTCATTTAGATCATCAGCACTTCCTATACCGATACACTCAAACCCCGCATACTTAGCTAAATTTTCTGTTTTAGATAATATAAGAGTTTTTTCGTTTAACATCGCAAACTTTTTAACTTCATTTACTAATTTATCATTATCTTCACTATATATAAGTTTACAACGTGTTGATGGCGCATAATGTCTGTACTTCATACCTGGAGACAAAACTTTTTCACCAGCTTCTAATTGTCCCATTATATTTTTATCTATTTCCACATCTTTAACTACTTTTTCAATATCTTCTTTAGTTATTTTGCCTGGTCTTAAAATTCTTACTTCTTCATCAATCACTCTCACTACAGTTGATTCAAGACCAATCTCTGATTCTCCTCCATCTAATACATAACCGACTTTATCTTTTAATTCGTCAATTATATCTTGTAATTTTGTACCGCTTGGTTTTCCTGAAATATTTGCACTAGGTGCTGCAATTGGTAAATTAGACTCTTTTATTAAATCATGTGCAGTTTTGTCACTAGGCATTCTTATGCCAACTGTATCTCCGTTACAAGTTGCAACTTCAGCTATACCCACTTTTTTATTTAAAACTATAGTAAAAGGACCTGGCCAAAAAGCATCCATTAATCTATATTCTAATTCCGAAATATTTTCAGCCAATTGATCTAACATGTCCATATCAGAAATATGTAATATCAGAGGATTATCTTGCGCTCTTCCTTTAGCTACAAATATCTTTTTTACCGCTTCATCATCAAAGGCATTAGCGCCTATTCCATAAACTGTTTCTGTAGGAAATAAGACTAAACCGCCGTTTTGTATAATTTTCGCCGCTTCTTTTATTTCAATATTAACTTTATCATAAACATTTTTTTTCATAGGTCACCTTCTTTCTTCGCTTCATGATTATACCACTTTTTTTGCATAATTCCAATATATTATGTAAATTATTTTAAACAATCTCTTCTAACAATCCAACATCTTTCCCACATTTAAACATAAAAAACCCTCACGCTTTTATAAATGCGCAAGGGCTACAAAGGTAGGCTTCATACCTTGATCTTCTACTTTTAATTTCTATTCAGAACTTGTAACACAATACCTATATTTACCACCACGTTCACACTTCAGCGAGCAAAAAACAATGCTATTGACAGTAACAATGACAGACATAATTTTTCATTTTTATTTCATTTTTTTCATTTCTTTTTTATAATCACCCGACATCATTTCTAAATCATTGGGAATTGCATTATCTGTCATTTGTCTA
The DNA here is from genome assembly GCA_964515475.1 of uncultured Eubacteriales bacterium. Lineage (GTDB taxonomy): Bacteria > Bacillota > Clostridia > TANB77 > UBA1234 > UBA1234. The sequence continues at coordinate 24,141 of CAZEVD010000008.1, forward strand.
TTGCTATTTTTTCCACCTTTATTTGAAAAATCATTCATATTTCCCATACTGCTTGATTTCCCACCAACATTAGTAATATTAGAAGATATTGTAACATTCTCACCTTCTACTTCATTTACATACAAAGTATATGTATTATTATCTTTTAACAACGAAGATGATAAAACAATTGATTGACATGATTTTTCAAGCATAATTGTATAAATGGCTTCGGTACCGTTTTTTATTTCTAATTTGTCTCCTGCATTATACGAACCGTTTATACAAATTGTATTTTGAGTCGAATTAGATGATGGACTTTGTGCCATTCCAGAAGCACCATAAGCTAGTAACGTACCACCTGTTACAACACATTCTCTTGCGTAGTCTAGCGCTCCATTACCACTATTTGTAGGTCCTGCTACTATTACTTCTCCACCCTTTATATAAATAGATCCATTTGCGTCTAATCCATCACCAGCTGCATTTATTTTTATACTTCCGCTTTCTATCGTTAAAATACAATTATTTGATGAAGAAAATGTATTTTGCCCCATTCTTCCATCCATCGATGAACCGTCATTTCCTCCTGCAACATTTATCCCATCGTCACTTGCAACTATATCAATAGTGCCCGAACTTATAGATATTGAGCTTGCTTCTAATCCCTCATAGCTTTTTAAAATAGATATTTTTCCACCAGTTATATTTAAAATATTATCAGCATGAATACCATCATCGCCAGCTGCCGCTTTTATAGTACCTCCTGAAACAACAATATTGTTATTACAGTGAATTGAATCATCTGAAGAATCAATATTAAAATTTCCGCCCATAATAGTTAAGTTGTTAACCGCTTTAATGGCTTTCGCACTTTGAGTATCTTCCTTATCTAAGGTAGTCTCCCATTGTCCCCAACGACGACCGCCACCAAAATTCATCATATCACTTGAATTATTTGATGTGCTGCTTACAGTACTACCTCCACCAGTTGTAATATTAAAAGTGCCTCCTGCAATATTAATATCAGTTTCTGCTTGTATGCCATCTGATACCGCCGTTATATTAAATGTACCACTTTCTATTGCTACATATCCTCTTGTAACATCTTCATCATTTGTAGATTTTATACCATCTCCACCAGCATTTACGGTAACAATACAATTTTTAAGTGACACACTATCTTTTCCAACAATACCATCGTCAACAGAATCAACCACAACAGTTCCACTCAAAATCGAAAAATCATCTTTAGACTTTATTGCATCGTTATAATTACCTTTTACAGTTAATTTACCAGTTCCGGTAATATATAAATCCGATTTACTAAAAATAGCAGCATCTGGTTCAGTTTCACTAGAATCCTTATACACATATGTAGTTGCATCTTCAATATAATTTTCTGTGCCGCTATTTGTTTTTATAATTACATTTTTAGCAGCTTTTACATATATAGGAGATGTTGCACTAGATTTTATTGTTGCATTATTTAAAACCAACGTAACATTACTATTCTCTGCATCAATAACAATTTGTCCATCATTAAGGGTACCAGAAATATAGTAATCTCCTGCTGTTATAATGTTTACGACATTGCCATTTACACTAGCTCCTTTTCCATCGATTTCTATAATACTATCTTTTAAATTAATCTTTGTAGCAGTATTTTCTGAAACCTCAACATTTTCAAAATCTTCGCCTTTCATATTTTCAATAGTTTCAACCGCATCATTAACTTGAACATCTACATTCATTTCAACTTGTGTTTCCAAATCAGTATTTGTTACAGAGTTTTTTCCACATCCTGTAATCGTTAATATACAAGATATAGCAATAATTAAAGTTGTAATTTTCTTTTTCATTATAACTCCTCTCCGGTTGCAGCTCTCGAACAATTTATAGTTAAATTACCATTTCTGCATCTTAATTCATCAATCATTTCCTTTTCTTTTGTTTTGTCTTTTAATTCAAGTTGATATGTAACTTCATATAAGCTTCCCAAATTTATTGTTTTCGATTTTATAATAGCTACTTTTGTCGCATATTTTTCGAATATGTCATCAAAAATTTCTGTATAGTTTAAATTTTCAGGAACTACAATCTTTAATTTTCTTTCTTCTTTTTTACCTTCCCCAAATTCAAACTTCATCAATAAAAACATAACAGCCCCAATAATTAAAGTTATAATCATAGCAAACGTAATATATCCCATACCTGTAGCTAGACCCACAGCCATTGCAAAAAAGATACTACAAATTTCTTTAGAAGTACCCGCAACAGATCTAAATCTTACTAGACCAAATGCTCCCATAACAGCAAGGCCTGTCCCTAAATTTCCGTTAACCAACATAATTACCATTTGAACTAATGCAGGTAACAAAACTAAAGTTATTGCTAAGTTTTTCGAACGACTACCTTGTGACATATAAACTAAAGAAATAATAAAACCTAATACTAATGAAACAACAGTACAAATTAACGCATCAGTAACCGAAAGGGTACCCGTTGCTGAATTTAAAATGCTTGTAAACATTTTTATCCTCCTTATTTTCTAAATATTTTTATATTGCTTGTGAGCAATAAATCTTCTTACTCCAATATTTTTTTCCTGTAAGACTCTTTTTATATATATTTCCATACTTTGAAAAAGACCTAGGAAAGATTTCCAACTCTGTTAATAAATTAGTTAACCAAAGTGGCATTCCTCCATTTGCTTTTATCTCCATTAAATATTCATCATTATCTAATAACTTTGTACCATAATCTCCAGCTTTCAAAGAAAGTTCTTTTTCTCTACTTCTAATATTTTTATCAAAAGTAATTCTAAGTTCTTCATCTTGAATTCCGTTGTAAGCAACCCTATCATAAGCTAAGAAAAGTTTTGGTTCCAAATTATAATATTTGATAATATAATCAATCTCATGCAAAATTTGCGGATTTACATTAGGCTCAATATGGTTATATAAATAATTTTCAAATTCTTTATAACTCATAGAAACTCTTCTTTTATAAACTACACCGTCAAATTTTTTCTTAATTTCAAAAAACACTGTTGAATCGTCACTATTTGGAACTCCGTAACTTCTTAATCTTAATTTTTCTTTATATATAGGTTTTTCAATAGAAGTTCTTATAAGTTCACTATCATTTGTGTCGAAATAAATATTACAAATGTTAGTCAAACCGTATTTATCCATTTTTATGTACTCTCTAGATTTTTCGATTATTTGTTCATATTGTTCTTTTGTTAAAACATATTTTTTCTCTGTTCTCTCAAAAACAAACTTAAATTCTTGATTCATATCCTCACTCCTTTATACCCAACTATACGCCCTTTCTGGGTAAATACCATGTACTAATTATGAATTGTTTATGAACTTTCAAAAAGAAAAACAAGGTACCTATTTTTTATAAGTACCTTGTTTTTTATATTAATTAAAATACTTTTAATATTGAACTATTATTTAAAACTTCTGTAGAATACAAAAATAATACATCTGTCCCTTCTTTATACTCAACCAAATTATATTGATCAATCATTATATTGGCAATGTATCTTAAATCAATAACCGTAATTTTCTTATATCCTTGTACCATTAAAGGAATTAAACTACTTCCAAAAGAATCTCTGTAAATTATAAGTTCTTTATCTGATGTTGCAGCTTCATTTTCAATTACAAAGAATGGTTTGGCACCTTCCAAGAAAATGTCGTATGGATCTACATTTTTAAAATCTTCTTCATTATAAATTTTTGTGTCATAAAATTCTGCTGTAGTTCCGTCCAATCCAGTTACTTTACAATTTTCTAAAACTTCGTTTGTTAAATATACTAATTTTTCGCCTTCAATTGGTAAAGCAGATTGTCCATAGTAAACACCATAGAATGGTTCTAATGTTTTTTCTTCATACTCAGCTTCTACATTAATTCCCATTCTACTTGCAAGTTTCTCTACAATTTTAGAAATTTTTTCTTGTCTCCAATGAATATCTGTTGCATAGTAATCATCAACCGTTAAATCATTAAATATATCAATGTACTTGATATCCACATTCATATTTTCTTTCATTATAGAAACGAATTTATCATAGTCAATTGATGGATAACCATTTTGCTCTGCTATGAAGTAATTCTTATCTGGTATTAAAGAGTAATATACATTCATGCCTTTATTTTTTAACTTACTGTTATAAATTTTATTAAATTTATTTGCAGCATCTTTTATCAAAGCTTCATTCATTGTACTCCAATATTTAGATACTTGTCCGTCAACTATATAAATATTATTGTTATCTTTTTTCATAAATATATTAAAAGACACTTTCGCTTTTAATTCTCTAAAAGTATCTCTCCACACAAATTGATCAAGTGTATACTTTTCAAAAAATCTCATAAAGTTTCCATCAGCCTCTGTTTTTGCCATTACAGTATTATAAGTAAATTCCGGAAACTGTTGTAATTTTCTTCTTTCAGATACAGATATTTCGTCTGGTGCTTTAACAAGATTTATAATAAAAAACCCAAAAACAAATAAGAAGAAAATAACTACTACAAAAATATCTTTAATCTTATCACTCATATCTGCACCTCCTAGAAACTAAAATAAATAAATGGGCTAAACGAACCATCTATCAAGAACGCTGTAACTACTAAAAGCAATGCTACGTATGTAATTGGAGTTAATAAGTTTATAACTTTTCTTGCAAAATTTTTTTCTTTTAATTTTAAAATTATATTTTTCAAAATTGGTGTTGCACCAATAAATCCAATTATAAATATCACAGCATAACTTCTTAAATAATATAAAGTCTCTTGCGTTATGGCAGGTACTCCGCCTAAACCAAGCATAACTTTAATTCTATTCATCGCAACCGAAAGATTTCCAGTGATGCCTCCTTCCATTCCAGCATCAAAAATCACCCAACTTATCAGTACAAAGAAAAGCGTATATATTCTAGAAAAAATTGTAGGTAACTTTTCAAGCCATTTTTTTAGGAATACCTTTTCAATAAGTAACAACACCGCAAACATCAAACCCCATATTACAAATGCCCATTTAGCCCCGTGCCAAAGTCCAGTAAATGCCCAAACAACCAATATGTTTCTAAGCCACTTTATTTTAGAAACCCTATTTCCTCCTAGCGGGATATAAATATAATCTCTAAACCATGAACCTAGTGACATGTGCCACCTTCTCCAAAACTCAGTTATACTCTTTGAAATATAAGGATAATCAAAGTTTTCTAAGAATTTAAAACCAAACATTTTTCCAAGTCCAATCGCCATATCACTATATCCTGAAAAATCAAAATAAATATGAAGTGCGTACGCGATTGCATAAGACCACATAAATAGGACTGACATATTTTCAGAAGTTTTAGCTAAATCACAAAAAGCCGCTAATGTATCCGCAAGTAAAACTTTTTTAGAAAGTCCAATTATAAATCTTCCAATTCCTTGAGAAATCATTTCTAAAGAATGTGTTCTTTCTTCTAACTCTTTTTCTACATCTACATATCTAACAATTGGTCCAGCTATAAGTTGAGGGAATAAAGAAACATATGTCATAAACGTAAACGGATTCTTTTGAAATTTTGCATCACCTCTATAAAGGTCAATGTTATAACTTAATATTTGGAATGTGTAAAAACTAATACCTATTGGCAATGCAAGCTTTAATAACGGAATTTCTGTTCCGAAAATACCATTTACATTAGTTAATAAAAAGTCTGCATATTTAAAAACAACCAGTCCTGCAAATCCAAATATCAAAGACGATATAAGAGCTATTTTTGAACCAATCTTACCTCTATATTTTTCAATGAATATTCCATGTAACCATCCAGATAATGATGTTAATACCATTATTATGGTATATGCTTTTTCTCCCCAAAAATAAAAAAATAAACTTGCTAGTAGTAGCACATAATTCTTTACTTTAAAAGGTACTATAAAATATAGTAATACTACTATTGGTAAAAAATAATATAAAAACGGAATGCTAGAAAATAACATTTCTTTCCCCCTTATGCATATTAAACAAAAAGGTCACTTATAAAAAGTGACCTTTCGTTTTTTATATTTTTACGATTTCTAAACGACTTATTCTCCGAAAAGACGTTCTAATTTTGCACCAACATTTGCAGCCCCGAAATGATCAACAAAAGCATTATATAAGTTTGTGCAATTTTCTTCTGTAGACATTACTAACATAACAATGTTTCCACTATCTACAACCATTACTTTGTCAGCATTTGCACAAATCCATTTTCTTGGGTTAGCATTTGTAAAAATTTCATTTTTAACAGATGCAACATCTTCTCCAGCTTTAACTTCTACAATACATAAAGAATGGTTCGAAGGCATCATCATAGATTCGCTTTTTACAGAATCAACAATTTTAGCATCAAACACTTCCGCTTCCAAACCGATATCGTTAAAAGCACCTTCTCTATCGATTTTCATATCGAATGGAGCATTAACTTGGACATCTGCTGTTGTATTTAATTTATCTACCAATGTTTTCATAGCTGTGCTAGTCATCATTGGATCAACATATTCATCAGGATTTTCTACTGGTTCATCTGGAGTTTCAATAGGCTCATCAGGAGTTTCTACTGGCTCTTCTGGTAATACATCTGGTTCATCTGGTGTTTCTACAGGATCTTCAACAACATCTCCTGAGATCTCACTTTCAACATCACCAGAAACTTCTGTTTCAACGTCTCCACTTACTTCTCCGCTAACATTTGTATTAACGTCATTATTTTCAACTTCATCTTTGCCACAAGCAACTAATGAAAAACAAACAACTAACGCTAGTAATAACATAACTATTTTTTTCATATTCTTAATCGTCCTCTCTTTTTATTATGGGGTTTCACACACTTTAAGTTTAGATGTAATATATATAAAAGTCAATAGTAAAAGCTTACAAATATTTGCATTATTTATTTACATTTTTCTTCTATTTCCAACAAAAAGTGGCTCTTGTTTTTCAAGAACCACTTTATAGACCAAATCTATTTTACAATTTCATAATGAGTTCCTTCTTTTGTATCAATTAATCTGATACCTTTTTCCAATAACCCGTCCCTTATCTCATCTGCACGAGCATAATTTTTAGCTTTTTTAGCCTCATTACGTTCTTCAATAAGCGCTAAAATTTCTTCTTCATTTTCAACAGTTGCAGACTCTTCTTCTTTTGTAAGATCAAGAGATAATACTGTATCGAATTCTTCGATTAATTTACGTTTTGTATAGTCATTTGCTTCTGATTTCATCAAATCATAAATTGTTGTAAGTGCAAGTGATGTATTAAAATCATCATCCATAGCTTCAGCAAATTGCACTTTAAACTTATTGTATTCTTCTTCACTTAAAGCCATTTCATCTTTGCTTAATTTAGCAATTCTGCCTTTTAATTTTTGATATGCATTTTGTGCACCAGCAAGATTGTCATAACTAAATTCTAAAGATTTTCTATAATGACTTGATAATACAAAATAACGATAAGCTAAAGGATCGTATCCATTCTCAATAAGTGTATTTACCGTAAGAATACCGCCTTTGCTTTTACTCATTTTTTCAGATCCCATATTTAAGTGTTGCACATGGAACCAATAGTTACACCATTTATGTCCTAAATAAGCTTCGCTTTGTGCAATTTCATTCGTATGATGTGGGAAAATATTATCAACGCCACCACAGTGAATGTCAAGATATTCGCCTAAGTGAGTAATTGAAATCATAGAACATTCAATGTGCCATCCTGGATAACCATACCCCCAAGGTGAATCCCATTTTAATTCTTGATCATCAAATTTTGACTTTGTAAACCAAAGAACGAAATCTGATTTATTTCTCTTATTTTCATCCTCAGTAACATCATCACGCGCACCAATAATCATATCACGTTCGTTATTATTATTAAGAACATAATAATTATCTAATTTACTTGTATCAAAATAAACGTTTCCCCCAGCAATATATGCATAACCATCTTCTAAAAGTTTAGTTATCATAACAATATATCTATCTATTTGAGATGTTGCTGGAATAATTTTGTCTGGTTTTCTAATGTTAAGTTTTTCAAAATCTTCAAAGAACGCATCTGTGTAAAATTTTGCAATGTCTAAAACTGATTTTTGTTCTCTCTTTGCGCTGTTAACCATTTTGTCGTCACCTTCATCGCCATCACTTGTTAAATGACCAACATCAGTAATATTCATTGCTCTGTCCACATCATATCCACTATATCTTAGATATTTTTCAAGGATATCTTCATGAATGTAGCTACGTAAGTTACCAATGTGAGCAAAGTGATACACAGTAGGTCCACATGTGTACAACTTTACCACCTTTTCTTGATTTGGAACAAATTCGTCAACTTGGCGTGTTAATGTGTTATAAATCTTCATATAAACCTCCTGTAAAATTTATTTTTTCATACCAATAGGAATATCATATTTTATGCTAAAAGTCAATGTTTTAGGACCGCCATAAGTACCAATTAACATGCTGCATTTTCAATGTTTTATGTTTTATCTTTTTCCTTTTCCTACCAATAAAAAATAAGGCAACTAGAATCCAAATTCTAATTGCCTAAATTTTATTCATCAAATTCAACTGTTAAATAGAATCCAACGTCACTGCTTTCTCTTATCTCAACAACTTTTCCTTCTTTTGATTTTAATCTTTCAAATAAAGGAATATTAGCTGACATAGCAACCGCTGGTTCTATCATATAATACCAACTTGATGGCAAAGCTCCTTCAGTAACTTGAACAATGTCTCCTTCTTTTACAAGTCCTGCTCTTTCCATTTTAAATTCTAATACTCTCATTACTTAAGCCTCCTGTCCTGCAATCCACCCAGCAATATCATCTTCAACGCAAAAAGGTGCATCATGTTTTCTATCATAAACTTCTTCATACTTAGCAACTTTAAGTTCATAATCTTTTCTTTGCATAGCATATTTTCTTTCTTTAAATGGTAATGTTAAATCTGGATAAATCGGTTCCATCACATGTATAACATATTTTAATTTTGTAAATCCATCTTCATCAATTTCCTTTTTGTTTCTTATTTCTACAAAACAAGGGATTATTGGAACATTGTATTTACAAGCATAATGATACGCTCCTATTTTCATAGGTCTAGGTCTTCTATAATTAAACCACATTTCTTGTTCAGGATAGATAAGTATAAAATCATTATTCTTAAAAATCTGTTCTACTGACGGCGTAAAATTATTTATCATATAATCATAATTTGTACTTATTGGAATTGTATAACAATTTTTAAATAAGAAACCAACTTGACCTTCATTCAAAACATTTGCTTCTTGAATAATGATGTATAACTTTTTCTTTGATTTAATTTTATGTAATACATGTCTAACGACTGTGCTATCTACTTTGTTAAAATGATTAGAAGTAATTATTCCTGTTTCTAAATTTTTAATATTATCTAAACCAATTATTTCTGTATCTGCATTTTCTTGTTTTGTAGCCATATCTGCAAACTTAGCAGCAAGTCGTGCTGACTCTCTGTTAGTTCTTTTCTTTCTTAAAATATCAAAATTAAGAATATATTTTTCACGATCCGCTACCGTTACTATTGGATCTCCCTCTTCAACTTTTTTATTGAAATTTTTCTCAGCTATTGCTTTTTCTATATTTGAAATTACTTTTAATCTTGATTCGTTTTTCTTCATACACATAAATCCTCTATTTAATAGAAAATCCACCTAAAGTTTTTGTATCTACTACATGTGCAAATGATTTTCTATCATCAATAATTTTTAATGCGTGTTGCACCATTTCTTCCGCCGCAATCGCATCTTTTTTCTTTTGTTCATCCGAATATTCTGTACGTATTTTAATTAGGTCATCATAGTATTCTGTTTTTTTAGCATATTTCCAAAAATATTCTTCATACATTACATTATCATATTTCCATGGCTTTTGGAACATATTATAATGAATTAAATGCAAATCTTTATCATTGAAATTAGTATCTGGTACAGGCATTTTATCCCAACCAATATGTATATATTTAAGACTTCCTTTGCATAAAAAATTCAAATAATCTTGATCTGGAGCAACTGTATCAAAATTATATTTACCTAATAAATAAACAAATTTCTCTTCAATCTTTTCTTCTCTTAGTTTCGCTAGATTCATTACAAGGATACCTGAGTTAAAATACATTCCTTCATCTGCTCCCACAACTTCTTTAGTATACTTAACTAATCTTTCATCAGCATTAACAACTCCATCTGTTATAACACCAAGCATATTATCTCCGATATCTTCTAAATACAATTTTGAAATATCATCAACAACAGTTATGTCTGCATCTAAATATAATGCTTTATCATAATTTCTAAATAATGATGGGATAAAAATTCTGTAGTAGATTGAATTTGTATAATAATCTCTTAACCTAAAAGACAAATCATTTTCAATAGATTTAATTTTTTCATTAACATTCACAAATTCAACTTTAAAATTTTCATTTTCTAATTTTTTTAATTTCTCCTCTGTCGTTTTTGTTAATCCGTCGTTAAGTATTATAAATTTATAATTATAATCTGCAGAAGCATTATCCATTATAGAATGTGCAGCAACAGTAAAAAACGGAACATAGTTATCATCTATGGAGAAAAATATTGGAATTTCATTTTTAAACATTTTCATTACTCCTTATTATATTTTTATATTCTTCAATTATATCTTCATAATCGTATATTTTATAAACATCATGCACCTCATCTATATGCCAAGGTTTAATGTTTATAGTTTTGAAATATGGTATAAACTTCATTGTCATACTAAAATGTCTCACCACAGTATCTTCCGTTCTTTTCTTTTGCTCATTAAATTCTCTAGGTAATAATAATTTAAATTTACAACATTTGTTTAAAGCTGTTTGATCTGGAAGTAACATTTTTTTGTCTAAACACATTTTTCTGCATTTACTTAACGCTTTAGTTTCTCTCAACTTTTTAAGATTCATTAAAAGAACTCCTGAATTCATATAATTTATATCTATGAACCATTTCCCATAATAATCTTTTGCAGCAGCAAATTCATATTTTGAAATATCAGTATTATATATTTTAGCAATATCATCATAACAAACTATATCTATATCCATATACAATATTTTATCTGGTAATTCTTTAATCTTATCTGCAAACAATCTTAAGAAAATGTATGGTGTGTAATGCGTTTTCATATTTTTGCCGTCCATCATTTCCGCTCTAAATTGTTTTGAAATATCAATAACTTTTATTTCACTTTTAGAATTGGCTTTTTTTATAATTTCTTCTAATTCTTTTCTATGTTCTTCAGTAATTGGAGTATATTTTTCATCAATATCACTTAAATCAACTGTAATAACATTAATATTCAAAGGTTCCTTATTATATTTAACAATCGATAAAAGTGAAATTAGCAAACCATCATAAATTTTATCGTTACCACAAAACATTAAATTTATCATGCAACCTCTCCTTTTTTTACATATCTTATATATTCAATATCGTTTGTTTTTGCTCTTTCGTTCATTGCATCAAAAACTTTATTTCTTAATTCTATTTTTTGTTCAGAATAACTCTTATTATTATCTGCATAAAATGGACCGTCTACATATGCAACAATTCTAGGATTTTTATTTTTTCTTTTTCTATAAGTTGTTGTAACTGCATATGTTGGCGCTCCTGTTTTCGCTGGATACCTAAAAGATTCTTCCTTATAATTTCTTATTTTTGTATAGTATTCCCAAACATGAGCTTCCGGATATATTGCTACAATATTTTTTTCCTCAATACACTTCGTAATAGCATTCATAAAATTTTTAGCCGCACCACTTGTACTAGGAAGCGGTAATCCGTTTGATAATTCAGATATTTTTCCAAAAAATTTCATAGATATATTGTTTGGATGAACAATCACACACACTTTCATTGGAAAAGAAATAACATTAGGAATAAAAGCATCTCCGATTGTTTGTGTATGATTTATATATAAAAATGCGCCTTTGTTTTTGGCATCTTTTAAAACTGATTTATTTTCTATTTTGAAATCAAATTTTATTTTCATATATAGCCATGCAATTGGAATCATTATGCATCTGTAAGTGATAAAGGATAAAAACTTCCAAAATATATTTTTATGAATATATTTATAGTTATCATCAATCACTTTTGTTTTTATATTTTCATTATCAGTAAAGTCATCTGTTATATTTTCGTAATAAATAATTTTTTCTTTTTCCATAACTCACTCTTATATACTTAATAATATTTTTTTGTATACTCCATTTGTATTTAATGGTTCACCTTTTAAAATTTGATGTGCCATTAATCCTGAAATTGACGACATTAAAAAGTTAGCTTTAATTATCGCTTCACCTTTTTCCATTCCTTCATTTATGTATATATTTTCTATTATGTTTGTTACATCAATTGTATATTGAAGCAATAAACCTTTTAAGTCCTCATTCCACAACGACTCTGTCATAAAATTAAGCAAGACCTTAGCAAGTTCAGGTTCTTCGTTACAGCAATCATCATAATACTCAACAAGAGTCTTCATTTTATTTGAACTTTTAGCCACTTTATTTTTCAGTTCCGCAACCAACCCTGTTAAAATTTCATCAAGAACAGTATGAACCAATTTTTCTTTAGTTCTATAATAATATGTTAGTTGCCCTACAGCCGCATCTGCTTTTTTGGCAATATCTCTCATCGTAAGATCTTTATAGCCTTTTTCAGCAAGCATATCAAATGTAGCTTCTTTGATTTTTTCTCTTGTTGTTTTTTTGTAACGAATAAAACGCACTTTCCCAACCTCCTTTTGTTTTATCGTACTAATGTTAGTACAAGCGTACTAATTATAATATAGGCGTATTATTTTGTCAATATTTGGCTTGTTTAAATACCATTTAATTCCAGTATATAAAAACTATATTTTCTAAAAAAATACACGTTTAAAGAAGTTTATTTCATCATTCTTTAAACGTGCATTTTTACAATCCTTATTATTTCAAATTAATAGTTATTTCTGGATGAGCATCTGTATCCAAATGTCTATATTTTACACCACATGTATCAAATAGTCTTTTTGATACAATAACAGAATCAGTATCAGCATATTTATCACTCAAATAAACAACTTCCTTTATTCCAGATTGAATAATTATCTTTGCACATTCATTACAAGGGAACAAATCAACATAGATTCTTGCATTTTCTAATTCTTTTCTACTTCCTCTATAATTTAATATACAATTCATTTCCGCATGACACACATGAAAATATTTTGTTTCTTTAGGATCTCCTTCTCTTGCCCAAGGAAATTCATCATCTTTAAAACCATTAGGAGCTCCATTATATCCAACTGACAAAATTCGATTATCATCCCCCACAACACAAGCTCCAACTTGAGTTGATGGATCCTTACTTCTCATAGCTGAAAGCTTTGCTATGGCCATAAAATATTCATCCCAAGATAAATAATCTTCTCTTTTTAATCCGTTAGTCATATACATTTCTCCTTTACATCTTATATTTATTACTTAATGAATTATTAGAATAATCCTTATTACCAGTTACGTCTCCGATAATCTCTATAAAATCAGGTATTACATATTCTTGTTTTTCAGATTTTAATTCTATCTCTAATATTGCCGTCTCTTTCCAGAATGGATAAACATCAATTTCATACTTTAAATCATTCATATAAATCATATATCTTGTTTTAAGTAAAGTATTTCCTTTATGTTTCTCAGCTAGAAATTTATCATATTCTTCTTTTGTTATTTCTTTTTCAATTTCAATTCTGCTCATATTCGAAATACTCTTTTTTGAAGTGTGAAAATACTTAGTTTCACCCTCTACTGTCATTTTTCTTACTCTATCTCCAAAACCATCATTTTTCATTCCTAAATATGTTTGCGATATTTCAGCAACTTTTACATTTGTATTCTTTTTTATCCAGTTTAAATCCGGCATTTTAATTAAAAATTTCTTTTCTATTTCTAGTGGCATTTTTTCAACCATAAAACTCTCCTTCAATCAGTAAAAAAAACAGTCTTATATTTTTCCATATAAGACTGAGGGTAACATCCTATTTTTTAGCTTTTGTTGTTTTGGCAGTTGCGCATTTTGTTGCTTTTGTTGCAGTTTTTGCCTTAGTTGTAGCAGCTTTTTTCTCTACTTTTGTAGCATCAGAAATTTCTACATATTCATAGTTAGCAGCTTTTCCAGGAACCCAATTCCAGTTATTTCCTGAATTGTTATCCCATTCATTTTCTCCAGCTCTAAAGCAGAAATTAAGTTCACTTGTAGCTTCTGGAACTGTAACTTCTATTTTATAACAAGATTTTAATTTTCTCATTTTCTTTTCTGAAACATCTGTCCAATTATCATAACCATAATGTAAAAACATATTTTCAGAATCCATTAAATACCCTGTGTATTTAACTTCGTATGTCTTTCCAACTGTCTTCATAATAATCACCTATTTTCCCTCTCTTTACATATACCAATATATTATAGTATCTTTTTTTATAATGCAACATTTTTTTAATTTTTATGTTGTCAAATGAAAATAATTGTGCTACACTTAACTGGTAGCAAAAATAGGGGTGTAGTTCATCGGTAGAATAAGAGTCTCCAAAACTCCAGAGGAGGGTTCGATTCCTTCCACCCCTGCCACGTCGAAGCAGAATTCACTTTGCTTCGACTTTTTTTATGCAAAAAAGTCATCCGCCCACTTCCTTGCTTCTCCTTTTTCACAAAAAGTCACGCTCGGCTCACCTGTTCGGTTGTAAACGCCCTAGCAACGGTTCGCTGTCGCTATCAACTTTTTGTGAGTTTATTTTGACACGTTATGAACACTCGCACCAAAAGAACCGTTTAAAACGGTTCTTTTTTTGTTCACTTGTAAAAAATATATTATGATGGTATAATTTGCGCGAACAAATTTCGTTTTATACATTTATCCAAATTAATTTTTAAAAGGAGATTTATACTCATGCCAAACACAACTATCACATCCAGTGAGTTAATAGCTCTAATTCTAAATATGGGTTATAACGAACAGTATCTTTTCTTTCAGCGGGCCGCTGAACTTTCAAACACAAAACTTTGTCAAATTTGTTTAGACGCAGGTCTTGATATCAACATGAAAGAAGGCATGTATGGACGACCTTTACTGGTTTCACTCATGAGTAAACCAATAACCCTAACTATAGAGGTAGCTGATTGGTTCCTCAAAAACGGATATGACATTAACCTTGCAAGCGCTGCTGGCCACACTCCTTTAGGAAATGCTTGCTCTTATGGTTGCTATACTCTTGCAAAATTCTTTCTCGAACACGATGCACATATTCGCTCTGGTCCCAATGTACAATTCACTGGTGACTTATATGATGCCGTTAAGGCTTGCAACACATACGAACAAGGCATTAAAATTGTGCAACTACTTTTAGATTATAGCGCTCCACTTGATTCAGACGCATACCCAACGCAAAACCCCTTCGTTTGTGCTATAGAATTTAAGCAAAGTGAAGTTGTCGAATTGTTCTTAAAACGTGGTGCGGATCCAAATCTTTATATCTATGGTCAATCAGCGCTCCACACAACTATCGCTCTCGAAGATATTTCTACTGCTCGCCTGCTTATACAGCACGGTGCTGATGTCAATGCCAAAATAAAGAAGAACTGTAATTCTTTCGAAAGATACTGTGCAATTACACCTCTCGATATCGCAATTTATACTCAAAATCTTCCTATGAGAGATTTGCTGACACAGTACGGAGCAAAGACATCAACAAAAGAAGAAAAAATTGCTATGGCTTTGTCTCTACATGACGACAATGATGGTCTAAAACTTGTTGAAAAAATTATGCAACTTCAAGATTAATCAACATATTCGAAAAAGAGGAGCGTTAATGTAACGCTCCTCTCTTATTATATAAATTCTTTCCAAACAATATTTGCAAAATCCAAACCTTTTTCTGTTAATCTTAAATATCCTTCTTCTATTTTTAATAATCCTTGACTAATCAACTTCAAAATTTCTTTTTCAAATCGCTTCTCCATATCAAACTTTTCATTTGCGTATTTTATCTCAATTCCTTGAAGAGTTCTAAGTTTCAAAATCATATGTTCTCTTACTTTTGTATCATCATCTTGTACTTCCTCTATCTCTCTTATATCTTCTTCATTATTTATTTTTTCAATATATTTTTCTATGTTTCTTTCGTTTGTATATCTCATATTATCAACATAAGAACTCGCACCAGCTCCCAAACCAATATACTCTTCTTGATTCCAACAAGCCATATTGTGTTTTGATTCATATCCCACTTTTGAAAAATTAGAAATTTCATATTGCTCATACCCAGCTTCTTTTAATCTTTCTTTTGTCAAATAATACATTTCTCTTTCGATTTCATCCGAAGGTAAATTTTTAAAAATGTCATTATGAAGTATTAATGAATAACAAGATATATGTGTAGGATTTTTTTCTATCAAATAATTCAAACTATTTTTTACATCTTCTAATGTTTGACTTGGAAGCCCAAACATCAAATCAGCATTTACATTTTCAAATCCAACTTCTTTTATTAATGTGTATGCTTTTTCGAAATCTTCCAATGTATGAACTCTACCAATTTCTTTTAAAATAGCATCATTAGTTGTTTGAAGCCCCATACTTATCCTATTTACACCAGCTAATTTATAATCTTCTAGTTTTTCTTTAGTAACTGTACACGGATTCATTTCTATTGTTATTTCTTCAGCTTTTGGCAAAATAGTTAGTAACCTTACTATATATTTACTGTCAATAAAAGATGGTGTTCCACCACCAATATAAATAGTTTTTAATTCATTAAAAGAAAACCTTGCACATTCTTTGTACAAGGCTTCCATATAAGAATCTATTAAATTTTCTTTTCCTTTAAACGAATTAAAATCGCAATACAAACATTTTTGCTTGCAAAAAGGAATATGAATATACAAAGACTCTACCAATCTACTCTACCTCTTTTGCTAATTCTTTAATTTTCTTAAATCTATGACTTACACCAGATCTGCTAAGTGGTGGATTAAGCATACTTCCGATTTTATCTAAACTTGCTTCTGGATACTTTATTCTTAAGTTTGCAATTTGTTTTAAATTTGGCGATAATTTTCCAAACAAACCTTTCTCTTTAAGCTTCATTATATCTTTTAATTGTTCAGAAGCCGCCATAACTGTTTTATCAATATTTGCAACTTCACAATTAATTTTTCTATTCATATTATTTCTATACTCTTTTTCTACTTTAGCTTGTTCAAAAGATAATATAGCTTTATTAGAACCTACAATTCTCAAGAAATCCGAAATCGTTTCTGAATCTTTAATATACAAAACTAAACTCTTTTTTCTTTTCATCATTTTAGCCATAATACCAAACTCTGCTAAAATAGAATTTATATAATTAGCATTTTCTAAACTCGATAACACAATCTCCAAATGACTACCACTCGTCGGTTCCATTATCGATCCGCTTCCTAAGAACACACCTCTTAAGAATGCTCTTTTACAACACTCTTTATCTCGTATTTGTCCTTTATCGTCCATAACAATTCTAAGATTTACATCAATATTAAAGAAAGTATCTGAACTAAATATTTTTTTCAAGTCATCATCATTTTCTACAATCAACTCATATAACGTATACTCTTGTCCAAGCTTTTCTTTTTCAATGTTCGTAACTGGTATTATTCCATATAATGTTTTAAAAGCGTTATACATTCTTCTAATAGACGAAGAACTTTCTGTAGCCATTTTCAAAACAAACTTATTTCCCAATCTTACAACATTGCAATTAGTAATCATACATCCTGCAAGTTCAGCAAGCTTGCAACATTCACTACTACGAGTATTAACTTTACTTAAATCTTCTTTTAATTCAGACGAAAATGACATTTTTATCACCCTTCTATAATTAGTACTCTATCATTACCACTTAAATCTTTTACTTTCTTTACTTTCTTATAATTATATTTTTTGGCTAGCTCAGTTATATCTTTTGCTTGATCATATCCAATTTCAAACAAAATAACACCATTTGAATTTAAATATTTTTTTGCTTCTTGCAATATTTTATCATAAAAATTTAATCCGCTTTCTCCACCATCAAGAGCTTTTTTAGGCTCTTTTTTTACTTCTTTTTGCAATGTTTTCAAATCTTCTTTTTTTATGTATGGTGGATTTGAAACTATCATATCATATTTATCTGTAACATTTTCAAACAAATCCGATTTTATAAATTTAATATCTACCTCATTTAATTTCGCATTCTTTTTTGCAACAGTTAATGCTGGGCTACTAATATCCACTGCATCAACCTCAAGATTTTGAATATATTTAGCCAAACTTATAGCTATGCATCCACTTCCCGTACACATATCTAAAACCTTATTGGGACAACGTTTTATTGCCTCTAAAACTAAAATTTCTGTATCTTCTCGTGGGATTAACACGTTTTTATTAACTAAAAAATTCAATTTCATAAACTCTTTTACTCCAGCAATATATGCATATGGCTCTCCAGAACATCTTCTATCTATATAAGTTTTATAAATATTAAATTCACCATCAGAGCATTCTGTATATTTTATCAAATCATTGTGATTTACATTCATTGCAAGTGCTAGTAACAATCTTGCCTCTCTTGTGCTAATACCAGCCTCTGCAAGTTTTTCTTTACCGTAATTAATAACATCTTTTGTTTGATTTACCATAAATCATCTTCTCCATTTTCAGGTATAACAGCTTTTAACGACTTAATCGCAACCTCAATCTGCGAATCATCCGGTTCTCTTGTAGTAAACTTTTGCAACCACTTACCTGGTGCATTAAGCCATGTAACACATTTATTTTTACTTTTGCCAGCAAACTTTATTATTTCATAAGAAACACCCGCAACAAGTGGTAAAAATAATAATCTAAGACCAATATTTATAAGTGCGTTTTCATACACTCCCAGCAAAGCAAAAATAAGTATACTAACAATCATAACAAATAATAGAAAACTCGTTCCACATCTTGGATGAAATCTGCTATATTTTTTTACGTTTTCAACAGTTAGTTCTTCACCATTTTCATAGCAAAAAATACTTTTGTGCTCTGCACCATGATATTCAAAAACACGTCTTATATCTTTTAATTGTGAAATCAAAACTATATATCCACCAAATATGAGCATTTTTATAATGCTCTCTATAAAATTATACAGTATCGCGTGTGCTTCTTTATCTGGTACAACCCAGTTAGTTATAAGATTTGGAAGTACAATAAACATTCCTATACTTAAAAATAAAGATAATACCACAGAAGTATAAATAGCCGTATCTGACAAACCATTTTCATTTTCTTTACTTTTTTTATTATCAACTTTTTCGGTTTTAACTTTCTCTGATTTTTTATCTTTTTTATTTTCTGGTTCTTCATCATCAAAAAATTTAGCCGAAAAAGTCAAAGCTTGTACTCCTATTACCAACGAACTAAAAAAAGAATAAACTCCTCTTATTATAGGTATTTTTACTAACTTGCTCATCTTTGGGCAAGGCTTTTCATCTATTATAATTTCTCCATCTGGTTTTCTAACAGCAACAGCGATTTTATGAGGTCCCCTCATCATTACTCCTTCTATTACAGCTTGACCACCTATTGAAGTCATTTTTTTCTCACTCATTTTTGTCACCTCACAGCACATTATATACTAAAAATTTCACATTTCATATAATACATAAAAAATATACAAAAAAAGCAGGTCTTTTAAACCTGCATTTTCCTTCTCTAAGAAATTAGTCTTTGATACCATATTTCTTTTTGAATTGTTCAATTCTACCACCTGTAGCTTGGTATTTTTGGTTACCTGTATAGAATGGATGACATTTTGAGCAAACCTCGACATTCATCTCGCTTTTTGTAGAACCAACTTTAATAACGTTACCACAACCACATTTGATTGTAGCTTCTTGATATTCTGGATGTATTCCTGCTTTCATTTAATTCACCTCTTCCTACCTACTAGTATATATATAATTTATTATTAACAATAACTCATGCCCACATATAATAACATATTTAATTTTCTTTTGCAATAAAATATTTACAAAATATGCAAAAATGGCTGAGAAATTAAGATTTAACCAATTCAGCTAATTGGATATTTTTACCAATAATTATATAAAAATACGGAGTGGTTTTCACCACCCCGTATCCACATTTGTTTACTCTTCTTCCTCAGTTATCCCGAGGCTTGCCTTCTGTTCATCCAATTCCGCAGGAATGCCATAGTCATTGAGCGTCATCTGAACAAACTCGCGCTGCTCAGCTTTAAGTCTGGCCTCTTCCTCTTCAATAGCTACCCTTGCTTTTACTGCCTTTTTGCGTGCCGTTCTTGCCTTACGCTTAGTTCGCTCTTTTGCAAGTCTTGCTTCACGATGTGCCGCCCGACGCGCCTTAAGCTCATCATAATAAGGTTTAGCTTTCTCTTCGCCACGAGCTTTAACCGACTTTTCGTAGAGCTTTTCAACAACCGCATCGTCAACCTCCTCGTTTATGACGGCCGTCCAAATGGCTTCAGACAGGATAGATGTTGCGACGCACTCATCATTACAAAAACTCTTGAAGCCTTTTTCCGAATTTGCATACATTTTGACAAATTTCTTCCGATCAGGCGCCTTGAACTTGAAGTCTTTACGAGCATCGATAAAACGTTGATAATGCTTGCTCGAATTAACCCTTGCTCCCTCACCAGCATGACGAGCACCGTTTCTACCTGCTTTCGCAGCAATCATGTTTGCGGTCTTCAAATCCACAATACTTTCCATAACGGCCTTCTCGAGGCAACTATAGAAAACGGATTCAGTAACGTTGTGTTCTTCGACATAGTATGAAGCGGATACTTCATCAGGAGAAGTTGCATAGCTTTCGGCAATGCGTTTGATTTCATTCCGAGTTAACAAGCTGACTTTGTTTCGCATTCTTTCTTACCTCCATTTTCTGGTATTTATGTAAAGCATATTTGTTTTCAAGGTAATTATACATTGCTAAAACTTTATTTGTCAATGTTAAATCTCTTTAATAACTCTTCGTTTGTTTTGGTTGAAGTTACTAGCTTTATTAGGTTTTCAGTAACAGAAGAAACATTACCTTCATTAAGTAGTTTTCTGATTTTCCAAACTACTTCTAATTCTTTTGGTGATAGCAATAATTCTTCTCTTCTTGTACCAGATTTATTTATATCTATAGCAGGGAAAATACGTTTTTCAGACAACTTTCTGTCTAAATGTAATTCCATGTTACCAGTTCCTTTAAATTCTTCAAAAATAACTTCATCCATCTTGCTTCCTGTTTCAACAAGTCCCGTTGCAAGAATTGTTAAACTTCCTCCATCCTCTGTATTTCTAGCAGCACCAAAAAATCTTTTTGGTTTATGAAGTGCTGCAGGATCAAATCCTCCTGATAATGTTCTTCCAGACGAAGGAATTGTAAGGTTATATGCTCTTGCAAGTCTTGTAATACTATCTAATAAAATAACAACATCTTTTTTGTGTTCTACTAACCTTTTAGCTCTTTCAAGTACAATTTCGGCAACTTTAACATGATGTTCTGGTAACTCATCAAAAGTAGAATAAATAACATCTCCCTTTATAGAACGCTTCATGTCTGTTACTTCTTCAGGACGTTCATCAATTAATAAAACTATTAATTCCGCATCTGGATGATTAGCTGTTATACTATTAGCTATTTTCTTAAGCAACGTTGTTTTACCAACTTTAGGAGGTGATACAATCATTCCTCTTTGTCCAAAACCTATAGGCGCCATTAAATCTGTTATTCTATTAGCGTATTCTGTAGGAATCGTTTCTAAACGAATTCTTTTGTTTGGAAAAATAGGTATCAAGTCGTCAAAATTTTTTCTTTTTATAGCAACTTCTGGAGCATCTCCATTCACAGTATTAACATATATTAAAGCTGGAAATCTTTCGCCTTCTTTAGGAAGTCTACTAATACCTTTCACTTTATCTCCAGTATCAAGTTTAAATCTTCTTATTTGAACAGGTGACACATAAACATCCTTTGGAGTAGATAAATAGTTTTCTCCTCTTAGGAATCCAAAACCATCCGGCAAAACTTCTAAGACACCTTCAACAACAAAATCATCTTTGCTATTTAGTTTTGCACCTTCTAATTCTAAATTCTTTGTATCGATTTCAACTTTAACTTCATTTATACCATCTTCTTTAACTTCCTCATCTTGCGCGTTTAAAATAGTTTCAATTAATTCATCTTTATTCATTTTACTAATATTTTTAATACCTTTTGCTTTTGCAAGGTCGCGCAAATTAAGAAGTGATAATTGTTTTAACTCTTCCCCCATACTTTATTTACACAGCATACCCCCTAGCTGTGTTCTCCTTTCTTATTAAATTTTATAGTGATATTCACCTTTCGAGAACCGAAAGGTTATTTATAGAAATTCGTCTTACCATGAAAAAATAAGACGAATCAATA
Source organism: uncultured Eubacteriales bacterium (assembly GCA_964515475.1). Classification (GTDB taxonomy): domain Bacteria; phylum Bacillota; class Clostridia; order TANB77; family UBA1234; genus UBA1234. Next base: position 46,714 of record CAZEVD010000008.1, read on the forward strand.
GACAGTAACTCGTTGAATTTCTTAATCTATGAGCCCATTTTACCTTAAAATGGGAAAATAGTCAATCTTTTAGCAGACCTAAGCTACCATATATGTCCCGACAAAAAACGACAAAATTTATAAAAAGAAAAAGGTACCTACTAAAAGGCACCTTTTTATATACTCGCATCGACAAAAATAGTTTCATAAGGCATAACAAGACCTAACTTCTCTCTTGCATAATTCTCTATGTATTCATCTGTATTTATTATATTTTTAGTTTCTCTAAGTTCTTCCGTTTTCATATTAGCTTCATCAAGCTTAGCTTGATATTGTTCAATTTCTTGACTTAGCTTATTTAGCTGAATTTCTTGACTAATCAAAACAGAAGCAAAATAAATACAAACAGCTGTTATAAGCAAAGTAGAAAGTAATTTCTTAAAAAATTCTTTCATTTTCCCCATCCTTTATCCTTAGTAAAATAACCACTTATTTATTATATTTTGACATTTGTAAAAAAAATCCTGCTTTTTTCTTAAACTTTTTCCTTTTTTATCCTTTTAGCACTAAAATTCACTTTCATTATAAGTCTTTTTACTCCTCCGAATACTTTTTTTAAAACACTTTCTATGAAATCCAAAATTACGCTAAAAATTTTTATAATCATTTTACTAAACATTAATAAATAAAAGATTGCCCCCAATGCATATCCCATTATCATAAACCCTCTAAGTTCACCATCATTAATTAGAAAAGTACTCATAATTATTATAAAAGCTAAAATTACAAAATATAAAACATCTTGAAGACACACAATAAAAACATTGGTTCCACCTTTTCTTCTACTTATCCTAAACAAATCAAAAATAAATGCTAATATCGCACCAATCAATATACTCCATAAAAAAGTATACACCTCATTTTGTATCATTTTATTTTTCTCCTATTTAAAGATTTTTTCAAAGAATTTCTCTTTACTTTTCCCAATTGTCTTATCACTATATTGCATTGAATTTATAGTTCCTTCTATACTAAGTTCTGTATTATCTAAACTAAAATTGTTCAAATGTAAATCTGAACCTTTAACTATCAACAGTCCCATCTCCGTCATCATTGTGACAACCTCTTCATCAAAATTCAAAACATCTAAAACACCTGTAATATTAAGCCTGCCTCTGTTTTCTAAAATAACATTTTGCATTTTCGAAATATTCTCCATAAAAAATCAACTCCTCACATTATATATATGAGGAGTTTGTCTTAAATATGTTTAAATTTTAATCTTCATCGTAATGAGTTTCAATGTTTCTCTTTCTTGTATAATAGTCATCCATAAAATGATACATTTTACCTTCTTTTTTATAAGAAATAACCGTATCTAAACTTACACCTTGTGCACTTCTAAAAATATTCACATCAACATTTTTATAATCTTGTTTTAACTCTTTAATTAAAGCCTTTACTTTAGCACGTTTAGAATCATTACTATTTTCTGCCGTTTTCTTAGTAACCTTACATGCACAAGTTATAAACTCTAATTCGTTCTTTTTGCCCCAAGAAATTATATCTTGTTCTCTAACATAATATAATGGTCTAATAACTTCCATACCTTCATGGTATGTGCTTAAAACTTTTGGCATCATGGTTTGATATTGTGCACCATAAAACATTCCAACCAAAATAGTTTCAACAACATCATCAAAATGATGACCAAGTGCAATTTTATTACATCCTAATTCTTTTGCTTTTCTATACAAATGACCTCTACGCATCTTAGCACAAATAAAACAAGGATGTTTTTCTATTTTATCAACATGTTCTAAAACATGAGTTTTGAAAACTGTAATAGGAATATTTAAAGTTTGTGCATTTTCTTGCACTCTCTTTGCATGTTCCTCTTCATACCCAGGATCCATTGATAAAAATACAACTTCAAAGTCCATATTTCCGTGCGCTTTTAATTCTTGAAAGCACTTAGCTAAAATCATTGAATCTTTACCACCAGAAATACAAACCGCTATCTTATCTCCAGATTTTATCATTTCATATTCATTTATAGCTTCTAAAAATTTATTCCAAATCTTTTTACGATATGAAGTAATTAAGCTACGCTCAACCTCTTCATATTTTTTCAATTGTCGTTTCATTTATTTTCCCCTTAAACAATTAGTTACCTTACTATTTTATAAAATCTTTTATAACTTCACCAGCAATTATAAGACCTGCAACTGAAGGCACAAAAGATATACTTCCTGGAGCATGTCTTCCATTTTCTTCACCTTCCACAATTGCTTTTATAGGTTCTTCTTTTGAGTACAAAACTTTTACATTTTTTATTCCTCTATTTTTAAGTTCTTTTCTCATAATTTTTGCAAGTGGACAAACTGAAGTTTTTGATATATCAGTAATTTCAAATCTTGTAGGATCTAATTTATTTCCTGTTCCCATGCAAGAAATTATATGAATATTTAATTTTTTTGCTTGTTCTATCAAATCAAGTTTTGAAGAAACAGTATCAATTGCATCAATAATATAATCAATAGAATTATCAAGCCAATCATTAGTATCCTTACTATAAAATTCTTTTCTTATTTCAACATTCGCACTAGGATTAATATCTAAAATTCTATTTTTAGCCACTTCTACTTTATCCATTCCAATAGTACTATGAAGCGCTATAAGTTGACGGTTAATATTTGAAATTGCAACCACATCATTATCTACCAATACAAAATTTTGAACACCCGCGCGAGCAAGACCTTCTACAACATACGAGCCTACTCCACCAATACCAAATATAGCAACTTTTTTATTTTTTAATTTTTCAATTTTTTCTTTTCCAATAATTAATTCTTCTCTTTCAAATTCTCCCATATCAACCTCTCTTTTCATAAAAGACTAGTTTCAACTCTACGTATTATATTATGAAATGGAAGTTTTTTCAAGTATTATGTAACCAAAGCTCTCATTTTACTTAAAGCTTTTTTCTCAATCCTAGAAATTTGAACTTGCGATGTACCATATAGTTTAGCAACATTTCCCTGAGTCATATCCTTGTAATACCTACAAATAATCACTTCTCGTTCTCTATCAGTTAAATTTTCAAGCATAGAATTAATCATAAGCTTGTCCATTAAAAATTCATATTCATCCTCCTTAGAAGCAAGTGATTCACCTATAGTTTTTGAATCAGCATCCTCAGAAATACTTCTATCTAATGAATCTACACCAGAAGTCGCATCTAACGCCATTATGATATCTGACTTATCTATTTTTAGTATTTTAGATAAATCTTCTAGAGAATATTCTTTATCTATATTCAATTTTTGAAATTCTCTAACTTTAGTAGCAATTTCTTTTAAACTTCTACTAACTTTTATCATTCCATCATCTCTTAAAAACCTTTTTATTTCACCGATTATCATCGCAACTGAATATGTAGAAAGCTCTGTTCCAAAGCTTACGTCAAACTTTTTTATTGCCTTTACAAATCCTAAACAACCTATTTGAAATAAATCCTCTAATTCATAACCTCTATTACTAAATCTTCTAACTACATTCCATACTAATCCTACGTTTTCTTTTATTAATGTATTTAACGCTTCTTTATCATTTTCTTGAGCACGTAAGATTAATTCATTCATACTTCCTCCTTAATAATTTTCTTACTCATTTTAACTTTTGTTCCCATCCCTACTATCGATTCCACTTCACATGTATCCATAAAATTTTCCATAATAGTAAAACCCATTCCAGACCTATCTAAGTCTGGTTTTGTCGTATATAAAGGTTGTTTTGCAATTTCAATATTGTTAATACCCTTTCCATAATCGATAACTTCTATTTCTAAAATATTTTCTGTTATGGAACAATTAATATGTACTGTACCTTCAGCATTTTCATAACCATGAATAATTGAGTTTGTAACTGCTTCCGAAACCGCTGTTTTTATATCTGAAATTTCTTCTATTGTGGGATCAAGTTGCGAAGCAAAGGCAGCAACAGTCACTCTAGCAAAAGCTTCATTACAAGATTTACTTTTAAATTCCAATTTCATTTCATTTTCCATTTTCATTCTCCTTTACAATAATAGTTAGTCTACTAATGGTATGATTTTAAAAATACCAACCATACTAAATATTCTCTTTATCTCATTATTTATATTTTTCATTTCAGCTTTTCCTCCCATACGTAAAAGTTGCTTATATCTTCCAATAACCATTCCAATTCCTGCACTATCCATAAACCTTACATTTTTAAAATCAAATGTAACCCTTTTGGGCATATACTTCTTAATCGCATCATCAGACACCACTGCAATTTCATTACAAGAATGATGATCAATTTCACCATCAAAACTAATCGTAAGATTATAAGTATCCTTATCATAATCTATAACCATTTATTATTTCCTCCTTCGTAAAATTTATACACATCATATAAAAAATAAAATAAAAAAACTGCCGAATTCTAGCATATGAATTCGACAGTTTTTTTATTCATGACTCTAAGATTATTCTTTTTCCACAATTTTACATTTTATAGCTGATATTTTATGTAAATTCGTTGTAAAATAGCCTTTTTTATGCTATAATGATGATGTTACCCAGTAAATGTTTTCTATGAAAGGAGATAAGACGTGATCTGGATTGTGCTATGTATAGCCCTCGTTTTCTGGATTGGTTGGCGTATTATCCGCTGGGCGTTCCGCTCTGTGCGCGATGGCGCTGACTCCGCTCTCACCCTTTTCGGGCGACGGAATCCTGAAGCAGAAGCAAACATTCGCGATTGGTGGACCACCATCATGCTGCTTGCCCGTATCGCTCTGGCGATTTTGGTCATTGTGGTATTCGCGAACCTCATCTTCGGTTAAGCCGTAAAAAGCTACATCGCAGGTGACTTCTGCCACGTATTACCTATCGGTATGTGCCGATTTCCCCATCAAGGACAGATTCGACTCACCCCTCAAAAGGTGAGTCGTTTTTGTTTCTATAAAAAAATACCACTCAAGCAAACTTAGTGGTATTTTTTATTAAATATATTTTTATATTTTTAAACTTTCAATTCTTTCAATTGTTTTGTTTAATAGTTCTTCATATTTAATTTTCTTATTCTTTTCTTCTTCGATTTTTGCTGCCGGAGCTTTAGCTACGAAACCTTCGTTTGAAAGCATCTTGTCAACTCTCTTAATTTCATTTTCATAAGTTAATTTTTCTTTTTCAAGTCTTTCAATTTCTTGAGCGATATCAACTAACTCATCAAATGGAATGAAGATTTCAACTCCAGGAACTGCAAGTGAAATTGCATTTGCAGGAATTCCTTCTTTAGAAGTTTGAATTGTTATTTTATCTGCTGATGCTAACTTTTCAATGAAGTCATGTCCTTCTTCAATAGCTTTTGAATTTTCTGTTACAAATATCAAACTAGCTTTTCTTGAAGGAACAACATTCATGTTAGCACGAATGTTACGAACACCTTTGATAATTTCTTTAACTAATTCAATTTCTTCTTGTTCTGTTTTATATTCTTTTGCCTCATCATACTTAGGCCATTCTGAAATCATAATGCTTTCATCGTTATGTTGAAGGTTCATATAAATTTCTTCTGTGATGAATGGCATAAATGGATGTAACATCTTTAATGCAATTCTTAAAACTTCATTTAATGTATATAATGCTTCAGCTCTTGTTGCGTTTGTCATATCATAAAGTCTTGGTTTAATCATTTCAATATACCAATCGCAAAGTTCATCACGAGTAAAGTCCATTATTTTTTGAATTGCTATACCAAAATCATATCTATCCATGCATTCTGTAACTTCTTTAACAGCTTGATTTGCTTTTCCAATAATCCATTTATCTTCAATAGCAAGCTTAGCTTCATCGCAAGAAATCTTTTCATCTCCGATATTCATCATTGCAAATCTAGAAGCATTCCAAAGTTTGTTAGCAAAGTTTCTACCAGCTTCAACTTTTTCCGGAAGATATCTTGTATCATTACCAGGAGCTGCACCTTGAACTAATGCATATCTAAATGAGTCTGCACCATATTGTTCAATTACATCAAGTGGATCAACACCATTGCCTAATGACTTAGACATTTTTCTACCTAATTCATCTCTTACTAATCCATGAATTAAAACATGTTTGAATGGTGATTTACCTGTATGTTCAATACTTGAGAATAACATTCTTGCAACCCAAAAGAATATGATATCGTAACCAGTTACTAATACATCTGTTGGGAAGAATTTTTCAAAGTCAGGAGTTTTTTCTGGCCAACCTAATGTTGCAAATGGCCATAACGCACTACTAAACCATGTATCTAAAGTATCTTCATCCTGATGCATCTTTCCACCACATTTTGGACAAGTTGTTACATCTTCTTCAGCAACAACCATTTCTCCACATTCTTCACAATAGTATGCTGGAATTCTGTGCCCCCACCATAATTGTCTTGAAATACACCAATCTCTTACATTATCCATAAAGCTAAAATATGTTTTATCAAATCTTTCTGGAACGAATTGCATTTCACCACTTCTAACAGCTTCATTAGCAGGCTTTGCTAGTTCTTCCATTTTTACAAACCATTGATTTGAAAGCCATGGTTCAACTGTATCATGACAACGATAACATTTTCCAACATTATGAGTATAGTTTTCTGTTTTAACTAATACGCCTAATTTTTCTAAATCTTCAACAATAGCTTTCCTTGCTGTTAATCTATCCATTCCAGCATATTTAGGAACGACATCTGTCATATGAGCATCTTCAGTAAATACTGTAATCACTTCTAAGTTGTGTCTTAAACCAACTTCATAGTCGTTAGGATCATGTGCTGGTGTAATTTTAACTGCACCTGTTCCAAAATCTTTTTCAACATAAGTATCTGCAACAACCGGAATTTCTTTGTTCATAATCGGAAGAATAACTGTCTTACCAACTAAATGTGTATATCTTTCATCTTCTGGATGAACTGCGATAGCTGTATCTCCAAGCATTGTTTCAGGTCTTGTAGTAGCAACTATAATTTCATCTTTTCCATCTGGAGTTGCATATTTAATATGCCATAAGTGTCCGCCTTCTTCTTCGTATTCAACCTCTGCATCTGAAATAGAAGTTAAACATTCTGGACACCAGTTAATCATTCTCTTACCTTTATAAATCAAACCCTTGTTGTACATATCAACGAAAACTTTTTTAACTGCGCGTGTTAAGTTTTTATCCATAGTAAAACTTTCTCTTGTCCAGTCACAAGAAACGCCCATTTTTCTTAATTGCTTAAGGATGATTCCGCCGTATTCTTCCTTCCAATCCCAAGCTCTTTCAAGGAATTTTTCTCTGCCTAAATCTTCTTTAGTAATTCCTTCTTCTTTCATCTTAGCAACGATTTTAGCTTCTGTTGCTATACTTGCATGATCAACACCCGGTACCCAAAGTGTTTCAAAACCTTGCATTCTTTTATATCTAACAATAATATCTTGTAAAGTATTATCCATACCATGTCCCATATGAAGTCTACCAGTTATATTTGGTGGAGGCATCATTATAGTGAATGGTGTTTTATCGCTTTGATTATTAGCTTCAAAATACTTTTTCACTATCCAATTATCATAAATTCTTTGTTCAAAATCCTTTGGTTCATATGTTTTGTCAATAAGTTTCATTTTTTAACCTCAATCCTTTTCTTATATTTTTATTTATCTAATTTGCAGCAAGCAAAATAATCCCACCAATAAAAATAATTATTATACCCATTATTTTTAATCCCAAGACGGCATTATTTTCTTCACCAAAATTAAAATATTTCTTTACTAATCTTCTTGCATCTAAAGCCACGCATGTACCGACGAGTGCAATCGAAGAGCCAATTATATTAAGCCACATATTACCACCTCTTACTGTCCAAACGGGGACGTCCTCATTTGGACATTTTTTACGTTTGTCCAAATGAGGACGTCCCCGTTTGGACAAACAAAAAAGCGATTTCATCACCAAAGGACGAAATCGCTCGTGTTACCACCTTAATTTATAAAAATAGTTTTAATCTATTTTTACCTCATTACACTTAACGCGTGCTAAACGTTTTTCCCTACTGCTATTTCAGGAAAACAACTTCCAAGCTACCTTCAGCTAACCATTGCATAGAAAAGCTTTCAACCGGTGGCTTTTCCTCTCTAAATGTTAGTTTCGCTTACTCCTCTTGTTCAACGTTTTTTCATAAAATCTGGATTTATTATATACCCTAAAATAAAAAATGTAAACCTTTTTCAAAAAATTGTTGGTTTTTGCAGATATTTCAAGGATTTTAATAATTATTGTTTTCCATAATATCCTTAACTTCTTGTTCTGTAAGGTATCTCCACTTACCTCTTTCAACACCTTCACAATTTAAGTTTCCAACACCTTCTCTTTTTAATGCAATTACAGAAAGTCCTATCGCCTCACACATTTTTCTAACCTGTCTATTTCTACCTTCATGAATTTGAATCCATATTCTCGAAATATTATTTACATTATCTTTTAAAAGTAATTCTACTTTTGCAGGAGATGTTGTATATGTTTCAATTTTTACACCGCGTCTTAATTTATCCAAATCCGACTCTCTTGGAACACCTCGTGTTTTTACTATGTATGTCTTTGTTGTTTCATGTTTTGGATGAGTTACTTTATATATAAACTCACCATCATTAGATAAAAGTAATAACCCAGATGTAAACATATCTAATCTTCCAACAGGAACAACCTTTTCTTTTACACCATCTAGCAATTCCATGACCGTTGGTCTTTCTTTTTCATCGCTCATTGTTGTAACGTATCCAACAGGTTTATTAAGTAAAATATAAACTTTCTTTTCATTAGTAAGAACTTGTCCATTAACTTCAACAACATCTTTTTCCGGATCAACTTTCGTTCCAAGTTCATTTACTATTTTTCCATTTACTTTTACTTTTCTATCTAATATAAGCTCTTCACTTTTTCTTCTCGAAGCAACTCCACATTCAGCTAAAAACTTTTGTAATCTTACTTCCATATTTATCTCCTAACTTTCTTCAAACTTACTCATTTTCAAAAATAACTTTTGTTATTTTGTCTAAAAACTACCAATACAAAAAATTATGAATTATTAACTCTTTTTTTCACATAATAATAAAAGAATTCATAAAATATTTTATAGACTTTACTTTTCCATAAGCTTCTAGCTAGGCTTATGGTTTATATAGATTATCGAGTTTAAAATTATTTTTCCGGAATTATTTTAAACTCGATTCTATTTTATTCATATAATTTAGCATATTCCTTCGCTGAATGAGCCCAAGAAAAATCTTGATTCATAGCTTTTTGAACAAGAGCTTTCCATTCTTCTTTATTATCATAAACTTCTAAAGCTCTATTAGTTGTTTCAACTAAATCTTCCACTTGATTTCCCCAGAATGTAAAACCATTTCCAGACTTTTTATTTCCTACATATCCAACAATAGTATCTCTTAATCCACCAGTAGTTCTAACTATTGGAATCGTTCCATATCTTAAGCTAATCATTTGAGATAATCCGCAAGGTTCAAACATTGATGGCATCATAAACATATCACTTCCGGCATAAATTTTCTTCGCAAGTTCTGTATCGAAATAATTATTTACAGAAACTTTATCTGGATACTTTTCTTTTAAATATTTCATACGATTTATATAATGTTGTTCACCAACTCCTAAAGCTATAAATTGAATATCTTTTTCAAGAAGTTCATTCATGCCTTCTAATAAAATATCAAAACCCTTGTGATAAACAACTCTAGAAACAACCGCTATCACCGGCACATCTGCTCTGGGCAAGCCCAAATCTCTTTGTAAATCTTTTTTATTTTCAAGCTTTAATTCAAGAGATTTTGCATCATAATGTTTTGCAATTTCTGTATCAGTCATCGGATTATATTCATCATAGTCAATTCCATTCACAATACCAACAAGTTTTCCTTCTAGTGCTTTTTGTCTTAACAACCCTTCATATCCAAAACCATACTTAGGCGTTTGAATTTCTCCAGCATATGTTTTACTTACAGTTGTAACTAAGTCTGAATAAATTATTCCCGCCTTAGTAAAACTTATATCACCATAAAACTCAAATTTGCTTGGTGTAAAGTATGAATCATCCAAATCAAAATGATATAAATTCCCTCTATTAAATCTACCATTATATTCTAAGTTATGAATTGTATAAATAATCTTTGGTCTAACTTCACGAACTTTTTCTCTTAGAAGTAAAGCGATAGGACCTGTTTGCCAATCATTCAAATGAACAATTTCTGGTTTTTCTTTTTTGATAAATTTAACAACAGCTTTATCAAAAAATGCAAATCTTTCTGCTTCATCAGGATGACAATACATTCCACCTCTATCAAAATATGTTATATTATCGACAAAGAATGTTTTTAATGTTTTGCCATTTATATCTTGTTTATTAACTCTTATAATACAATTCTCTTTCCTACCTTGCATATACACAGGATAATCTGTTACATATTCCATATCACATTCAATTTGTTTGTAACGCGGCATTATTACAGAAATATCGTATCCTAATTCTATTAATTCTTTAGGTAACGAACCTATTACATCACCTAAACCACCACTTTTAGCAAATGGTGCAACTTCTGAAGAAACGAAAAGTATTTTTTTCATTTGAACTCTCCTATCTTTTGTATTTTAAAAATAATAATCTAACATTCTTCTCTTAATTTATTTAAAACATCTTCAAATTCTTGAGGAAGTTTAGCTTTAAATTCCATATATTCATCTGTCTTTGGATGAGTTATTCCAAGTACATGCGAATGTAACATTTGACTTGTCACACCAAATGGATTTTTTCCATTTGAATAAACATCATCTCCAACAATTGGATAACCTATGTGCGACATATGAACTCTTATTTGATGTGTTCTACCTGTTTTTAATTCAACCTCTAACAAAGTAAAACCTTTAAATCTTTCTAAAACTTTAAATTTTGTATAAGATTCTCTTCCACCTTTTATAACCGCCATCTTTTTTCTATCAGTTGGATGTCTGCCTATAGGAAGTTCTATAATAGCTTCATTTTCTTTAACTACTCCTCTTACCAAAGCTAAATAAATCTTTTTAAAATTATGATTTTGAATTTGTTCTGCTAATTTATTATGTGCAACATTATTTTTTGCAACAACCATAACACCGCTTGTATTCTTATCTAGTCGATGTACAATTCCAGGTCTTATATCACCATTTTCATCAGACAATTCATATTTACCAAGCATTGCATTAACTAACGTTCCACTCCAATTTCCAGTTGCAGGATGAACAACCATATCTTTAGGTTTATTTACAACTACTATATCATCATCTTCATATAAAACATCCAATTCAATATCTTCAGGTTTAATACTTTCATCTTGTTTTTGATTATATTCATCTGGCATTGATATAACTTGTCCAACTTTTACTTTAGTTGAAACTTTTACATTTTTCTCGTCAAGCAAGATTAATCCATCTTTTATTAATGTTCCAGCTAAAGTTCTAGATACATTAGGATTAAGCATTGCCACAGCACTATCTATTCTTAATCCGTCTTCATTTTCAGTTACTTCTTTCTTAATAATTTCCACGTTTAAAAAACTCCTTTATTTCTATAAGCAAAATTGCAATTATTCCTAAAACAATACACGCATCTGCTAAATTAAACACTCCAAAAAATTTTAACTGAATGTAATCTACAACAAAACCTCTAAAAATTCTATCGCACAAATTGCTCACTCCACCAGCTAAAATAATTTGCCATAAATATGTTTGAGATTTGCTACTATTCCTACTAAAAAATAAAAATAACAAAATTGCAACTACAACAATTGCAGAAATCGCAATAAACAATGTATTGTTATTTTCTAATATTCCGTACATTCCTCCAGTATTTTTTACATATATTAAATTAAACCATTCTTTAATAATCGGAATACACAAATTATTTTTTACAACAAAATATTTTATTATTTGATCAATTATTAGTGTACTAACAAAAAACATTTTTACTCCTATCTTTTATAAAAATTATCTTTCGTCTCTTCCCGAATCTTTTTCACTTCTAGAATCAGCACGCTTAACTCCTTTGCCGCCTTTTCTTCTATTTTTAGGAGCCTTTACAGAACGTTCATTAGCGTCATTGCTTTCAACACTTTCAATAACTTCTGCAGTTTCTTCTCTTATCGCATCACGAGTTTCTTGCATTTCTATAATACCTTGTGATGCAATAAATTCATTTACCGGATTAGCAAACCATTTAATAGAAAAATCACTTTTAGGAACTGCAACCACTAAGGCTTGTTCTCTTTTTTGATTTTCAAATGGTGTTGGTTCAATAAGCGAAATCAAACCATACTTTTGTTTTATAAACAATGGTATCTCGTTTTTATCTTCAATATCCATGTTCATAATTTCACCTGGTATTAAACCTGTAAGATTTGCCCAAAAAAATCTAAATCTTCTACGTGGCCCGCTTGTTATATGTTCTCTTTTCTTTTCTTCAATACCTTCTATTTCATCTGAATTTGGTGCTTCTTTTTCAGCCTTTTCTACTCGTGCTTCATAATCACCAACAACAATAAATAAAGCGGTTATGTTCCTCTTTAAATTCGCTATATATGTTCCATTTTTTAATTCATCAAATTGTCTCTTTAAAGAAAGGATTTTATATTCATTTTCTTTTTCTTCTAATTCGTACTCTTCTTTTCTTTCTTCCTTTGGAGCATTCTCATATACTCTTCTCACTTTCGAACACTCAATAAGCGATTCAAAAAGATCATCCATAGGCGCATCAGATTCCGTTATCCATTTATATTGAACTAAATATTCTTCTAGTCTCTTTCTTGCTGCTTCATACTCAGCCTCATCTTTTATTCTTTTTAATCCCTCGTATCTTTCCATACAAAAGCTCCTTTTCATCAACAAATATACTTTCATTTATACATAAATTATTATATATCATTATTTTCAATAAAGGAATAACAAATTTGCTAATTTTTTCCTTCATTTCACCTAAAAACACTTCAAAATTGTCTCTTTGGGGACAGTCCTAAAAAGGACATTTGGGTTTTTGCTTTGTTTGACATGTCCTTTTTAGGACTGTCCCCGAAGAGACACTTCAAAATTATATAAAACTAAAAATCATCTCTATCGCATCTGTTACATCCACACTCATTTTCTCTATTATCACATCCGCAAGAATTATTTCTTCGTAAAAGCCAACACGTTATAAAAGCTGCCAATAAAGCCGCCAAAGTATATATAATTATCCAGATAATAAAAGTTGTTCCGAGCGTATCAAAAAGAAAGGCAAACACAATTAAGCTAACTAACGCAACTGTAGCAGCAACTATATATGGACATTTAACTAACAATTGAAGAACAACAGCAAAAATCACTACAAAAAACAAAGCCGCTAAAAAAATAAGATCCATAAAAAAACTCCCCCTTTCGCACAAGCTTTATACATATTATGCGAAAAAGAAGAGTTTCGTTACTTACACTTTTTTATTATTTTTTACAAAATATACGAGCAAGTTGAACACCAGAACAAGATGCCATCATAAGTCCTGTTGTTAATCCACCGCCATCTCCTATTGAATATAAATTCTTAATGCTTGTTTGGAATGATTCATCAAGTACAAGACCATTACTATAAAATTTAATTTCTGGTCCATATAATAAATTTGCAGGATCTGCAAAACCTTCAACAAACTTATCCATTGCCTTAATGAATTCCAAAATATCAGTCATTGTTCTATAACCTAACGCATACGTAATATCACCTGCAACTGCAGTTTTCAAAGTAGGAACAACTTTATTATTCTTCAAATCTTCCTCCCAAGTTCTTCTTCCTCTAAATATATCACCAAGTCTTTGAACAACAATATTACCCGCACCAAGTTCATTTAAATTCTTAGCAACATTCATACCGTAATCAATAGGTTTATTAAATGGATGTACAAAGTTATGAGAAACTAATATAGCTAAGTTTGTATTAGCACTCTTCTTTTCTTTATATGAATGTCCATTTACTAACGTTAAGTTATTATCATAAACTTCTGTAGCAACAAATCCACTAGGATTTTGACAGAATGTCCTAACCTTATCTTTAAAAGGACCAGGTCTAGCAACAACTTTACCCTCATACATGTATTTATTGATATCTTTCATAATTTCATCAGGTAATTCATATCTAATACCAATATCTACAGGTCCTGTTTTTTGATTAATTTGATGTTTATTACACATCTTTGTAAGCCATGCAGCACCTTTTCTACCAACACCTAAAACAACTTTATCAGCAAGAATTGTTTCTGCTTCAGCTTCCTCATCGAACGCTTTTGATGAAGGTTTTATCTTAACACCTTTAACTTCGTTATTTTCAATAACTAAATCATCAACTGTAGTTTCAAATTTTATATCAATTCCATTTTCAAGTAAGAAATTTTCAATTCTTCCATATAATTCATGAGCTTTCTCTGTGCCTAAATGTCTTATAGGAATATCAATTAAATCAAGATTTTCTTTCTTAGCTTTCTGTTGAAGTTTAACAATTTCATCTCTATCTTCAATACCTTCAAGCTTTGGATCAGCACCAAAATCAAGATATACTTTATCTGTATAAGCAAGTAAATCTTTAATTTCTTCAGTAGTTAAATACTTTTTTATATAACTTCCACTATTTCCGCCAAGATAAAAATCATTTTCTCCTTCGTTATACAAAGACAAATGGTATGATAGAAGTTTTCCATCTGAAAAAGCTCCCGCTCCAGAAAAACCACTAGTTATATTACAGAAAGGTTTACATCTCATACACTTATTAACCTTTTCGATAGGGCAAGCTCTATCCTCAACACGTCTTCCTTGTTCAACAAGTAAAATTTTCTTGCCAGCATTAAGCTTAATCATCTCATAAGCCAAGAAAACTCCACTTGGACCTGCTCCAATTACTATAACATCATATTTATTGCTCATATGCATACCACCTTTCATTACCACAAACATTATACCTATTTCATAAGCTTGCGACAACCTTTCCTTTCAAAATTCACAATTAATTCTATCTGTTATTTTTTCAAAAACACACCTAAAAACCATATTATGTAAAAAACAGCCATACGTTTTCACGCATGACTGTTTTCATGACTAATTTGTTGCCGAAATCGATTTCTTCTCTTTTGTTTCTTTGATGTACTTTGTCCACTTGATATAACCGTAAGTCGTGTTAGTAAGATAACCAAACTTAAGCACCAACAATACATACTGGCCGGATAAGATATTGATTACACTTTCGAGAATTGTGCAAATATACCAAGCAATCCATTGCTCTCGATATCTAAGCAAAATAAACACGCCATTGGCAATGCCAACCGCAGATACACAAGCATCCAAATAGCATACGATTGTTTCCAGTGTTTGATTACCCCCGAACAGATCCGTCATGATGTCAAGTTCAGATAAGAAGCCACCAACTACAACAGTCCAAACAACAATGCCAGTAATCACAAGAACTTCCATCCAACCCGAAAGTTTACGTACCTCAGTAAGTTCTTCCTTTTGCTTATCAGGATGTCTATGCCAGTTAATGAAACTGATAATATCAATCGGAAGCCAGAAGAAAAGTGTAGAAGCCATAGTTGCAAAGCGATACGAAAGCACCAAGCAAATTGCGATTTCTGTCAGCTCTACAAATACAGAAACAATAAAGTTCCACTTGCTTTGCTTAGAAATCAAGAGTTCGCAAAGAATGTTCAAGAACGTATCCAGCAGATACAGCCCCATAATAAGCTGGCCATTAATACCGTTTACATCCTCTTCAGGAAATAGGAATGAGAAAATTACAGCTAAAATCAGAATACTGAAAAACCAAACTTTCTCATAAGTGGTGAAATAGCTCCAGAGCTCTTTTGCGCGAGTTTTCAAAGTAGTTTTCATCTCAATTCTCCTCTCCGACAGACTTTGAATCACAATAGTAAACCAAAATATGAACACAAATATGAAATACCTCACGCATTATATCATAATAAATGAAAAAACACACTTAATTTCGTAAGTGTGCTTTTTTCTTTTTAATTGCAAAAACCAGTGAGTACACTCACTGGTTTAGGTTGAAGGGTTGTTTATTTACTTCAACGGGTAAATATAATACGGCATGCAGGTGTACTTAATGTACTTCTGCTCGAACCCATTTGCGAAACCATCGGTTAATATCGCTCCGTACCCGCTGTAATTGAATTCGTTAGGATCATGAACCAAAATCCTTCCATCATCAGTTATTCCATACAAAACGATGAAATGACCTCCGTCTGTAAAAATATCCTCCGTTGGATTTGCAATGATTACTTGCCCATTTTCAAGTGCTTCTATAACGGTATCCCAGTCATTCGTTTTTTCAACGCTGATACCATAAACTTCAGCACTGTCCGGAAACAAGCTATGATACGAACCATCTTCCGTATTGTAATGACCAAATTCTTCTGCCAGTTCATCCGGCATTATCTCTTCATCAAACAAATACGAAAAAACCATTGCTACACAGGTTATTCCACAACCATGAGATTTTACTGTACCATAAATTCCATAAGGTGTGTCAGGATAGTCGTTTTGGAAATATAACGGCACCTCTGGAATTTCTTCATGTCTTACTCTTACTGTCGGAATTTCCGAAGAGTCATCGTTCTTAGGCCGAGTAACCAAAACATCCTTTTTTTCATCAGGTGTCACCACTCTGACAACAGGAATATCTTCGCCATCTTTAGCCTCATCTACATAAATTCCCCCATCGATTACCACTTCTTCGTGCGTATTCGAATCGACTTCCATATTTGCCTCAGCTACCGCCGGGCTATCTCCACCAGATACTACAGCAATCACTACTTCTGCATCTTTTGTGGATCCACTTGTTTCTTCTGATACCAACCTCACTTCTTCAGTCGTGTTTTGACTCTTTCCTACGGTTACGATTGCATTCACTTCAGCTCTCGGAGCTTCTGCAAACACTGTAAATTCCCTTGCGTGTGCGGGCATTATGAACGAACACAATAGTAGTGCTAATCCTATGCCTAGAGTGTAACCTAAGGTTCTCCGTGGTCTCATGTAAAAATATTACCCCTTTCGCCTATAACGGCTTTAATTATAGTATAAAATACTACGCCTATATTATACTACGTTTACATAACTTTTTCAATGCTGTTTTACGGTTAACATTCGCATTTTTGTAGGTTTGTCAAACATATGTCACACCAACTTAGAAACATCTGCATTTGAAATC
>CAZEVD010000009.1:0-49760 GCA_964515475.1 uncultured Eubacteriales bacterium
ATCAAAGGGGACAACCTTCTTTGATCATTTGTGAAATTTGTCGAACAACTTTGTTGACAGTAAAGTAAAAATAAAATACGATAAACTCGGTTGAGAGCATTAAGTTCTTATCCGAGTTTTTTTCTTATTCGCAACAACCGTTGCGAAGTTTTCTCAAATATAAATTCTGAATAAAGGAATGATGCGTATGTGCTAAGTTTTGTGGTAAAAAAGGGGATTTATTAAATTTTAATGGGGAATTTTCTTATAATAGGAGTACGAAGAATGAACCAAATGTTATTAAACAAAATTACCCCAAAGAATGATATCGTCTTTAAAAGAATCTTTGGTAAAAAAGGCAATGAGTCGATATTAAAAGATTTTTTGGAAAGTATATTAGAAATCGAAATTGAATCATTATCTGTAGATGTAGGAAAGGAATTTATTCCGGATTTTTATGGTGAGAAAGTTTCAAGGTTAGATGTAGTGAGCAGGCTTTCAGATGGTACTATTGTTAATATTGAAATTCAAACGAGTATGCAAGATTTTAATGACAAACGTCAGCTTGCATATTGGAGTAATTTGTATCTAAGACAATTACAAAGAGGTGAAAGCTATAATGTGGTTAATAAGACGATATGTATATGGATTTTAGATGGAGAATTTTACGATTTTTCTAAATATCACTCAAAATGGAAAATAAAAGAGGTTGAAAATGATACCAAAAACTATTTTGATGACTTTGAAATACATGTAATAGAGTTGAAAAAGTTTAGAAAATTAGATATAATGAAACCAAAGAAAAAAGAATTCTGGTTGTGGTTTATAGACCACACAAAAAAGGAGCTGGTGGAGATGGCATATACGTTAGACGAAGTGAGAAAAGCAAAAGAAGAATATGAAAAAATGCTTGAAACGAATGAGTCATATAAATACATATTGATGTTTGAAGATTTAGCTTCAATGGATGAAGCAATGAGAAGAGAAAATGCCAAGAGAGAAGGAGAACGCAAAGCAAAAGAAGAGACTGCAAAAAAGATGTTAGAATTAGGTGCAGATATTGATTTTATTGTAAAAGCTACTGGCTTGACAAAAGAAGAAATTGAGAATTTAAAATAATAATTAAATTTCATAAATAAATTTAACAAGCATACTTATTTCTTTGAGGAGAGATGGGTATGCTTGTTTTAACTAAAAAGGATTTATTGTTTTGGGGAGTAATGAGTTTAGCGATAATTATAAGTATTGTTACTCCAATTAGTTTAAGTTCACCTAAATTGCAAGAAACAATCGGAGGAGATGTGATTTATAGAAAGATTATTATTGATGCAGGGCATGGTGAGCCAGATGGTGGTGCAGTTTCAAGTGATGGTGTTAAAGAGAGTGATTTAAATTTAGAGATCGCAACGAAGCTTGAAAATGCACTTTCGAGCAGGGGGTATGATGTTATAATGACTCGCTCAGATAAAAATAATATTTCGGGTTTGAATGAAGATTCTACTATTAAAAGTATAAAGTCTAAAGATTTAACTAATCGTGTAAATTTGGCGAATTCTAGTGACGCAGAGTTTATGATTTCTATTCATATGAATAAATATGAGGATCCTAAGTATTATGGTTGGCAAACTTTTTATTCGAAAAATTCGGCATCTGGTGAAGCATTGGCAAAAGCGATTCAAGAAGGAATAAAAGAAACTACAGGAATAGCAAATAAACGTGAAGCTTTGAAAATAGAAGGTATTAAAATAGTAGATAAGACAACGATACCGGTTGTTATTGTTGAATGTGGTTTTTTATCTAATCCAGATGAATGTGCAAAACTTCAAAATGAAGATTACCAAAATCAAATTGTTGATGGAATATGTGTTGGAATCGATTCGTATTTGTCCCTTAGGGGACAGTCCTAAAAAGGACATTTGTCATTTTTAAATTGCAAGGTTATTCGAGATAAACGTTTTATATTAATATTTAATAGTTTTGCGGTAGTTATCTTAGTAATGTTGCAACGTTTTTTCAGCACGGTATATATTTCTAATATGTCTGAGTTAGAGAGCTTATTTAAATTATATGACTGTATTAAATTTGAAAACACATCTTCTATGTTCTCATAATTTTTTTCTGGCTCTAAAAACTGCTCTGAATAGTCGATAGGGTGGTTGGAAAAAACAGTGTCGAGATCAATCGTATCAAAAACGTTTAAACTTTTTATTTGTAGATAACAACCATACTTTTGCAGATATTCGTGATAGCTAGAAAATTTATATTGGACACAAGAGCGTACCATATTTGATTTTACTGGATTTTCGTGAATATATTTTATACAACAAATAAGATGCTTTTGATCTTTGATTATCTCGCTTTTGAAGCGTTCTCTAAAAACATGACCGATGTTATTTCGTAATTTACTAAAATATATACCGTATGATGTCCCGGTTTGCGACATCATTTTAGAAATCTGTTCGTGATTTGATGAATATACTAAAATATGTGCGTGATTGTCCATAATGCAATATGCAAGTATTTTTACATGATTTCTTTCGGAATTTTTAAGAATTAAATTTAAATAGTATGATTTTGAACTGTCTTTTTGAAATATAAATTTCTTTTCATCACCTTGAACTATTACGTGATAATAGTTTGAAGGCTGATATTTTCTTGCGATTCTAGGCATGATACCTCCTGTATATAAAATTTTAATTGTTGGAAAAAACACAAAGGAAATTGTGTTAAAGAAAAATAAAGTTGTCTTCAATTTATGAAAAAAAAGAGGTTTTGTCAATAGGGAAAAAAGAAGATTGGAAAATGTCCTTTTAAGGACTGTCCCCTGAAGGACAAGGACTGTCCCCTGAAGGACATTCAAAAATGTCTCTTTGAGGACTGTCCCTTAAGGGACAAAAGTTATTTTGTTCTTACGGAAGCAAATTTTTGAAGATTTTTGATTTGTTCAAATAACGGTTGTTGCAACATGCTTGTAACAAAAAGGTAAAGCAAATTTAATATTTGCTTTATTTTTTTTGAATTAAAAACTGGCGTTTTAGCTTCCGTAAAGGCATTTGACACGTTTTTTTACATTAATGTTTCTTATATACTTTTACACACGCGCGCACGTATAGACAGAGGACGGATAAAATGTTACAAATATTTTGTATAGTGCAATAAACAAGCACGATTACGACAAATACAAAAGACAACATCGAATAGTTTAAGGAGGAGCTGAAACTATGAAGAAGAACAGACGGAGTGTCAATGATCACGGTAGTCATTATGGTGGTGGTGCTGATTATATTATCAGCAGTATTCATTGGTGGTTCTAGCGATTCAATTGAGAAAGCCACAGAAACTAAATACTTACAAGAGATTTCGGAGGTTAAGAAAGGTGTAAATACAAAGCGTCTTTCAAACTCTAAGAAAGGGCTTGATGAAGAGACTTTGAATCAAGGTTTCATTAAGGTTAGGGTTGATAATCCACCTGAAACTTTTGAAAGCTTTGATGAGAATCAAATTACAGGTTATGTGGTGGATCTTCATGTAATTGAATATGAGAAGTCATCGTTTGGACAGGCGTATTTGGATTATTCAGAAGATGATCTTGTAACGTTTGGTAATGATGATGTTTACATTTATGATGCTTTAGGTACTGTTTATTATGCTAAAGGTTTTGTTTCCGCTTCTGGTGACAGTGTTTATGCAGATGAAAATAACATTGTTAGAAAAGATGGACCAACAATTGAAGTTGTAAGTACAAGTGGTGGTCATATTGAACTTAAAGTTACGTCTTTTTATGGCGGTGAGATTTCAAGCGTTACTGTGGGTAATAGAAAAGCTACTTCTACAGATGGAAAGAATTTCACAATAGATGTACCTGATAATGGAACATATATTGTTATTGCTACAGAAGCTGGTGGTAATTCTACAAGAACTACAATCACTGTTGCTGATATGGAAGTTATAATTCCGGATGATCCTGTTATTAACGAAGTATATGTTGAAGGCAGGGTTGCATACACGAAAGAAAAAGTTCTAACGCTTATGATTGATGCAACAAGTGCAAGCCACATGTATATAACTATTAACGAACTTAAAGTTCCATCTGTTACAGGACTTGTTGGCTGGAGAGAATATACAAATTCTTCTGATATTTCACTAAAAGAAGGCGTTAATAAAATTTATGTTTGGTGTAAAAATTCTGTAAATAAACTATCTGATTACAAGATGACGGAGGTAGTTGTAGATACAGTAGCTCCTACTAAAGATGCACCAACATATGTTATGAGTGGATATCTTTTAGAAGTTACAGCAGAGCAAACAGACTCTTCTCCAGTAACTTTTGAATATGGATATAAAGATATTGTTGAAACGACATATACATGGCAAGAATCAAATGTAATTGAAGATGTTGCTCCTGGTAAAAAGATGGATATTATTACAAGAGCTACAGATGCTGCAGGTAATGTTTCAGAATCAAGAGCAACTACGACAGAACCTTTCCCTTCAATCCCAAGTGAGATTACAATTGAAGAAGATACAAATAATTGGAGCACAAGTAAAGTTATAACTATTACATATCCAGAAACTTATGGTGTTTATCCATATATAAATTATTACAGAATTGACGACGGTGAGTGGCAAAAAGCTCATTCAGATATAGAAAAAATAAGAGTTATTAATAACTGTACAATTGAAGCTGTTGTTGCAGCTGAATTTACTAATTCAAAACAAAGATTGGGAGATATAAAAATTCACGATGTTACAAAAGTAGATAGAAATACTCCTGAAATTATTAATACTTTGGAAGAAGAAGAAAATGTTGTTCACAGTACAGGTTATGATGTTACATTAACAATTCAAGATTTTGAATCAGGATTAGCTGCATGGACGATTACTTCTGAAAACATTGAACCTGCAACATGGGATAATTTATTAAGTGGAACAAATGATTTAATTGATATTACTTTCCACGTTGAAAGAAATGGTCATTATTACATATGGGCAAAAGACGAAGTTGATCTTGTCTCTAGCTTAGTTGTAGTTATTGAAAATATTGATTTGACTGATCCGATTATTAATTCTTATGAGGTTGAGTTTGGTGTTGGAGAAGCTACTCTTAAAGCTGGAATCCAAGATGCTTCATTAGGACTTGTTGCTTATGCATGGACTAGTGGAGAAAATGTAAATCCAACAGATTCAGATTGGGTTCTTATTGATAAAACAATGGAACAAAAAGAAGTAACTCTTAAAGTTACAGAAAATGATACTTATACAATTTGGGCAAAAGATATTTCCGGAAGAACAACTAGAGCAAGCAAATATGTAAAAGTAAAATTTATGGTTACTTATGATTTCACAACAAATGGTGGTACTTCTTTAACGGGTGAAAATGTTTCTACAACAAACAATGTTGTTTATGTAGGATGTAATACACCAATTGATTTGACTCCAGTTGCTAAGAGAGCAAAATCTACATTCTTAGGATGGAGTACAAATCCAAATGATACAACTGGTGTTAGCGAGATTAAAGTTGGTACAGTTGAAGATGTAATTATTTATGCTATTTTCTCTCAAGAAGTAAAACTTACTTTCTACTATTATGAAGGCGAAACAAAAATGAAGAAAGAAGTTATGGCATATTTGTATAATAACGATGATACTGTAACTGTTGATATACCAGAAATTACAGCTATTTATACTGGATGGGATTCAAGAGGTTGGACATTACAAACAGCTCATGATGCTGCTGTTGAATATGAACTAATAGGAGATACAATTGAAGTTTCAGACCATACAGATATCTATATGTTGTATGAAAAGGATATAACAGTTTCATATAGATACTTTAAATCATCAAGTATCGTAGAGATTCTTCCAATCTATACAAATACATATGATGTAACAAAAACAACAATTGCAAAATTTACTGCACCAGATGTAGAAGATAATGTTAAGAAGGAAGAAAAAGATAATGGTTGGGATTTCAGAGGTTGGAGCTTAGATGCGACAGCTAATGCTGAAATTGATTTAGCAGATAAAGCAAGTTTCGAAACGATAGTAGATACTACGTACTATGCTTCATACGTTTCTGAAGTAACGGCTTATAAGAATATGTATGGCAAAGCTACAACAGAAAATGTAAGTGGTTTAGCATACTTGGCTTGGAATGGAAATGTAATTAATGCACAAATTAGGCTTACAACACCAGAAAGTGTAACTTATAAAAATGCAACGTGGGAACCAAGAGGTTGGAGCATTCAAGAACTTGCAACTGGTCTTATAAATGTTGAAAATGAAGGTTATGCAGAAATATATGTAAATACAAACTTCTATGCAATCTATGGAAGAGATGTACAAATAATTACTAAATACTATAATGATCAAACAACTATGCTTGAGGCAGAAGGTTTATTAAATGCAACAGGTAACGTATTTAAGGCTTCTATGAAATTACCAGAATTGAGTAATATTACACTAAGTGGTGTTGAATGGATGCCAAGAGGATATAGTTATAGTAGTGCAGCACAAGCAACAATTGATTGCAAAGAAAATGAAGAAATAAATTCAGATGAAGATGTAACAGTTTATGCTTCATACTATAGAAATGTAAATATTGTAAGACACAATTTCTATACAACAGATACAATAACAAAGACTGCGTATGCTACATACAAAGGTCAAATGGATATGGTTTCGGTAAATATTGAATCTGCAGACCCAATATATTATAACGGTGTAACTTGGGAACCAAATTATTGGACAAGAACAGGTGATGTTGAAGCTGCAAAGGTTGCAAATTTAGATGCAACTATTGAAACGATCAAAGACGAAACATATTACATGTTATATGGAAGAGATGTAACTATAACAAGATACATGTATGGAGATCAAACTGAAAAAGTTGAAGGAAAAGCACTGCTAGATGTAAATAGAAATATTGAAAATGTAGATTTTGTTTTAGGAACATTTAGTGATGTGACTGTAGATGGAGTGTTATGGCAATCAAGAGAATGGTGTGACATATTAAACTTTAATGACGAAAATGCTCATATTTATTCTAAAGTAGAAACACTTTCTTCTTATAAAGATGAAGATTACTATGCTTTATATGGAGATATAATTAATGTTAGAGTTCATACATTACAAACAGATGGAGTTCCAAACTATACAGAATTAACTGGTACAAGAGTAATGACAGTAGATGGAACAAAGACAACAATTACTACACTTACATTACCAGAATTATCAGAGGTTTCTAAGAATTACTTAACATGGAAACCAATAGGATATCTTGCACAAGAAGATGGTTATACAATTGATGATAAAGACGGCAAGATTTCAAAACTTGGTGGAGCTACAATTCTACCTGTTGATGATACAAAATATTTTGCAATTTATGAAACAGAAGTAATGATTTCAAAAATGATTTATCAAGATGTTGAAATCGAAAGAGAAAGAATTACTATGAATTCAAAAGCAGAAATTGGTGGAGTAACAATCAAGCTTGGAACTATTGCGAATGCGACTGCTGACGAAAGAGTGTGGCAAGGATTAGGTTGGGATGAATATTTAGGAAATTATGTGACACCAACATATAATGCTGAGTCAGAAATCTATATAACAAGTGATAGAAGATTCTATGCTTCGTATTCAAGAGATGTTGTTTTAGAGTTACAAGAATTTGAAGAATTCGGTATACCAACATCAACTTACTATGATGGAAAAGCATACATGAATAGTGAAGGTACAACTACATCTGCAACTCTTACTGTTGGTTCTCCAATGAAAGAGAAAGTTGAAATAGAAGGCGAAGAGTGGACATTTAAAGGTTGGGCAAATAGCAATGAATTAGGAACAGAAATAACAAATGCAATTGGTTCAAATGTTGTAACATTAGATGATTACACATTATTTGCAAGATACAACAGAACAATAACGTTAACATTACATGTGTTCCAAGATGCGACAAAGGCTGTAAGCGGAATTGCTGAAGCAAATACACTTGGTATACGTGCTAAGTCAGCTATTAATTTGGGTGAGATTGATCCGGTATCATACAATTCATCTGAATGGATTGGTAGAGGTTGGAGCACAGAACCAGGAGCTAATGCAGGAACAAGTTTTGTAAATGCAGATGATAAGATTGCTAATGTTTCAATGGATGATGATTACTATGCATCTTATATAACAGATATAACAGTAGAATTTGTAGGTTATAGCGGAGATGTCTTAACTACAAAAAATAAAACTGGAACATTATATATGGATTACTTGGGTAATATAATTAGCACAGAAATTATCACACCTTCTCAAGATGTTTATACAGGTGAAGGTGGAGGCTGGATTGCGGATGGTTATTCATTAGAAACAACACCAGAAGTTACTGAAGTTAATAAAGTATTATCAACAGTAACAACAGATAAGAAATTAACATTCTATGGTTTATACTATAGAACAATAAAAATATTCTATGATCCAAATAATGGAGTAATGGAAAACACAACAACTGAAGGAATTCAAAGAGCAAACGCATATGACATTTCAGTAAAATCTGATCCGATGTTAACAATAAATGCTCCAATTCCAGTACGTAATGGTTATACATTTATGAAGAAGTGGACTGAAACTAAAGATGTTGCAACACCGGGATATTCTGTAGGAGATACTTTAGTAATTTCACAAGATACAACACTTTATGCATTGTGGGAACCAGCGGTTTATACTATTACTTATGATTTAGCTGGTGGAGAAAGTGGAGATGGAACTTTTGATCCAATTCAAAAAGAATATGGTGAGGTAGTAACTTTAAGTAGTGATATACCATTAAGAGAAAACTATATGTTTATGGGTTGGGCAGTTTCAAAAGATTCAGGAATACCAGTTTATCAACCTGGAGATGAATATAAAGAGGACGCAAGTGTTACTTTATATGCAGTATGGCAACAAAGAATTTTTGCATTAATATATAGTGATAACACAATGGGCTTCAATACAACAGGAAAACCAGCAGGAGGAAAAACATTAGCTGATGAAAGTTATCTATGGCAATTAGAAAATGAATACGCAGGAATCGCGGATGTTCCTTGGTATAGTGTAAACATTAAGACAGATATAACAAGTGTAAGAATAGAAGAAGCAATTGCTCCGTTATGGACAGCTGCTTGGTTCTATGGATTTGAAAGTCTAGCAAGAGTTGATGACATCGAAAACTTAGATACTAGCAGAGTAATTACAATGGCGAACATGTTTGAAGGATGTTCTTCATTAGAAAAAGTTGAGTTAAGAGGATTTAATACAGCAAATGTATTATCGATGAGCGGAATGTTTAAAGATTGTACAACGCTTACATATTTAGATATTAGTTCATTTAGTATAAGTTCATTAAATTCAGCTCAAAACATGTTCTACAATTGTAGCAACATTAGAACAATCTTTGCAGCAGAAGGATTCTCAATGAAGAATATTTCAAACGGACAAAGTATGTTTAGAGATTGTACATTATTAGTTGGTGGAGCTGGAACTGCATATACTCATGCAAATGCAGGTAAAGAAATGGCAATTGTAGATGGCGCATCTCAAGGTTACTTTACAGGTACAAACATGAGAGTATACGCTCTTGCTTACACAGATGGTTCAATTGGATTTAATAAAGAAGGTACACCTGCATCAGGTAAAACTTTAAGAACAGATTGTGATGCTGTTTGGGTTGTTCCATATGCGTTTGAAAATGCAGAACAAGTTCCATGGAACAATAAAGTTACAACATTCTATTCAATTACATTTGAAGAAGAAATAACACCAGTTGCAACTTCTTATTGGTTCAATGGAATGAGAAATATAACAAAAATTAATAACATTGAAAATTTAAATACGGAATACGTAAGAACAATGGAAGCGATGTTTAAAGATTGTGTTGGTCTGGTTTCTATAGATGTTAGCGGATTTAATACAGAAAACGTTACAAATATTTCAAAAATGTTTGCTGGAAACACAGGAGCTACAACAATTGATTTAACAAACTTTAATACATCTAAAGTAACGGATATGTCAGAGTTATTTAGTGGAAACACGAAAATGACAATGGTATATACAAAATCTTTTGATACAAAAAATGTTACAAATATGTCAGGTATGTTTAAAAATTGTAAAGAAATGACAAGTTTTGACTTAAGAAACTTTGATACATCAAATGTAACAGATATGTCATCAATGTTTGAAAACTGTTCAAAGATAACATACTTAGATTTATATGATTTCAATACAGCAAATGTAACAAATACTGAAGCGATGTTTAAGAACTGTACATTACTTACAACTATTTATGCAACAACAAATTTTGTGACAACAAATGTTACTGAAAGTACAGATATGTTTACAGGTGCAACAAATATCATTGGTGGTATGGGTACTGAGTATTCAAATATCGCTACAGATAAGGTATATGCAAGAATTGACCAAGGTGTTACAATGTCAGGTTACTTCACAAAGGACAAAATTTATGCAGTACTTTTAAGTGATAACACAATGGAAATTAATACAACAGGTACACCTTCAAGAGGTAAGACATTATATGCAGATAATTCATATTGGGCTATAGCAAGTAAATTTACTACAGCTAATGTAAGACCTTGGAATTCTTATGCGAGCACAATAACATCAGTATCAATTGATGATAAGGTAATGCCTATTTCAACTGCATACTGGTTTGCTGGATTTAGTAATATGACGGCAATTAAAAACTTATCTAACTTAGATATAAGTATTAGTAAGTATACAAACAATATGTTTGATGGATGTAGTTCACTTACATCACTTGCAACTAATGGCATGAAGATGAATAGTGTATTGAATTCAAATTACATGTTTAGAAATTGTACAAATCTTACCGAATTAGACTTTAGTAGTTGGAATACATTAAGAGTTACATCAAACACAGGCATGTTTAATGGATGTGTTAGATTAGTAAAAGTAGATATTGGTGCTGATTGTACAATTCAAAATGCGTTACCAGCACCATCAGATACTTATATAGATTCTGCAAATGGTAAATGGTACAACGCGTTAGGGCAAGGTTTTGCAAGTGCGGATATTCCTGTTGGAGTATTAGACACATATTATGGTTCTATTAAGATGGTTCCAGCAACACTTGCTCCAAGAAATACTTGGTTTAAAGGTACGTTAACAAGCCCTTCAGACATTGTGAATATTGTTATAACAAATGAATATACACCATCTGGTCAAGAAAAAGAAAATTGGTTTGCAGATGAAAGTAATGTTGGGGCTATAACATGTTACGTAAATGAAAATATTTTGTATATTGTAAATAATAACTACGCTTATGATAGTGGAGCTATCATGTTTGCAGAAGACATTACAGGTGTATTTGCAGACTTTACATCGCTTCGCGGTATAACAGGTCTAAAATTATTTAGTACAATTCGTACGCAATATATGGATCAAATGTTTGGTAGAAATGGTGTAGGTTGTGCAAATCTTAAGACAATAAATGGTTATACAGATTGGAACGTTTCAAATGTAATAAGTGTTGATGATATGTTTTCAGGTGCAGGTATAACAGATATTGATTTAACAAGTTTGAATTTTGAAAAACTTACAGATTATCAATATATGTTTAGAAAATCAAATGCGACAACAATTACATTAGGAAATGCAAATTTAGGAATTACGGATTATATGTTTGCTGATTGTCCATCATTACAACTTATAAATATTTCGGAAGCATCAACAGATAATTGGACAAGTGCAACTTCAACATTTGCAAACAGTGCCAAACTTATAACAATATATGTTGGAAATGATATAACATCAGGAAATATTATAAACAGTTCGAACATGTTTGTTGGATGTACATCAATTCTTGGTGGAGATGGTACCA
Source organism: uncultured Eubacteriales bacterium (assembly GCA_964515475.1). Lineage (GTDB taxonomy): Bacteria > Bacillota > Clostridia > TANB77 > UBA1234 > UBA1234. The sequence goes on from CAZEVD010000009.1 coordinate 11,864, forward strand.
TGTATGATGCAAACTTCGTAGATAGAAGATATGCAAAAATAGACAATGAAAATAACCCAGGTTACTTCACATTATATGAAGTTGGTGTTGGTGTATTAAAAGCTAAATTATATGAAGCAGGAACTGTTGCAACATCATTCGTAGAATTATCTGAGGAAGGTGTTGACGCACCAGCATGGAGTTATAAGAAAGGTGCTAAGCTATTAGAAATTAAAGCTAGTAACTTAATGGCAGGAGAAGAAAAGACAGTTACTGTAAAGGTGCCAGTTGGTATGTATATTGAAAAAGATACATGGACAAAAGTTGGTGAGTTCTCTGGTATAACATATGTTGCATTTGAAACATTAGATATTGATTCAAGTACTTCTGGAATCCAACAAGGAACATCAACATATTATAATGAACAAACGGGTACAATAACATTTACAGTTGGTAAATACGCTACGTATACAAAGATCCAAATGCTTGTAATGTATGATCAAACTATTTGGGATAAATGTATAGATAATGGTTACTTGACTAAAGAACCTGCAGTTGTAGTTACATTAAATGATTCGCAAACAATTAAAGTTAATAATGTAAAAGCTGGTATAAAATATGGTGATGGTGGTATTAACTTATATACGAATAGTGATACAACTAAATTATATGTTGGAGATCAGTATCAACAAAAATTACTTACATCATTATTCTATTTATCTTCTGACCAAACATCATATAATGGATATTATAAAAATGTAACTGTAAGAACATCTTTATATGGTACAAATGCAGATGGAGAAAGAATTTATGCAACATATAGAAAAGCTGATGGATACTCATGGTCAGGAAAAGCAACTATTTCTACAGAGGATGGAGTAACAACATTTAAAGCTTCAGATATATATGCAACAAGCCATTTGTACTTACCATTGGCATATTACACATTGGAAAACGATGCAGGTTTTGTTGATGGTAGTTCGGTATATTATAAGTTAGAAGTTGTTACAGAAGACTACGTTGGTAAGATTAGAACAGACGTAAAAACAGTATCTTATGTGATTGGTGAATCTGAATTAAATTATAACAACTTTGGAATTGTTGCCGGCGGAGGTACTGCTCCAGTAGAGTCATATCACGAAGGTAAAGCGTATTATGATTATTTGGGATTATTATCATTAAAGTATACTGGAGTAGCGAATGCTTCTAATGTTGGAATAAAAATGGAATTTGATATAGATACAGCAGAAGGAACAGCTCCTAAGATAAAAGTAAACTCTGTAAGACCACCACTTATTGTAGGCTTAACTCCAATTGCAAAAGTTACGTTGGTGAGTGATGATGGAGAAATTGCGGGTCCTTACAATGTTACTTTATCAGCGTCAGGAACGACGAGTGGAGCATATATACATGCACCTACAATAGCTGCTAATAATAGTTTAACCGGAAACTATAATATAAAAACGGTTGAATATACGATGAGTACTGTTGCTGGTTCGTTAACTCAAACAAGTTTCTATTCTACTGGTGGAAGTTCAGGTTCAAGTTCAGGAGGAACATTCTATGGATGGGCAAATGCATCTGCTAGATCAAGAATAACATTAACGTTCCCTGATGGAACTGCAGCTAAGACGACTACAGTAACAACAGGTGTTACAAGCACACCAAGTTTTGCTGGAGAAATTTCAGGTTATGCAGCGCCAAATGGTGAATCGGTAACAGCTGGTGGAGAGATAGTTGTTGACTTTAAAGGAGGAGCTTCATATTATCCATATACGCACACATTACACATGAAGAAACCAACATACTTCTTTGTATTACCAGATGGTGTTAATGTAAAGAGTGCTGTATTCTCAACATCACAAGGCGGAGCTTCAATTGCCGAATCTGAAATTACAAAAGGAAAGACTGTAACGATTGATGGTGTAGTTCATTATGTATATACAATTACTACAAAAGATCAATTACATTATGGAGGATTTACATCAAGTAGTTCGGGTAGAGGAAATGATGCAAGTAGATGGGTTAGAATAACATTATCTACAGATTCATATATGGAAATGACAACACTTATGATAAGAGATTTAATTTCGATGAAGAATGGTGAGTTCCATTCAAGTGTTGGTGGTTCGCAACAAGCATATAACAAGAACGACCCTTATGATGTTGATAATGATGGTTCAACAACAGATAGTTATGCAACAATTAATTCGGCGACTGCATCAATTAAGATTTATCCAGTAGAAGAATAATTAGATTTTTAATTAATAGGAGGAAAGAATGGAGACGATTGCTAAAAGAGTAAGACAAAGCATCGTAAAGCAAGTGCATTCTGCAAACTCAGGACATCCAGGTGGAGCACTTTCTTGTGCAGACATCTTAACAGATATTTATTTTAAAGATATTACAGAAGGTGACAAAGTTATATTATCGAAAGGACATGCAAGTGCGGCGTTATACGCCGTACTTGCAGAAAAAGGTTTCTTTGATAAATCAGAACTTGAAACTTTTAGAAAACTTGGTTCTAGACTTCAAGGTCATCCTGCACTTGGAAAAATTCCAGGTATAGATGCACCAAGCGGTTCTTTAGGACAAGGTTTATCCGTTGCAAATGGAATTGCGCTATCTTTTAAATTAGATAAAAAAGATAATTTTGTATATTGCATCTTAGGTGATGGTGAAATTCAAGAAGGACAAATTTGGGAAGCAGCAATGACAGCATCACATTATAAATTAAATAATGTTATTGCTTTCTTAGATCATAATGGTTTGCAAATAGATGGTGCTAATGAAGATGTAATGAATATAATGCCAGTTAAAGAAAAGTTTGAAGCTTTTGGCTGGTATGTTCAAGAAATATCAGGTCATGATTTTGAACAAATAACAAGCGCAATTGCAAATGCTAAAAGACAAGATAAGCCTTCAATGATAGTCGCAAATACGATTAAAGGAAAGGGTGTTTCATTCATGGAAAACGATGCTGGATGGCATGGTAAGGCACCTAACGATGAAGAATATCAAAAAGCGATGGAAGAGTTAGGAGGCGAATGTTAATGGCAAAAGCAACAAGAGAAAGTTATGGGGAAGCGCTAGTTGAATTAGGAAATAGATATGAAAATTTAGTTGTATTAGATGCTGATTTATCTGGTGCAACAAAGACAAAAGATTTTTATAAAAAGTATCCTGATAGATTTTTTAATATAGGTATTGCTGAACAGGATTTGATGGGAACAGCTGCAGGACTTGCTTTGGGAGGAAAGATTCCTTTTGCTAGTACATTCGCAGTATTTGCCTCGGGAAGAGCTTATGATCAAATCCGAAACACAATATGTTATGGAAAAATAAATGTAAAGATAGGTGCAACACACGCTGGAATAACAGTAGGAGAAGATGGTGCAACACATCAATCATTAGAAGATATAGGAATGATGAGAGCACTTCCAAACATGACTGTGTTGTATCCTTGTGATGACTATCAAACTAAATGGATGATAGAAGAAGCTTTAAAAATAAACGGACCTGTGTATGTTAGATTAACTAGAGCAAAAACAGAAGATGTTTATAAAGAAGGCGAAAAATTTGAATTAGGAAAAGCTGTTCAACATGGAAATGGAACTGATGGAACAATAATTGCAAGTGGAGTAACTGTTGGAGAAGCATTAGCTGCGCAAAGAGATTTAATCGCGTTGGGATATGATGTGAGAGTAATCGATATGCATACGATAAAACCAATCGATAAAGAAATTATTATTAAAGCAGCAAAAGAGACAAAGAAAATAATCACAGTGGAAGATCACAGTATAGTAGGAGGACTAGGTTCTGCGGTGTGTGAAGTTCTTTGCGATGAATATCCAGTTAAAGTTATAAGACTTGGAATAAAAGATGAATTCGGTCAATCTGGAAAGTGGAATGAATTAATGAAACATTATAAGATTGATAGAACAGCAATAATTCAAGAATTTTCATGTTAAGGGGAACCTTTTGAAATGAAAATTTTGACCTTGGGCGTCCTTAAGGGGACAGTCCTAAAAAGGACATAAAAATTTAAACATGTCAACTTTGAAACAAAATGTCCTTTTTAGGACTGTCCCCTCAAGGACGCTCAGTTCGAAAAAAATAACCCTCGATTAAATTCGAGGGTTTGTTTTTTTAATATGTTATTTCTGCGTCGTATTTACTTATCCAAATTCCTGTAACTTGTCCGTTTTGTGTGAATGCTGGACTTACTTCGTATCCATCTTCAGTATAGTCTTTGTATAGTTCGCTGAAAACTATGTTTCCAGCAGCATCTTTTGAATATCTTGGAACCCATACAAACATACTGCCGTTTTCAATAACTTCTCTTCCTTCTAAAGAAACAAGTGAAGTTTGACGAACTTCTGCATTTGTAAATCCATCAACAACGATTTCATCGTTAAGCATTACGTTTGCCCAAATATCGGCACTTGAAGAATAGTCGTACCAATTAACATCGTCTGCAGTTGTAACAATCCATTTACCATTGATATTTCTTACTGGAATCATACCTGTTATAAGAACTGGTTTGTTAACACCTTTTGAAACGTTATACATATCTGGAGAAACAACGGTTTCGTCTTCACCTACAGCTTTCTTTAATTCATCTAGAGCGAAGAAGATATCATCGCCGATGTAAATAGGTGTGATTGAAACAACTTCACCAGTTAAGTAATTAATAATATATTCTTTTTTTACATTTTCAAGACCAAGTTTTGTAGCATCCTCCGGCGTTAAGTGATACCAACCTTCACCATATACTTTGCCGTTAACTTCCATTGCTGTTTCAGCTGTAAGAGGTGTGCCTTCAAATGGATATTTTGCTGAGTTTGTTCTATTGAAAAATCCTCTTGAAACTACAGCATCACTTATGTTTAAAGCCTCTGTATAAGCATCTACATTAGAAGCTTCATCTATATTTTGAATACCACCGTAATAAATCGTAATACCTGCGATAATGATTAGGACAACGATTGTTATAACAAGTGTTATCATAGAAATACCTTTATTATTTTTCATAAAACCATCTCCTCTATATTAATAGTACAAATAACTTCATAATTACTAATATTATACCATTTTTTTGCAATAACAACAACCTTTTTAGCGGATTTTAGAGTCCAAAAACTTTGTTAAAAGAGTGTCATTAATGTTCGAAATTCAGAATAAGGGGACACTCTTTGTAAACAAATTTTTTGATGACAAGGAGTGTCCCCTAAGTACGAACTTGACAAGGTGGTGTGGTTATGATATTTTCACGTTGTAAGATTTATTTCTAAATGTTTTTTTATCTTTTTTATATTTCCAAAGAAAATTAGTTTAATATTTTTTCTTATACATTGGCGGATTTGTATAGGTTTATTTTTCATGCTTTTTAGGAGGTTATATGTTATCAAAAGTATATGGAATTTCTCTTTTGGGTATGGATGGTACTTTGATAAAAGTAGAAGTTGATATTAGTAATGGATTACCAATGTGGGACATTGTTGGGCTACCAGATGCAACCATTAGAGAAGCGAAGGAACGAGTACGTTCAGCAATAAAGAATTCAAATTTTGATTTGCCGAGTAGGAGGATAATTATAAATATGGCTCCGGCTGATTCAAAAAAAGAAGGTTCTTATTTTGATGTGGCAATTGCAATTGGTATTTTGAAGAGTTTAGGAAAAATACTTTTAGAAACTTTGGATGAATATATTTTTGTTGGAGAACTTTCTTTAGACGGAAAGATTAATAGAGTTAGTGGTGTATTAGCAATGTGTATTGAAGCTAAAAAGCTTGGTAAAACAAAGGTTGTTGTTCCTTTTGAAAATAGATTTGAAGCTGGAGTTGTTGAAGGGATAGAAGTTTATCCGACAAATGACTTAAAAGAACTTGTTGGATTCTTAAATGGAATTATAAAGATTGAAAAATTTATTTCAAAAAATAAAAATGACGAATGTTTAGAATTTGATATCGATTTTGCAGATGTAAAGGGTCAAGAAAATGTGAAAAGGGCATTAGAAATAATTGCTGCGGGAGGTCACAATTGTCTGCTTATAGGAAGTCCACGGTTCAGGAAAGACAATGCTTTCTAAAAGAATTGTGACAATATTGCCAGATTTAACATTTGAAGAATCGATAGAGATAACAAAATTACAAAGTATTGCTGGAATACTTCCAAATGAAGTTTCGTTGGTTAAAAAAAGACCTTTTAGAAGTCCACATCATACTTTATCTAAAGTTTCATTAATGGGTGGAGGACGAATTCCAAAACCGGGAGAAATCACATTGGCTCATTATGGCGTTCTTTTTATGGATGAATTCCCGGAATTTAGTAGAAGTACTCTTGAGGCTTTGAGAGGTCCTTTGGAAGATAAAGAAATAACAATTTCAAGAATAAATTCGACAATCACATATCCATGTAATTTCATTTTTATAGCAACGATGAATCCATGTCCTTGTGGTTATTTAAATGATGAAAGGAAAGAATGTGTTTGTACGCCAAATCAAATTGCTAATTATCGTAATAAAATTAGTGGTCCTATATTAGATAGAATTGACATGCATATTGAGGTTGCGCGTGTTGAGTATAAAAAATTAAAAGAAAAAGAATTTATAGAAAATTCTAAAACTATTAGGGAACGTGTAAATTGCGCAAGAAAAATTCAAGCGGAAAGGTATAAAGATGAGAAAATTTTGTCTAATGCAGAATTAACATCAATGATGATTGATAAATATTGTGTGCTTGAAGATGATGCAAAGATATTATTAGAAAAATCTTTTGAAATATATAACTATAGTGCAAGGTCGTATTCGAAAATTTTAAAAATGGCGCGTACTATTGCTGATTTGGATTTTAGTGAAAATATTAAATTAGAGCATGTTGCAGAAGCGATTCAATATAGAGTGTTAGATAGAGGTGATTCAAATTAAATATAAACTAGAATTAGGAAAACGTGGTGAAGATATTGCTACTGATTTTCTAGAAAAGGAAAGTTATGAAATATTAGATAGAAATTTTAAAAGCGCTTTTGGCGAAGTTGATATTATTGCAATGAAAAAGAATGAGATTATTTTTGTAGAAGTAAAAACGCGTACTCAGGATATTTTTGGTATGCCTTCAGAGGCTGTAAATGCTTCAAAAAGAAGACATATTTATAAAGTTGCGGAATCATATCTTTATAAAAATAATTTGTTTGATTATCCAATTTCGTTTGATGTGATAGAAGTATTTTTTATAAATGATGATTTTAGAATTGCTCATATAAAAAATGCTTTTATTGAAAATCCGAGGTTCACATATGGTAAATGATTTTAATGATATAAGAATTCTAAAAAAGAATGATTTAAATTTCCCTAAAGGTTTTTTAGACTTAAAAGATTGTCCGGAGCAAATTTATGTTTGTGGAAATGATAAAATTTTAAATGATTTTTTTATTGGTATTGTAGGTGCTCGTAAGTGTAAATTTGAATCGCAAATGATAGCCAGAAAAATAACAAGTGATTTACTTAAATATAATATTAATATAGTTAGTGGATTAGCTTTAGGCATTGATAGCGAAGCTCATCGTACTTGTGTTGAAAACCAAAAGAAAACAATTGCTGTTTTAGGAGGTGGTTTGGATAAGATATATCCTTCTAAAAATTATAAATTAGCCAAAGAGATTATAGAAAATGGTGGTGTTTTAATTAGTGAATATGAAAGTGGAACTTCCTATTTGCCAAGGAATTTGCACAATCGAAATCGATTAATTGCGGCACTTTCTAAAGGTGTTTTAATAATTGAAGCGAAAAAGAATAGCGGGTCATTGATTACAGCAAGATTCGCAGAAAATTTAAAAAGAGATATTTTTGTTTTACCTGGTGATGTTAATGATATAAGTTATGAAGGTAGTAATCAATTATTGGTAGAAGGAAAGTTTTTCATAAGAAATGCTGAAGATATCGTGCAAAAATACGATATGTTGAAATGTGAAAAAATTGCCTTAAAAAATAAGGAAAATGTTATTATTCCAGAAGACTTGCATGAAGTTTTGAATATTATTTCAAAAAAAGGTTCTAATATAGAAGAAATTTGCAATAAGTTAAATAAGTCTGTAAATGTTGTGCTGTCAAAGCTTACAATGCTGGAACTTGCGGGATTAATCTCTAAAAAAGATGGTAAATTTTATAAAAATATACTTTAAAAATTCACTTTAAAAATTCACAAATATTTCCCGTTATTAAATTGCTTTTAATAAATGCTAGTAGTAAAATTTAAGAGTGAAAATATATTGATAGGAGTACAAAGTATGAAAAGATTTTTATTGATTTTACTTGTTACAATTTTTTGCTTTTGCGGTATTGTGCATGCTACTGATGTGACGACATCTGGAAATATAGAAGATTATGCAGAAGGATATGAGGTTTCTCTGGAATCAGAGGATTTAAGTCCGCTTTATGTTAAACAAAATCTGACTTTTGAAATTTTAAAAGGTGTAGTTGTTGAGGCTGGAGAGGTTTATGAAGAAGATGGCGGATATACAATTTATTCGTATCAGGATGTAAAAGTTTACATCAAAGATTTGGGATACGCCACTACAAAAGTTATCAAACACTCACTTTCTTATTATAGTGGTATGAGCGCAATAAGTAGACCTTTAAAAGAAGGTGATAAAGTGCTTGTATACACAACGTTTACTGATGGCAATATTACAGAAGCCGCGATAAGCGAACGCAATAATACTGGTTATATAGTTGCTATTGTGGTTGTATATGCAATGGCTATTATTATAATTGGCGGAATGAAAGGCTTAAAGGCGTTGATAAGTTTAATTTTAACAGTGCTTGCGATTTTTTATATAATAATTCCTAAAATTATAAAGGGAACGAATCCATTATTTATAACAATAATAGTTAGCATAATAATTACGTGTGTTGTTCTTTTAATAATCGCTGGATTTAATAAGAAAGCGCTTGCTGCGATGTTAGGAACTTCTGGCGGAATAATAATTGCAGGAATATTTGCTATATTATTTGGATATGCGATGGATCTTTCTGGAATAAGTGAAGAAGCAAGTACATTAGTTACCGTTTCTTCATCATATACATTTGACTTTAAGGGTATACTATATTCAGGAATTATAATAGGTGCATTAGGTGCTTGTATGGATGTTGCTATGTCAATTGCGTCGGCACTACATGAATTAAAAGAAGAAAATCCGCATATTACTGCTAAGAAAATGATGAAAGCTGGAATGAATATCGGTAAAGATATGATGGGAACAATGACTAATACATTGATTCTTGCATATACAGGTAGTTCGATTGTTTTGATAATGTTATTTATAGTTACACAGGAAAGATTTATACATATTATAAATCGTGAGATGATGATTGAAGAAATTTTAAGATCAATTGCAGGAAGTTTTGGTCTTATTACAACGATACCGTTTACAGCATTTGTAACAAGCTTATTAATGGGAAAAAGAGAGAGGGGTTAAAATGAAAGAGTCTAAGCAAAAAAGAAATTCTGCAGGAGAAACCATGTTATGGATGATGATTACTGCGGCTACAGTTTTTGTAGTAACTTCTTTTCATTATACAAAACTAACTTTAGGAAAAGACGAATATGATGTTCAAACAGAAGCTAGATTTAAAAAGTTAGAAAAGGTTATGGCGATTGTAGAAAAAGAATACTTACACGAATATGATGAAACAGCTTTAGAGGAAGGTGCAATAAGAGGCATGCTTGAGGCATTAGAAGATCCATATACGGATTATTTTAATGTGACAGAAACAGAAGAGTTTTTAACGGAAACAGAAGGTGAATACGAAGGGGTTGGAATGTATTTATCAGTTGATACCTCAAAGAATTTACCTATAGTATTATTACCTATAAAAAATTCTCCAGCTGAAGAAGCTGGTATTAAGCCAGGAGATTATATTTTAGAAATTGATGGTAAAGATGTAACTTCAGTATCACTTGAAGAAGTTGCTGCGGGAGTTAAAGGAAAAGCACAATCTACTGTAACAATTAAATTTAGAAGATATACATCTGAAACTGAATATGAAGAATTCGAAAAAACTTTAACAAGAAGAAAAGTTGAGATGTATCCATTTGAATATGAAGTTTTAAATGAGAATATTGCATATATTAAATTTGAATCTTTCGATGAAAAAGCAACAGATAATTTTAGAAAAGCATATAAAGAAATGTCTGCTTCTAGTCAAATCAAAGGTATGATAATTGATATAAGAAATAATCCGGGAGGATTATTAACAACAGCTGCTGAAATTATTGATGAGTTATTACCAACAGGTGTTATAACTTATACTGTAGATAAAAATGGTGAAAAGGAATATATTTATTCTGATTCAAATGAAATAGGAATTCCAATAGTTGTTTTAACAAATGAGAATTCGGCTAGTGCTTCTGAAATAATGGCGGCTGCAATTCAAGATTCTCCAAATGGTTGTACTGTTGGAACGACAACATATGGAAAAGGTGTTGTTCAAAAGTTTAAGGCTTTAGGAGACGGAACATATATTAAATTAACTATTTCAGAATATTTTTCACCAAGTGGAAATAAAATAAATAAAATTGGTGTTGTACCAGATTATGAAGTGCTTGATAATGAAGAAACAGAAGCTGATGAACAACTTGAAAAAGCATTGGAAGTTATTGCAAATATGATTTGACATTAAATGGGCACTATGATAAACTGAGTCTAGATTGCAAGAGGCAATTTAAGTACTAAAGAAAGTAGGAGGAATAAACATGGAAAGAGGAAAAGTTAAATGGTTTAATCCAGAGAAAGGTTTTGGATTTATTGAGAGAGAGAACGCTAAAGATGTGTTCGTTCACTTTTCAGCAATTAATATGGAAGGATACAAAACATTAGAAGAAGGCACAGAAGTTCAATTCGATATCGTTGATGGAAAAAACGGAGATCAAGCAGCAAATGTAACTAGAGTAGCTACTGTTTAATCTAGAGATGATTAAATAAGCTAAGCGGCTTGTCTAATTAATAGATAAAAAAACCATGAAACCTCACCATACAGCGTGAGGTTTTTTCTATGCAGAAACCTACTATTATATATAATTAAAATTAAGGATGGGATTAATATGGCAAATTTGAAAAAGTTTATGGCGCATGTTGATATGGTTAAAATATCTTGTGTGGATACAACTGAACTTGTTGAAGAAGCGAGAAAGATTCATAAATTAAATCCAACACCAACTGCAGCCCTAGGTAGAATGCTAACGATAGGAGCACTTATGGGAGCAAGTTTAAAAAGTGAAGAAGAGAGATTAACGCTTCAAATCATAGGGGATGGACCTCTTGGCTCAATCTTGGTTTCTACAAATAATACAGGAAATGTTAAAGGATATGTTTCAAATCCACGTGCCGAAGCACCAGAAAAACCAAATGGAAAATTAAATGTTAGTGGAATAATTGGTAAAGGTGATTTAAGAATCATAAAAGACTTAGGGATTGGCGAACCTTATGTAGGTTCAATTCCTTTGGTAACGGGTGAAATCGCAGAAGATTTTACTTATTATTTTGCAAAATCAGAACAAATACCAACTGTAATTGCGTTGGGCGTATTAGTTGATAAAGATGGTAGTGTAAAAAAAGCAGGTGGATATATATTACAAGCGTTACCAGATACACCGGAACAAATATTAGAATTGATTGAAAAAAGAATTTCAGAAAGTAAATCGATTACAGAGATGCTTGAAGAAGGAATGTCACTTACAGAAATTGCAACATACATTTCAGATGATTTGGATACTTATGAAGTTGAAGAAAGAGATGTTAAGTGGCATTGTGATTGCTCAAGAGAGAGAATGGAAAGAGCAATTTTTAGTATGGGAAAAGAAGCAATAGAAGAGTTAGCAGAAGATGAAATTACAGAAGTAAGTTGTCATTTTTGTAATACAAAATATCAATTTGAGAAGTCAGAAATTCAAAAATTGATATCAGAAAAAGAATAAAATTAGAAAAATAAAAAAATTTTTTGAAATTTTTTTGAAAGAATTTTGTAACATTTTTGTAATATTAAAAACAAAGTCATTTCCTACGGAAGTAGCTTCTTCCGAATTTCAGGAAATGACTTTTTAGATGCTTCAAAAACTAGAGCCAAGCGACTTTGAAAGAAAAAAGTTCTTTACAAATTTTTTGAAGAGTGATAACGTGGAAGCAACAAAACGAAAGATAAATTTTTTCGTTACGAAAGAGGAGGATATTAATATGGGATTTATAAAAGCGTTCACAGGTGCTCTTGGTGGAGCATTTGCTGATCAATGGAAAGATTTTTACAAACCAATGGAAGGAGTTCCTTCAACAGCTGCGATTTATCCAGCAGTTCCAGTTGGAACAAACACAGGACGTGGACAAAACACAAAAGGTTCTGAACACGTTATTACAAATGGAAGTAAAATTATAGTACCAGAAGGTACAGCATTAATTACTTTACAAGATGGCGCAATTACAGGTTGTATCGTTGAACCAGGTGGATTTATTTTTACATCTGATGATGTGAACTCAAAATCTATGTTTGCAGGCGATGGAATTTTCGCTTCTACATTAGGAAAAACATGGGACAACTTTAAGTTTGGTGGACAAGTAAGTTCAGAACAAAAAGCTGTATATGTAAATATGAGACCTATTCCAAATAATCCGTTTGGAACACAAGGCGAAATTTATTGGGATGATGCATATCTTGGAGTACAAGCTGGTGCGCTTGCAAGAGGTACATATACAATTCAAATTGTAGATCCAATGTTATTTATTAAGAATTTAAATGTTACTAGATATTTAGAAGAAGGAGAAGTTTTAGACTTAGCTGATGAATATAACACAATCAGCGAACAACTTTTCCAAGACGTAGTTGGCTGTTTAGGTTCAGCTTTTTCAAACTACGCAAATGATCCTGAAAAAGGAAATCGTATTAGTAAAATTCAAGGAGATGCAATTGGCTTTGCAAAAGCCTTATCTGCAACAGTAGAAGGCGAAAAACAATGGACATCATTATATGGATTAGACATTGTTACTGCAAACATCATGCACATTGAATATGATGAAAATACAAAGACATTATTAACAGAAATGCAAAGATTGGATGCTCTTAATGCTAAAAATAGAGGAAACCAAAATGTACAACAAGGTATGGCAAAAGCTCTTGAAGGTTTAGGAGATGCTGGCGGAATGGCTGGTATGACAGGACTTGCTTTCATGGGATTAAATGGTGGAAACATGGGCGCCATGATGGGCGGAATGCAACAACCAGCTCAAGAAGAAAAAGAAGATCCAATGGAAAAACTTAAGAAATTAAAAGAAATGTTAGATGCAGGATTAATCACTCAAGAAGATTATGATGCACAAAAACAAAAAATATTAGGGGGGCTATAATATATGACAACAGATTCAGCTTTTAATAATAACGAGCCTGTTGTTGTAAAGACTGATGTTGACGCAAAAGATGGACAACAAAAGTGTCCTAAATGTGGAGCAACGGAAATTACATTAAATCCTAATACAGGAAAATTGAGATGTAAGTTCTGTAGACATGAATTCGAAAATGAAAAAGTAGAAGGAATGGAAACAAAAATCCACGAATTAGAGGGGGAAATAATAGGCTCAGGAACACAAGATTTAAATGAAGAAGCTGCCGAAAATATACTTACACTTAAGTGTACAAGTTGTGGTGCAGAAGTTGTAATTGACACATCAGAGCAAACACATGCGAGATGTCACTGGTGTAGAAATACATTAACAGTCAATCAACAAGTGCCAAATGGTAGTATTCCAGATGTTGTGTTACCATTTAAATTAACAAAAGATGAGGCGAAAAAAATTATAGAAGATTTCGTAGGAAAAAGAAAATTCTTTGCTCATCCAAAATTTAAAGAAGAGTTTACTTTAAAGAATGTCATGGGAGTTTATTTCCCATATATGGTAGTTGATTTAAATGGACACGCATTACTTTCAGGACAAGGCGAAAGACTTGTTAGAAGATATACTAGAAAAGTAGGAGATCGCACAGAAACTCGCTATGATGCAGATTTATACAATGTAAAACGTGAATTTGACATTGCTATTGAAGGATTAACTGTTGAAGCAAGTGCTGATAAGTTAAATACACAATCTAATAGTAAAACAAATAACGTTATTAATGCGATTATGCCATTCGATATTGAAAACAGTGTTAAATGGAATTCTAACTTTTTAAAAGGATATACTTCTGAAAAACGTGATACTAATGTTGATCAACTTCGTCCATTAGTTGAAGTTCAAGCAAAAGATATTGCAAGACATGCTGCTAATGACACTCTTAAAGAGTATGATCGTGGAGTATGTTGGTCAAGTGAACAACTTGAAATGAGAGGAAGACAGTGGAAATCTGCTTACTTACCAGTTTGGTTATACAGTTATCAACAAGAAAAAGGAGAGAAGAAACTTTTACACTATGTTGCTGTAAATGCCAGAACTAAAGAAGTAATGGGAAGCGTTCCTATACACATGTCAAAACTTATTGGAATGTCTTTACTTGTTGAGTTTTTAGCAATTATAGGAATTCAAGTAATTGAGTGGGAATACGAGGGAATATTCCTATTAACTGGTATCGTATATTATTTATTAATGTATGGAAAATATCGTAATAAATCGGCACGTCACAAACATGAAGCCGAAACTAAAAAGACGATGAGAAACATCTTTAAAATAGATGATAAAATAAAGAGATTAACAGGACTTTCAAATTCTAGAATGAAAGGTGCTAATAACGAAAAAGTAGCAGGTGCAGGAATTACAAATACACTGCTAGGTGCTATAAATAAGGGTGAATAAAATATAAAAGGCGAGCTTACAATAATTGTAGGCTCGTTTTTGATTTAGTCGAGTGTCCCAAATGGGGATGGACTCAAAGGGGTTAAAGGGGACAGTCCTAAAAAGGACACCAAAATGTCCTTTTTAGGACTGTCCCCTTTAACCCACTTAAGATTGAAAAATCTATAAAAGAAATTTTAAAAATTACTTTACAAGAAAAAGTTTCTGTGTTAAATTTGTATACGGTATCACGATTGAAAAAGACAGCAATAAAACCCTTTTCTTTTGTGGCAAATGTTTTTTGAAATGTTTGGTCTGTAAACCCACTTGTAAAGCGCTTTTTAAGGTACTTTGCAAAAAAAGAAAAAAGTTTTAATTTTTTGTTGACAATTTTCTAATCATAAAGTATACTAAGGAAGTCATCGGAAATGATGACTTTGAAGTGGGCGCTTAGCTCAGCTGGGAGAGCATCTGCCTTACAAGCAGGGGGTCATAGGTTCGAGCCCTATAGTGCCCACCACTTTTTTTATACAAAACTTATGGCCTGGTAGCTCAGTTGGTTAGAGCGCTAGCCTGTCACGCTAGAGGTCGAGGGTTCGAGCCCCTTCCAGGTCGCCATTTTGTTTATAAAATGGTTATTTTTTTTACTTGAATTTCATATGCCTATTTAGCTCAGTTGGTAGAGCAAGGGACTGAAAATCCCTGTGTCCTTGGTTCGATTCCGAGAATAGGCACCAGTTAAAAAGACTTACGATAAATCGTAAGTCTTTTTATTTGCGTGACTAGGTCAGAAGTTATGCAAAGCACACCGTGGAATCTAAAAAGAGAGCAATCAGCAAGAAATAGTCCAGTGGACTATTTCTTAGCGATGCGGGTCGTATTCCGAGAATAGGCACTAGAAGATGGTAGTTTTCGCTACTATTTTTTTGCGAATTTTTAATAGTTACTTTTTATAAAATATTTGAATATCGCTTTTGTTATGATAAACTTTTTATATAAATTGTGAGGTGAAGACGTTGGATAGAAGTATGACTTTAGAAAAACTTAAAGGTAGAGATGGCTTTGATGATGAAATGTTAGAAGCGCTAAAACAACATGATATGAGCGTATTGGCGAAAGTTCCTTTATCTAGAAGAAATGATAGAAAATATATGGGCGATCTACTTTTTGCTGTTTGGAATCATTGTCAATCATTCATTGTTTATCAATATTGTGGAGCAAGTATCCAATCAGATCCAGCTATTGCGTTAGAGGTATTTATGAATGATCCATCTTTGATTGAAGGAACTCATCTTAGTTGCGATGAAAGGTTTATTATTCAAGCTGCACGTGTTTGCCCAGAAATTACAGGATATATAAATCCAGTGTTAAACAAAGACGAAGAGTTTTTAGAAGAATTAAATAAAGTCGTAAATTCTCAAGAGGCTCGTACTAAAGAAGTGTTTGAGCGTGCTGCAGAAATTATAAAAAGACTAGAAGGTGAACCAGAACTTGTTCAAGATAGAGAGTTTATGCATGAAGCAATTTCAGTAAATGCAAATTTTTTGTTACAAGCTAGTCCAGATTTAAAAAATAATACAGAATTTTTAAAGGCAGAAGTTAAAGAAAATGAGGAAGTAATTTCTGTAGTTGCTAAAAATATTAAAGAGTTTGAACTTGAAGGAATTAAAGCTGTTCAAGAAAGTAGTAAAAAATTAACTATTGATGACTGCTTAAATCTTATAAATGAATTTATAGAAAAAAGTGATGATGTAAGATTCGAAAAAGTAAAGAATAAAATAGATGAGGTAAGAGAAGCGGAAAAACGTGAAATTGAAGAAAGAATAAAAGCGGGAGAAAATATAGAACCTTATGATGGAGAAGTTAAAAATCCTCGAATTATGAAATGGGTAACGGCTATGGTAGCACAACGAGACGATTTAGATCCAAAACTTGTAAAGAAAGTTTTAGATTATTCTATACTTACAATGGAAAAGACTAAGCAAGATGTTGGAGAAGATGGAAAAATGAAATTAACTTTAGAAAATGCACAATTATTAATTACTCCAACAATTATTAATAGAATAAAAGCTAGTTTAGAAAAACAAGGAATTCCTCTAGAAAATGATTATGAAAAAGCGATTGCTGATTATACAACGTTTTATGAAGATTTTAATAAGCAATTCAAAGCAAAAAAGAGAGTAGAATTTGCAAAGTTAATTGCGCAAAAAGAGCAAGAAGAAAAGAATCAAAGTAAAACTTCAACTAATATGTTGTTTTATACAGAACTTGGTGAGGTTATTCAAACTGTTTCACAGGATGAAATTAATATGGTTACTGCAGAAATTATAGCTGCTGAAGAAAATAGAGAAATTGAAAATAGTGATGATAAAGAAAAAACGCGAAAAAATAGTGGTTCTGATAAAGCTAAAGAGGATAAAGCACGAGAAGATAATGTTGTAGAACCTAGTGTTGGCAATGATGGAAGTGCTTCAGAAGATGCGCAAGATATTATAGTCGAAATTGATTGATAAATTAAATTTGTAGAATTATAATTAATGTGTATGTTAGACTTCATATTATGGGGTGCAATTATGAATACGTATTTAAAAACAAGTATAACTAAAGATGATATAAACCAAATGGTTAAAGTTCCGGAACTTTCTGATACAGATATACAAAATGTAGAGACAGAATTGAAAATGGATGTGAGAGAATTTTATAATAGGCAAGCAAGAGAATATCTTAATTTGCAAAATTCTGTGGAGGAAATGAACATATAACCTTCGTGAAAGTGGTGAAAAAATGACAAATGAACAAATGAAATCGTATACAGAAATACTAACGATAATAAATTACATGGAGTTAAAATATAAAGAAAAGATTCCTAAAAAATTAGTTGATTTTTTTGAACGTAATAAAGCAAAAGACTATGTTTTCAATATAGATTTTTCTAAAGCGTTAAAGGAACAAAAATTTAGTGAAAAAACATTGCCGTTACTTGCAATGATAAACTTAAATTACTGGTGTGAAACTCCTGAAGAAAAGCAAGAACTAATAGCTATTTATAAAGAAAACGACAGAAAAAAGAATGAAAAAAATGTGCAAGAATTAGCGGCAAAAGCAGTAACTGAGCAAGTTGCAGTTGAGGAAAACGCTAATGTTAATTGCTACGATATGATTGTTTTAGAAGATGAGGAAAGTAACTGGTTTGAAAGAGTTATATACAAAATAAAACAATTCTTTAGAAGAAGATAATTAAATAAAATTTAGAAAAAGACTTGCGAAAAATCGTAAGTCTTTTTTGTTGCCAAAATTGACTTAGGGGACACTCCTTGTAATCAAAAAAATTGATTACAAGGAGTGTCCCCTAAGTACGAATTCTTACGGAAAGTGATATTTGAGGTATTTTGGCTTCTTGAAAATAAAGGTTTTGTAAAATTGCAGTAATATTTCTGTTAATAAAATTTAATATTTGAATGACGTTTTGTTAATGCAAAATATCAAGGAATCGCTTCCGTAAGCTAATTTTGCGAGTTTTTTGTTGCAATTCTTTTACATACACTAATACGCGTATACGCGCGTGTAGACATTAATTTTTTTTCATGTTAAAACTTTTGTAGTAGCATGAGTTACTGGCGCATGTGCTTATGACTGATGCTTACAATATCTCGAAGACTTTTGAAAGGATAACGTTAGGAGGAAAAATATGAGTTGCACACAAATGACGAAGAAAGGATATCGCAATAAGCGGAGTATCAATGATTGCTTTAATTGTGACGATAGTCGTTATTGTAATCATTGCATCAGTGTTTATTCTAAAGGGCAGTGATTTGCCTGGTGAAGCATTGTATACACGCTTTGTTCAAGAAGTTACAAGTGTTGAAAGCGCGATATATGAAAACCGATTACAAAATGCCAAATATGGAGATAACGAGGAGAAGCTGAATGCGGGTTTTGAAAAAGTAATACTGTTTGAAGCTCCTGCAGATTTCGTATCGTTTAATCCGGGCGAAGGATTAACTTCTGGATATCTGATTAATCTAGAAACAATTTCATACATGAATGCTGAGTTTGGTCAAGAATACACATCAACTGAAAGAACGTTCACTTTTGGAAAAGATGATGTTTATGTGTATGACGCAACTGGTTCTGTTTTCTACGTTAAGGGAATTGTGTACAAAAAGACGAGAGTTTATTCTCTTGCAAGCGCATCTGCTCTTGATGATGATTCGACAGATGACGGTCCAATCATTTCTAACGTTGTTGTAACAAGTGGAGAACTTTCAGATGGAACAATGACTAATGCAAAAGCAAAAATTTTAATTAGCGCTTTTCCAAGAAATGAAGGAGAACTAACGGTTCTTGTTAGAAATAATAAGGCTGAAAAGGTTGAAGGTGCTGTTGGAACTTATGCAGCTCAAGTTCAAAGGAATGGTACTTATTCAATCGTTGTTAGTGAAGCTAACGGTGGAAGAACAGTTACACAGGTAACGGTTTCAGGTATTGCCGAAAATGTTGAACCTCCAAGTAACCTTTCAATGATAATAAATGAGGGTAGTCCAACTACTCAAAGCAAGTTTGTAAATATTGATTTAAGAGCTGATGGCGCAACATATATGATGATTACAAAAGATAATGCGACTAAGCCGTCATCAAGAGATGAAAATTGGCAAAGATATCAATCAAACTTTGAATATGATTTAGGAAATACAGAAGGCAAGATAACACTATATGCTTGGTTTAAAGATGATTTAAATAATGTTGCGACGACTATTGTTCAAGCTTCAATACTTTATGATGGTACTGCACCAACAGACGAAGCTCCAACACTTACACAATCAGGACCATACATTATTGTTTCTCCAAATCAAACAGATAGATTAGCGACAGATGCTATATTGATGAAGAATATGGAATATGGTTATGCTGAATACGACGGAACAAATGCAGGAGAGTTTACATGGGGAAGAAATAGTGTAATCATGGTTCCAAAGAATAAACAAGTATATGTATTTGCAACAAGGACAAAAGATGAAGCTGGAAATGAGACAACTTCAAAATATTCAGAATTATACATTAACTATGATTTTATTATTGAATTTAGATTAGAACCTGAAGGTGAAGTTTACAATTCAATGATTTCAAATGCAGGTGATGTTGTAACTTTACCTGTAGATATACCAGAACTTTTAGGATACAAATTTGTTGGTTGGTCTGAAGATCCATATGCAACAAATAATTTAGAAACAGCAGAAATAATTTCGGCTGGTGGAAATTATTTACCACCTGATGATGGAATTTTAATAAAAAAATTATATGCAGCTTGGGCACCAAGATCAGATATACCATATACAGTTAAACACTATGTAGAAAAACTTGGAGCTACAAACGAGTATGAAGTTAGAGTTGAAGAAAAATTAGAAGGTACAACAGGAAATGATGTTGTAGCAGTTGCAAAAACAACAGATGATTTTGTTGGTTTAGTAGAAAACTTGGCACATCCATCAAGAGTAGCAATGGCAAAAATTCAAGTTGATGGAAGTACAGTATTATCGCTTTACTATACAAGATTAAAAAATGATTTGACAGTAACAGCTGAAAACGGTGCTGCAACAGGTACTACAAAAGACGTTACTTATGAATCGTTAGTAAAAATAGCAAATACTCCTGATGAAGGATATGAATTCAGTAGATGGGTAATTGATGGTGTTGCTGATGACTCGAAAGAATATCAAAGCTTTGTAAATTTAAATGGTATTTATGATTCGTATGCTACATTCAAAATGCTTGGCATTGATACTACACTTATAGCTAAGAACGTACCAAAAAATTATAACATCACATATTATTTAGATGGTGGTACAGTAGCAGTTGCAAATCCAGAAAAGTATTCACGTATATCTGAACCATTTACTTTAAATAATCCTACTAAAACAGGATATAATTTTGCTGGATGGCAAGGTACAGGAATTGTTGGAACACAACAAGTTGTTACAATTGATCCTACTCAAATAGATATAATGTCGGACAGAGCTTATTATGCAATATATGAACCAGCTCCAGAATTATTAACGATGGAAGCTTCTCCAATAACTCCGACAAATGATATTGTAAAAGTAAAAGTTAATTGTCTTGATCCGCAGCTAGTTGTTCAATATAAAATTGGAGAATTAGGAACTTGGGAAAACTACATAACATTATTTACAGTTGATGAAAACTTAACGGTTTATGCAAGAGCTATGAGAGATGGAATTTTAATCGATGAAGAGCAAATGGTTATAAATAACATTGATAGAAAAGCTCCTGTAATAAATTCATTAACTGTAGCAGATTCATGGGTTGCAGGAAATATTTTAAAAATGAAAATTTCAGCGACTGATGAAACTGGTATGGGAACATATTTGATAACAGATACAAATACAGAACCTCCTAAAGAAGAATTCTATGCAGAAAATGAAATTGAAATTGCCGGTAATGGAATCAACTATGCTTGGGCAAGAGATTTAGCGGGTAATACAACAAGCCTTTCGTTCTATGTGTGGGATATAAGCAAAACATCAAATGAAACAATGTATGCAATATTGGTAGATTCAAAACATTTGATAATTGCAGGTTCTGGAGCAACAGAAGATTATGCGGATGAGAATTCAGTTCCGTTCTATTTATACAAAGATGCGATTACGAGTGTTGCTATTGATGATGGTGTTACGAAGATAGGAAATTATGTGTTGGCAGAAATGACAAATCTAAAAACAATTTCTATTTCTTCTAGTTTGCAAACAATGAGTGACAAAGCGTTAAAATTCTCAAATGTTTTTGAAAATATAGTGATAGATAGCAATAATAGAAACTTTACTTATGATAATTACACTTTATATGATATGAACAAAACGAGAATATATTCACATTCAAATTATGGCAAACTACAATTTTTCACAATACCATCAACAGTAACGGATATTAATAGTTATGCATTCTATAACAATAATACAATCTTGAAACTTACATCTGGAGGAAATCCGAATGTTGGTGAAAGTACATTTGAATCAATGGATAGAATGTTTGAAATAACAGGAACAATTGGTGGAACAACAATCAGCGATAGAGCATTTGCGGATTGTAGAGAACTAGAAACAATCACAGTTTCAGATACTCTAGAAACAATTGGAATAAATGCATTTTTAAATACGGTTAAAGTTGAAAAAATAAGTATACCTAAGAGTATACAATTTGTAGGAAGTGAAGATACATCAATAAATGGTGTATTTAAAAACTTCGGATTATATACAGTTACAGGTAAAGGTGCTGTTGAATATTATCAATCATCAACTCCAATTCACAGATATGCAACAGCATATGCTGATGAAGCAAACTTCGTAATGATTGATGATGTAAGCCCAACATTGTTAAGCTTAACGCTTACAGCTCCTGAAGCTGGAGAGCAAGCACAAGGTACTGAAATCATTATTGAAGCAGAATATGACGAAAAGTTAAGTACATCACACGCAGATGGCGTTCCTACTTTAATAATTAAATTTGGTACAGGTTCAAACAAAACTGTAACTACAACAAGATTTGAAAATCATAAGATTATTTATACGTATCCGATCGAAAGTGATGATGAAGGAACATTATCACTAGTAAGTTATAAAGGAAAAGTTTATGACGTATTAGATAATGCTACAAACATAGATCATTCAACACTTCTTGGAAATGAAATCATAGCTAATACCATGGTTAAGTTAGAAGATAGAGGAATTGTAACATATTACACAACATTGCAAGCTGCAATTGATAGTGCAAGTTCAAGACCTGAAACTGCTTCTATAATCACGGTGTTAAAAGATTTAAATGAAAGTGTAATAATAGAAGCAGATAAATATATCGAAATTGATATGAATGAAAAGACTTTAACAGCATTAACTGGAAATCAAGCGGTAATTAATAATGGTAAAGTAACGATAAGAAATGCTGGAACAATTACATCTGATGCTTTAACGATAATCAACCAAGGCTCTGCAACTTTGGCGTTAGATAATATTAAATTGATTTCAACAAGTACAACAAATCCTATTATAGTAGTTTCATCTGGTGCAAAATTAGATATGGTAGACACTACTTTAGAAGGTGAATATAGAGCTATCGAAAATAATGGTCAGGTTACAATTGCTACATCAGTTGTATCTGCGAATGTAACAGAAGCTATTATAAGTACATATGATTCTATAATTAATATTAAAGATTCTACAATTTCTTCTAAGGCAACAGCTGAAGAATCTTCAACAATTAGAATTGCAGATGGTGCTACAGGTATTCTTGAAAATACAGATGTTACTGCAGAAAATAACATTGCAATTATAAATGCAGGAAGAACAGAAATAAAAGGAACAGGAACAATTAATGGACCTGTTGGTATAGATAATGAAGGAGATTTGATTTTAACAGGTCAAACAATTTCAAATTCAACTGCTGGTGAAGCTGCATTGATAAATGATGGAACCGTAGAATTAAATGGAGCAACAATTACAAGTGCCGAAGGTGTTGCAATTGTAAACAGCGATAAGATAGATTTTATATCTGGAACAGTAAGTTCAACATCTACAACAGGAGATACAATAACAAACAAAGCTGGTGCTACATTGAATATTACAGGAGGATATATTTCTTCTGCTAATACAATTGCGATTGATAACAGCGGAACATTAAAATTAAGCGAAAATGCAATGGTTGTATCTTCAGGAACTGAGACAATTGTAAATACTTTGGTTGGTACAGTAAATATTTCTGGTGGTATCGTAGAACAAACAAATGCAGCAGGTACAGCTATTGCTAACGATAGACATCTAAATATTACTGGCGGTACAATTAAAACAAAAGGTAAATACGGAATTATAAATACTGAATTTGCTGATTTAACTGCAAGCAATATGATACTTGAAGGTGAAAATGCATCAGCTATTACGGGTATTCATATAACATCTACAACAGAATCAAACATTAGTAATTCAGAAATAAACATTACAACTTCAGCAGGCGATGCAAATGGTATTTATATTGAAGGAATAGGAGTAAGATTACATTTAGATACAACTGTAATTAATGTTACTTCAACAAATGGTGTGGCTTACGGAATTCAAAATAAAGATGCTGAAGTAACAGTTGGAAATTCTGAAAATATTATTTCAACTGCAACACCACTTATTGATGGTGGAACATATGGATATTACTCAGAAAGCGGAACATTAAATTATTATGATGGTAAATTTGTCGGAGCGATTGATAATGCTTTATATGGAACGGTAACAAATAGACCAGAAGGTTCATATGTAAAATACACTGTTGAAAATTCAAGAGAATATACAATGCTTATATTAGATGCAATAAAACCAACGGTTTCGTTAGAAGCAGATATTACAACTTGGACTAACCAAGTAGTAACATTAACAGGTAAAGCATCTGATGACGATGCAGGTGTTAAAGCGTATGCATTTACAAACACAATATTAGAACCTGAAGCTTCAGAATGGATATACTTAACAGAAGCTGAGCTAGAAATGGAACAAACATTAGAAGTAAGAGAACATGATAATTTCTATTTCCATGTAATGGACGAAGCAGGAAACACTGCAGTTTCAAATCTAGTTATTGTTTATTATGATGATGTAGCTCCTGTAATTGAAAAAATAGAACAAGTACCAACAAATGATGTTTGGACACAAGGTCCTGCAACAGTTACTGTATATGCAACAGACTTTGTTTCAAAAGTTGGAGCTTATGAAATAACAGAAACTTATAGACCAAGTGGTGATGTTGGAAATTACACGGTTATTTCTGGTGTAGAAGAATTTACAAGATCAATCACATCAGGAAATACAACTTGGCATATTTACATTAAAGACCAAGCTGGAAACGTTTCCTATGCAGAATGGACAGTTGAGAATATTGATTTAGATGCACCAACAATTAAAGTTGATGTAGTAAGTCAAGAACCAACTGCTACATATGTAAAAATTGAAGCTGAAGATTTAGATAGTGGAATGTCTGCAATATACGTAAATGGAATATTGCAAACAGACTTAGATTCAAAATCTGGCGACAAGATTATAAAAACATATGCAATTGAAGCATCTGGAATTTATACAGTAAAAGCTTTAGATAATGTAGGAAACGAATCATTCCATGACATTAATGTATATTCAGTTTCTTATGATAAGAATGGCGGTAATGGAGTTGTTACAAGTCAGATAAAAGTAGAAGGAACAAACTTACAAATTGCTGAAAATACATTTGTAAGAGATGGTTATAGCTTTATGCATTGGAATACAAAAGCAGATAACACAGGAACAACTTACAATCCTGGAGATATGTATTCAGTAGATGAGTCTGTTGTGTTATATGCAATTTGGAAAGATGTAACTAAACCAGAAATTTTAGATGTAACACTTTCAAGTACATGGCAAGCTGGACAAACATTTGTATTACATGTTGAAGCTACTGATAATCTAGCTCCAGTTAAATATCAAATTACAGATGGAACAGCACCAGTATCATGGACTGCTTCACCAGAAGTTGATGTTACGACAACAGCTACAGACTTAACAGTTTGGGTAGCAGATGCCGCTGGCAATATAGCTAGTGAAGAGTTCAATATGTATGATTTGAGCAAGAGTTCAGCAACAAAAACAGTAGTTGGAATTGTTAAAGACTTCATTGGAGAAGGAACAAAACTTTCTATTGAAGGTTCTGGTGTAACAAATGATTACACATTAACTACTGTTCCTTGGTTTGATAAACTTGCAGATATTAAATATGTCGAAGTTAAAGAAGGAGTTCAAGGATTAGGTAAATACATTTTATCTAACATGAATAATGTAAAAGAAATCGTACTTGAAAAGACTGTTAAATCAATAGATATAACAGCATTCGTTCATACAAATAATTTTGATGAAATCGTAGTAGAAGGAGACAACTTTGATTTTATAGATGGAGTTTTATACAACAAAGAAAAGACAAACTTATATGTATCAACATCAAAATCTACAGTAGCAGAAATTACAACGCCATCCACATTAACAACAATCGCTCCGTATGCATTTGAAAATTCATTGGTGGAAAAGATAACAATATTTAATAATATTGATATTCCGGAAGGAGCATTTATTAATGCTGCTAACTTAAGAGTAATTATTACTGAAAATGGTATTGGTGGAAAAACGATAGGAACAAGTGCTTTTGAAGGATGTTTAGTTCTTAAAGATTTAGATATTTCTAAAGAACTTGAAACATTAGGTAGCAGAGCATTCTACGATTGTAGAATGTTAACGGACATTATAATTCCAAAAACATTAAAAACTATTAATGGTAATAGCGTGTTTGTAAATATTGGTTCGGATGCAGATACAAATAATGTATATTATTATGAATCAAATACAACAATGGTTACATATGCTACAAATTATAGTACTCAAGCAACATTTATTCCTATAGATGACATTGTACCAACAATAACAAAAGTAGTAATTAATGATAACGCAGAATATACAAGATATCCAGAAGTAACTTTAACAATTACTGCTAGCGATAATCATGAAATTGAGTACATATATGTTACAGAAGATGCAACATATGTACCAACAGGAATTGAACAAGGTTGGATTCCATATGAAGTACCACAACCATACACATTAAAAACAGGAAATGGTACAAAGCAACTTTATGTATGGGTTAAAGATGCTGAAGATAATGTATCTACAAATTCTGCAACAGATAGTATTATCTTAGTTGAATACAACTTCGAACTAATTGGTAGAGAAGAAGTTGTTCAATATGTTGATACTACAGGTAAAGATTATTACATCTATAGAGAAAGAGGTTACAACTATTCTGGTGAAGGAGTATCAATTGCAACAAGTGGTACAGCAGATCACAAAACAGTTGGAACTTATGAATTAAAATATAACATCATGTTTGAAAATAAAGTTGTAACTACATATACAAGAAATGTAAAAATAATTAATGATTCATGGAATACGGAAGTGTTTACAGATGGTGATTATCAATTTGTAACACATAGTACAGAACCATATGCAAAAATAGTTGCGTACGATAATATTTCTGGTGCTACACATGTATCAATGCCTACAACACTTTCAAACGGAACAGAATATACGGTTATAGATATAGGTGATGGAACTAATATGGTGTTTGACCCACTAGCAGAAATAAATATGGTTACATTGCCAGAATCAGCAATTAATGTAAGTGCGAATGCATTTAAAGGTGCTCGTTCACTTGTGGCTTTAGATTACGCAGATGCTTTAATGTCAATTAGAGAAAATGCATTTTCAAATATAAATGCAACATTTGAAAAAGTAACTTTAAAGAATAACGTAAGAGTTGTGTATCCAAATGCATTCTATAACACAAAAGTAAAAAATATAGTTATCGAAGATGGACTTTATGAAATAGGTGCAAGCGCATTTGAATGTTCAAATAGCGGAAGTACAACAGGAGAATTATTAATACCAGCAAGTGTTGTGAACATAGGAAAAGCTGCGTTCTATGGAGTTGACTTCAATAGAATAATTGTAGACTCAACCAATACTATGTATAAAGAAATATACGGTAAATACTTGGCTAATAAAGCTGGTAATACAGTATACAAATATGCAACAGGAAATTCAGATACGATTGTAACAATTCCAGAAGGAGTTACAGCATTTGAGTACGGTGCATTTGCAGAAGGTAACTATATTAAAAAGGTTGAATTTAATGGAACAGAAACAACAATAGGTGGAAAAGCATTTAAAGATAATACAAACTTAACAGAGTTAATAAACATGACATCTGTTGTTACGATTGGAAACTATGCATTCCAAAATTCGGGATTGCAAAATGTTGATATACCAACAACGCTAAAAACTATAGGCGACGCAGCCTTTATGAATACAAAATTAACAAAGGTTAGTGTGCCGGCAAATGTTACCCAAATTGGATCTAAAGCTTTTGGTAGTATAGCAACTTTTGTGTCTGCAGTATTTGAGGGAACACCACAAGTTGCTGGTGATGCCTTTGCAAGTTCAACATTTATGAAACATATAATTGCATTAGATTTAAACAATGTAATTTCATTGACCAGTGCATTAGAAGTTGCTGATAGCGTAAATGTGTATGTAATGGTTCCAGAAACAAGATATGAATCAGATAGCAACTGGGGTGTGATAGGTGCAGATAGAATCAAAACCTTAGCACAACTTGTTGGAGAAGAAGAAATTTATATGGAACATGGAACTGTATATACTGAAGAAGGTATCAAGTTGTTAGATGAAGCTCTAAGAACTGGTGAAGGAACAAGTTCGTATGTATCAGACTTTAAATCAACAAAGAAATCTACATTAGATGTAAATATCGTAGGAGACTATACAATTACATATACAATACATTACAAAGACCAACCTATCACACAACTTGTTAGATATATTCATGTAGTAGATATTCGTCCTCCAGAAATTACAGCTATGGAAGTTTTAGATGGTTGGGTATCTGGTACACCGCTTGAAATTGTTGTAAGTGCAGTAGATGATTATGATCCAACACCTCATTTACAATATGCAGTATCAGATGAAGATGTAAGTGGAGATGTTACAAAATTAACTTGGTCATCAAGCAATATTGTTTCAGTTGTTGGAGAAACAACATACGTATATGCAAAAGACACATCAAACAATATGGCATATGTAATTGCCAAGGCTTGGGATATAAGTAAAAATTCAGATAAGACAGTATATGCATTTATAAATATGGAGAACAAACTTACATTAACAGGTAGAGGAGAAACAAAAGATATCGGATATGTAAGTGATACTCCTTGGGAAGCATATAACTCAGATATAACAGAAATAGAAATTCAAGAAGGAATGACACATTTAGGTAAATTTATTTTATCTGGAATGGAAGCGGTAGAAACAATTACAATTCCTTCTACAGTTCATACAATCGCAGAAGATGCATTCGCAATGACAAATAATTTTGATACATTAAATGTAAGTGCTGATAATACATACTTTATGTGTTTAAATGATTATTCGTTATATAACGGAAACGGAACTATACTTTATATGCATGGAAGAAAAGACATAACTAAGGTATATACATTAGAAAGTACAGCTACAAAAGTTGCATCATACGCATTTTATAGAAATGATAATTTAACCTCAATCAATGTAAGCAACATATTTGATATTGGAGAATATGCATTTGCAAAATGTACAAACCTTAAATATATTGCTGGTGCCGAATTGGGAATAACAAGCATTGGTAATAGTGCATTTGAAGATGACTATGCATTAGGTGATATCACAATTTCAAAAACAGTAACGACTATTGGTACAAGAATGTTTATAAATGTAAAAGGACCTGTTTATTACTACGCATCATGTAAAGTGATGAAAGAATATGTAAAAACATATCCAAATGAAACCGAATTCATATTAATAGACGACGTACCACCAACAGATGATGCACCAACACTTAAGGCTTCATCATCAACGATCGTAGCAACGTTAAATCAATATGATGAAGATACTCCGTTGACTAAAATTCAATATTTAATAAGACCAGATTATGAAATATATGAGAAATATTCATGGCAAGATGAACCATATTTCTTAAATCTAAACGCAGAAGAAAAATACTATGTAAAAACAAGAGTTACAGACTCAAACAATAATACGACTGAGTCTCAAGAATCTATAATTTATACAACAGCAGTTCCGGATAATATTACACTTATAGCTATGCCAACTGATCCAGTTAATGACCAAGTAACAGTTGTAATTGAATGGCCAGAAAATGAAATTGAAGCGTTATATGGTAGTGCTTGGCCTGATGAAACAGATGTTACAAAACAAGTATGTGTGCAAAAATTAGGAGAAACATCAAAAACTTGGAGTGATGCTGATAGAGATTCTGCTAAGACAAATATAATCGTTACTGATTATGGCACAACTGTTTATGCAAGATTATTTGATGGTACAAACTATACTGCAAAAAATATTTCATTAACGGTTTATAACATAGACAAAATTCCTCCAGAAGGAACTGTAGTTATAAATAATGGTGACGAAGAAACATTAGACCAAGATGTTACATTAACATTAAGAGCAACAGATGATAGAACAGAAGATGGTTATGGTGTTAAATGGTTCTATGCAAGTGAGGAGGAAAATCCGGATTTAAGTAATGCTGCATGGGTTGAATATACTGGAAATCCGATGAATTATACATTTAATTTAGATCCATCTTCTAGTAGTGCAGCAAGAGTTGCAACAGTAAATGTATGGTATAAAGATGCTGCTCAAAATATCAGTGAAAAAACAAGCGATACTATAATTTTAGTATCAGGTGTTGCAAGACTTGTAGAAGGTTCAACAACTACATATCATGCTACATTAAAAGATGCTATAAATACAGCAAGTGATGAAAATCTAGTAAGTGCATCTAAAATAACATTATTAAGAAATATTCAACAAGAAGGAACAATAAGTGCAGTAGAAGGTCAAAATATATTACTTGAGATGAATGGTAAGGTTATTACTCAAACATCAAATAGTAGTATTACAGCGATAAAAAATGCTGGAATTCTTGCAATAAGAAATGCCGAAGGTGCAACGACTTCTAATATAACTGTAACAACGACATCAGGAAATGCAATTGGAATATATAATACAGGACTATTAGATATAGATGATGTGTCTATAATTGTAACAGCGCCAAGCGGTACAGCAATGGCAATACATAATGAAAATATAAAATAGCAGAGTATATGAAAGTATACTAAATAAAAATTCTCGGTAGGTACTAGCCATACCTACCGAGAATGAAAAATCACAAGAAAAATTGGGGAGAATTCATAAGTTGGAAGTTTCAACTTTTGATTTATCAATTTTTCTCAAAATACTAGAAAGCGTTAACATAATGTGGTATAATTTATACTAACTATACCTATGTGATTTTTCACAAGTATTGGAAGGAGTGAGGCTAATGACGAACTTAGAAAATATTGAGAAAATAAATAGGTTGAGAAAGAGAACACTACTGGTACTGGGAGTACTGATAGTGTCATTTGTGATGTTAGGAAGTTTATATAAAGTTTATGCTGCAGGTATTGGTAACTGGGATGATACTGTATGCGCAGGTTGTGGAAAATATTATTCAGGTGCAGGATATTGTTCTAGTTGTAAAGCGTGGTTAAGTGCAGCGTGTTGTATGCAACCGGCTTGTGGTGGTTATCATAATAAGTGTCCTTGGTGCGGAACTTGGTGGGGGCCTGATCAATGTGCAAATTGTGGTCGAGACTATACTCGTAATCACGATGAAAATGCGTGTAATCCGTGTGGATCTGGTCACTCATGGGGTAGCTGGACTGTAACTTCAGATTCGGATTGTGATACCCCTGGAACTAGAACACATTCATGTACAAAGTGTAGTGCTAGTGAGAGTGAAAGTTTTGGGCCTGATGGACATTCTTTGTATACAAGTGGAAGTGGCTCTGGAACGTGTAATAGTAGATCGTGGTCTACTGAAAGTTGTAGAAATTGTAATTATTCATCAACAAGTTATGGTGGTTTTGGGGATCATAGTTGGTCGTATTATAGTTCGAGTGGTGGTAATTGTCAATCAAGAAGCTATACAAGTTATAAATGTTCGTATTGTAGTACTATAGATACAGACTATGGTAACTATGGCGATCATAAGTATGTGTATGTGGGTTATTCTGCTGGAAATTGCGTAACAGCTTCTGTAACTACATACAAATGTAGCATATGTGGTACTTATGATTATGACTATGGTAGTATAATAGGTGAGCATAATTATGGTAGTTATGTTGTAACTTCTTGGGAAGATTGTGATGACTCAGGTTGGGAAGAAAAAACATGTTCTGTTTGCGGTGATGTCGAAGGTAGATCAAGACCGGCTTATGGACACACTACTGGTTCGTGGCATACTGATACAGAGCCTACCTGTACAACGAAAGGTTATAAAAGTGTTCATTGTACAGAGTGTGGTGCAGAATTAGATTGGAATTACATTCCTGCCAAAGGGCATAATCTTGGATCGGAATATACAATACAAGAAGGGCATTGTACCAGAGATTGGATAACTAGAAGTGATTGTAGTAGATGTAGTTATTATGAAACGTATAACTATGGACCTCAAGGCGAACATGATTATACATTAGCTTGTTATTGTGGTATTTCAAATCAAAAATGTCATAGATGTGGTGATATTAAATATCATAGCAATGCGCCGGTGCCAAGCCCAACAACAACTTTTCAATATGATGGTCAATATCATTCTGCGGTTATAGCTTCTAGTAACTATTATAGTACTAGTGGAAATAATCAAATTGAAGTTGGAAGTTATACGGCAACTATTACAATTGATGATACATCAGAGCATATATTTGCTAATGGCAAATCTTCGTATACGGTGGGATGGACTATTACTTCAAGGCCGACGGATATTAGTGCCAATGCTCATTCAAAAGTATTTGGTACAGATGATCCAAAATTAACTATTTCAGCTACAAATATTGTATCAAGAGATACAAGTAATTTAGCTGCAAATGGTTATGTACAGCCAACGAGAGATGCTGGTGAAAATGTTGGAAATTATACAATTAGACAAGGTACATTTGCATTACAAGATTACAATGGATTTTTAGCAAGAAACTATAGCCCTACATGGGTAGCAAATAATACATTTACAATTACAGCAAAAGATTTGGGTGATTCAGATGTTTATATAACATGGAATGCGCCAGATAAAGAATATGATGGTACAATGCATCAACCGGTTCCATCTATTTCATATTCTGGTAATACGAAAGTTTCGGGTAATTCATCAACATTGGTGCAAAACAAAGATTATACAGTATCTTATGGTATTAATACAAATGTAGGTTCTGCTACAGTTACTGTCTCTGGTATTGGTAACTTTAAAGGTAGTGTAACTTATACATTCCAAATTTATAAACGTACTATAAATATTGTTCCTCATTCTAATCAAAGCAAAGTTTATGGTACAGCAGATCCTACATATACATACACTTGGAACAGAAATGTAGCTGGTGAAACACCGGCATTCACTGGCGTTCTTTCAAGAGTTGCTGGTGAAACCGTAGGTAAATATAATATTACTTTAGGTACACTTGCTCTTGCGGACAATTTACCATTTAGAGCTGGAAACTATGTAATTAATTTAGAAACGATTCAATTTGAAATTACACAAAAGGATATTGCAGAATTAGATAATAGTTGGCAAATTCCAGACTATGTATATAACAATGATCAAAAATGTCCTAAGACTATTTTAAAATATGGCAATGTAACTTTAGTTGAAGGTACAGATTATCAGCTGTCATATAAGAATAATATAGAAGCTGGTGAAATGACAGCTACAGTTATTGCAACTGGTATTGGAAACTATAAGGGTACAATTAGTACAAATTATACTATTCGTAGAAAACCTATTAATGGTACCACAATTACTTTAAAACAAGGTTCTACAGAAGTAGATAATTTGACATATACATATAATGGTGATGAAAAGAAACCTTCAGTAACAGTATATGATAATGAAAGAAAAGTAAATCTTATTTACAACAAAGATTATACATATCAATATGAAAATAATATTATTGCAAGTACAAATGATTATCCTGCAACAGTTAGAATTTTTGGTATAGGTAACTATACTGATGAAAATCATAAAGATTACTGGATTAATAGAAAGACTATTTCAGGTACAACATTAACATTGTCTCAATATGTTTATGAGTATAATGGAGATGAAAAGAAACCGATAGTTACAGTATATGATAATGAAAGAAAATTGAATTTAAATTATGGTACTGATTATACAGTTGCATATACTAATAATGTAAATGCTGGTACGGCTACGCTTACTATTACAGGTATCATAAATTATAAAGATCAAAATTCAATAACATATACAATTAATCCAAAACCAGTAAGTAAAGCGATTCCTACAATTGTTACACCAGAGTTTATATACAATGGTAAGAGACAAGAAACAGATGTAACAATGTTTGACCCAGATAGATATGATCCAGATACACATTCAAATGGTGTTTCTATGGCTAAGGGTTCTGGTAAAGATTATGTGTTAACGTATGCGGATCATATTGATGCTCATGATAAAAATGATGCGTTAGCACCAAAAGTAACAATAACAGGTATTGTTAACTACACAGGTTCATTCACATTAACATATACAATTCATCCAAAAGAAATCTATGCTGTATGGCAAGATAAAGATAGATTTGTATATAACTTTAAACAACAAGCACCTTATGCAACTGCTACAACAGGTGTTACAAGTGAAGCAGGAGAAGAAGAGTTAGCAGTAATTGTTACATCTCAAAATACAGATCCTGCATATTACACATCTATTGCATCTATTGCACAAATTCAAGGTGGTAGAAAACGTATTGAAAACTATGTATTAAAGAATACAACTAAGGACTATGGAATTTACATTTGGCCTTCGGTTCCACCAACAATTAAATTGGTTGACGATTTAGGTAATGATGTAACATTCGTAGATGATAATGTGGGTCCTTATGATTTAAATACATATCCAACGCTTCCATATATATATGATGAGGAAAGTGGTAAGAAGATAAGAGAATGGTACAACAGAGACTTGTTTGTATATGTTGATGGAAGTACATTAAATGGAACTCCTGGTGAGATTGGATATAAATATTACTTCAATGCTTATCCAGATGGTGAAGATGGTATTGCAATCAACTATCCATCTACAGAAAGCTATGACTATCCTTACGATTACTATGAAGGAAATATTCAATATGTATTAAAAGGTGAGGATGTTATTGATTACACAGATCCAAATGCAAATTACAATGATGGTTTAGATGATAATCCGTATCAACAATATACATTCCACGGAATTGATGGAACTAATAAATTCCACGCCGTAGATGGTATAAATGAGTTCTATGTAAAATCATATAATACTCATCTTGAAGAAGATGAAATTGGACAAAGAACAGAGTCTGGTGAACATATAAGAATTGTAACTAAGATTGAGAAAGTAAAACCTCACATGGAAATTAGTTCAAATAAGACTTGGTCTAAAGAACATACAGCAACGATTACACTTTCTGATTTAGGTGGCTCACACTTATATGCTAAAACATATACTTTGGAATACTCATGGACACAAACTACAGATACTCCTGCAATCTATGATTACAGTATGGATTTTGTAGTTCCAGAAGGTAAGGATATTGTAACAACTACAATTTCTAAAGATACAGACTATGGTATTTGGTACTTACATGTAAGACTTACAGAAAAATTAGAAGACAATGCAACAAACTATACAGAAGACGTTGAAATGTATGGTGAGTTCTGGATGGATAATAAAGCTCCAATTGTAAGATTGGATAAAGTTTATGAATTAATAGTATTAGATAAATCAGATGTATATCAAATTAACTTTGAGTTATTTGATGAACACGTTGGAATCGAAACTGCAGAATTCACAGCTGATGACATTGAAGTTTTATTACAACCAAATAATGAAATCTCCGATGCAGAGAAGACATTAAAATATGTATCAACAAGAACAGAAAATGGATATGACATTCACACATATCAACTTACTTTAACGAATGTTGCAGAAACAGGTTACTATAACTTGAGAATTCGTGAAGAAAGATTGTTTGATAGACTTGGAAATGCAAATGAGTCGACGACATTTACGACAGATGAAACTGGTATCACCGGTGATAATGTTGTTCCTACAATTGCACTAACAGGTCCAATCACAATTAAATCGATTACAGAAGGTAGAAATCTATCTGGAGTAATTGATGATAGATATATTAACCAAGAGTATGAAATTACAATGCCAATTGAAGTTGTTGATGTTGGTATCATCGATATAATTAACGGTTTACAAACTACAGATATCGCTACATTTGTTGGTGGTGTACTTGTAGAACCAATCGTTAAGATTGACTTAGATCTAGAAACAGAAACACAAAATGCGGCAACTAAAGTAAAGACATTTAAGAAGAATTATACATTAACATACTCTGGATTATTAAATAATGGTTACTTATTTGTAGTATTCGGAGAAGGTTCTGTATTAGACGATACAGAAAATCCAAGTATAAATACTTCACTTAGACCATACACAATTTACAACGAAATGAAGTACTTTACATACGTAGATAATACACCTCCTAGAGTAAGCTTAAAGAATGCTGACAAACAAATGATTGTAAATTCAGAATCTGAATTAACATTTGAGTTAAAAGTAACAGATGATGGAGCAGGTATTAGACGTGAACAATTCGAACCAAATGATATTCTAGTTCAACTTGATGGTGTTGACGTTTTAGTTACAAAGAAAGAGTTAGTTCATAGTGAAGCAAACGATTATGATTCAATACTTGGTGGTGCTGTAGCTGCAAACTATGGTTATACATTAACTATTGCAGGTATTAGAGATGAGGGTACGCTGAGAATTGCGATTCCTGGAGGAAACATTATAGACAAAGCCAACAATGGATCAGAAGCAATTACACTTGAAGCTAACGTTATCATCGATAATGAAGGACCACAATTAGGACCTATAACAACAAACTCTGACTCTAGTAACCAAGTTTTCGGTGAACAAGTAATTGTTAAAATTGAAGGATGTTACGATGAAAATGAAATTGCAAAATATGAATGGCAAAGAAGCTTAGATGGTGTTAACTGGGAAACAATTAAAGAAGATATAACAAGTAGTTCTACTTCTATGATTGAAGATCCAGTTCCAGAAGATACTCGTTACTACTACAGAGTAATAGTAACAGATACTGTAGGAAACCCATCTATAAGTGATACAGTATTTGTAGATTTCTTCGAGGCTATTTTGGCAAGACCAATCATTAGATTAAGCCAAAGCGTTGCAGATGTTGGTAAAGTAAATATAACTGCTACAATTACTTCAACAGTTGAAATTCAAAAAGTAACAGTTGATGGAATAGAAGTTTCAAAAGATAAATTGACATCAAACAGAAATATATTCCAAATCATTACAACAATGACATACCAAGCAACAAGTAATGGTGTATATACATTTGAAGCAACAGATATACATGGAAGCACAGCAACAGAAAGTATTAACGTAAACTTGATTGATGGTACTGGAGCGATAATTACAGCAACAACATCAGATGCAACAATATTTGCTAATGCACAAATTGTATTTACAGCAAATGAGCCAGTAAGAATAATAAATCCAAACGGATATGATGGAATAACATTTGATACACGTGACTTCACAACAACAATAGTTGCAACAATTTCTAAAGATATAGATTTTGAAGAATCAAAGATATTTGCATTCGAAAATAAAGCGTTGATTCAAACTGATGTTGAGGTAGTCCCTCCAATTATAACTAGATTAAATTACTTAAGATTTGCTAGGATTGGTTCACCAATGCTAGGAATCACAGTTAGAAAAGCTGATATGTTGACATCGAAGATGAGTGAGTTAAAAGCAATGAGTGAAAACAGAGTTGTTTCTTACTATGGATTCGGTGGAGAAAAAGTTATGACAAATATAGCAAGCACAGCAGAATTGAATGCGGCTATTAATCTAGGTAAAGCACCTAAGATTGAAATCATGGATAACGTTGGAAAACCAACAGAATTAACACAAACATCAGAAACAACAGTAACTGGAAATAGCAACTATGTAAATGGAAATGTAACAAGTATGTATAAGAGAAGTGGTAACACAATGGAACCAACAGAGGCAACATTAATGGATAATACAACAACATACAATGCATTCCGTGTAACAATTATAGCTAAATAAAATAAGAACCCGGTCTGTGAAACCAGGCTGGGTTTTTGTTAACTTTGTCCCAAATGGGGACGGAGATTTTTTGGGACAAATCTCCGTCCCCATTTGGGACAAAATCAAGGCAAATAAAAAAAGACTTGCCAAAGCAAGTCTTTTTTTATTATCTAAACCTCGAATTATACATTCTCCTGCGCGCAGAACGGGCTCTATTTC
>CAZEVD010000009.1:49860-55623 GCA_964515475.1 uncultured Eubacteriales bacterium
TATTATCTAAACCTCGAATTATACATTCTCCTGCGCGCAGAACGGGCTCTATTTCGTTTTGTTATAATATAGGCACGTAAGAATACCAATGCAATAAATAAGGCGATTATAATGCCAATTGCCCATAAAATAATCTTAACTATAACCCAAAAGATATTTACTGTAACATCTACGATTGTAATTTTTTCGGTTATCGAATTTCCTGCTAATAGGTTAGCACTATATTTTGAATTGTATATGTCGTATGTAATGGTTCCTATAATTTCTCCTGATTCAATTGGTGCTTTTAATTTTTTGTTTAACACAATTGTAGGAGTAAAGGCTTCCACATAGTCAGAAGATGAAAATGTCGCGCGCACATCTTTTTCAACAACGACATTAAGCATGTTTGCATTTGATTCGCCATTTGAAATTTCAATTGTATCTATGACTTCTCCAGCAGCTGCAAGTTTTTCTGAACGCAATCTTGAAAAACCGTATTCAAAAAGATTTACAACATCTGTTCTTAAATTTTTCCAACCACCTGCACCAAATATACAAACAACAAGCTCAACGCCATCTTTTTCAGCGCTTGCTACTAAGCAATTTGCTGCGGCCGTAGTATAGCCAGTTTTGATTCCAGTTGCATATTCATAATAATACTCTGAGCGATTTGGATTTATCAAATGATTTGTAGTAGTTGAAAGATATCTGATTGCCTTAGAATCATTTGGATATTGTCTAAAATAAAGTTCTTCATATTCTGGAGTGATAGGTAATGTATATGAAGTTGTTGAGACCATTTCTCTGAATTCTGGGAAATTAGTCATTGCGTATCTTGCGAAGATTGCCATATCATAAGCAGAACATTTGTGAGATGTACTTGGTAAACCGTTAGGATTAACAAAATACGTAGATTTTGCGCCAAGTTCTTTAGCTCGTGTATTCATCATATTACAAAAACTTTCTGTTGTTCCTCCAACATGTTCTGCTAGTACATAAGCTGCATCATTAGCACTATGAACTAACATGGTATATAACAAATCTTTTATAGTATACTCTTCGCCTTCTATAAGGTTTGCGATAGTGCCATCGGCATATACACTGTGAATTGCAGTATAACTAACGGTAGCTATATCGTTTAAATTACAATTTTCTAAAACAAGAATTGCCGTTAAAACCTTAGTGGTACTGGCTGGATATACTGCGCTGTAAGCATCTTTCTCAAAAAGTGTTTTGCCAGTGTCCATATCTATTAAAATTGCGTGAGGTGCTGAAACCTCAACAGCAAAAACATTTGAATTAAGGAAGAAGAGCATAATCAATAAAAAAGAGAAAAAAATTTTTTTCATTGGTTACCTCCATTCGAAAACATTGTATATAAGTTTATGCCAATTTACAAGCGCTAAATCTTACGGAACGAAAAATTCACAGAAATTTCAGACGAGAAAGTTGACAGATTATGTCGAAAAAAATCTTCAAATCTATATGTAAGTAGAGTTGCAAATGTTTTTTGTTTGTGTATAATTATTTAAGAAGGAGGTTCATAGATGAACAATAAATTCAAAACATATTTTATTGTTGGGGGATTTATTGTGGCGGTTATAATCGGATTTTTTATAACTCCGTCAACCGATACTGAAATTAATATTGCTGAAGAAAATGTAAATGGGGAAAACGCAGAAAACATAACAATGGAAGAAAATAAAATTTGCGTGTACATTTTAGGAGCAATTAATGAACCTGGGGTAGTTAGTGTATCAGAAGGTACGAGGTTACACGAAGTCATTGATGTAGCTAGAGGAGTAACTTTAGATGCTGACTTGCAAAAGATAAATTTAGCTAGCATCGTTAAAGATGAAGAGAAAATAATTATACCTTACAAAATTTCACGGTGATGAAAATGAAGAAATAATGCAGTTGTTTGAAGAAGTTAATAAAAATGATGCTAAATTAATTAATATAAATAAAGCATCTGAAGAAGAACTTCAAAAGCTTACGGGTATAGGTGAAACCACTGCAAAAAAGATAATAAATTATCGTGAAGAATATGGAAATTTCAAAACGATTGAAGACATTAAAAATGTAAGTGGTATAGGCGATGCTAAGTTTGAAGCAATAAAAAAAGATATTACAGTATGAATATGGAGAAATGAAAATTTCTAAACAAAGGAGGAACCCATATGAATATTAATGAAATAATTAAAACAAAAAGAGATCAAAAAGAACTTACAACAGAACAAATAGATTTCTTTGTAAGAGAGTATTCTGAAGGGAACATTCCAGATTATCAAGCTTCAAGTTTATTAATGGCGATTTATCTAAATGGAATGTCAGAAAAAGAAATATTTGATTTAACTGTAGCTATGGCAAGTTCTGGAGAAATTGTTGACTTATCAGAAATACCAGGAATTAAAGTT
This sequence comes from uncultured Eubacteriales bacterium, assembly GCA_964515475.1. Taxonomy (GTDB): domain Bacteria; phylum Bacillota; class Clostridia; order TANB77; family UBA1234; genus UBA1234. The sequence continues at coordinate 52,260 of CAZEVD010000009.1, forward strand.
GATAAACATAGCACAGGAGGAATTGGAGATAAAGTAACGATGGTAGTATTACCACTTGTTGCAAGTTGTGGAGTTCCCGTTGCGAAGATGTCTGGTAGAGGTCTTGGGTATACTCAAGGAACAATAGATAAAATGGAATCTATTCCAAACTTTAGAACGGACATTGAAATGGATGAATTCATTCGCAACGTTAGAATGAAAGGGATTTCGCTAATTGGACAATCAGAAAAAATTGCTTTAGCAGATAAAAAGTTATATGCATTAAGAGATGTAACTTCAACAGTTGAAAGTATTCCGTTAATTGCATCAAGCATAATGAGTAAAAAGATTGCTGCAGGAAGCGATAAAATTTTATTAGAGGTAACATGCGGTAGTGGTGCGTTCATGGAAGATGAAGTTAGAGCAAGAGTTTTAGCTCAAACTATGGTTGATATCGGAAGAAAAGCCAGAAAAGAAACAATTGCCGTAATTACAAATATGAATCAACCGCTTGGAAGATATGCAGGTAATGCTTTAGAAGTAAAAGAAGCAATTGATACTTTAAATGGTAAAGGTGAGCCAGATGTAGTAAGAGTATGTACGCTTTTAGGAGCATACATGTTAAAACTTGCTGGAGTAGATGATAACATTCCAAACAATATTAAATTAATCCAATCAAAGATAGATAATAAAGAAGGATTAGAAAAGTTTAGAGAATTAGTATCTAGACAATGGGGAGATAGTAGAGTAGTAGATGATCCTGAAATCTTACCAAAAGCTAAATATAAGATTCCTTTGAATTCACTAGAATCAGGCTATATTGAATCGTTCGATGCAAAAGTTATAGGTCAAGCGGTTGTTAATTTGGGTGGAGGAAGATTTAAGAAAGACGATGTTATAGATTATGCAGTAGGAATTGAAACAGTTAAGAAAATAGGTGATGAAATAAAAGAAGGCGAGCCTATTTTATATATACATGCAAATTCAGAAACACAAGGATTATTGCAAATTGAAACATTAAGAAGTTCAATCAAGATATCTAAAAACCCAGTAGAAAAAGAAAAAGAAATTCTAGATATAATAGAGTAAAATTAAAGACTTAAGGTAAGTGTGAACTTATCTTAAGTCTTTTTTTATTTCTTTATTGACACGAACTTTTGTGCGCGCTATTATTTTCTCGATGAGGTTGTTTGGATATGATGTGATTTGCCCTTTTTCACCAAAGAAAAAGGGGGTGATGCTCATGATAAAAAATGATTACATACTTTTTGTAATTGAAATTATATCGTTGGCATGCTTCTTTAAGTATCTACTAAAGAAGAATAAATAAAAAATAAAAATCACTTCTATCCTTGACACGAGAAGTGATTTTCATTAACTTTTCGGGGCAAGTCACATTGTGACTAACACCTCATCTTTAATTTAATTATAATATAGCGATTTTAAAAGTCAACATGTCGGTGTTGATTTTTATTTGAAAAAATGAGAACAGAAGGGACAGTCATTAAAAGGACATTTTATTAAATTTGTGAGATTTTTAAATTGCAATTTTCCAAATGTCCTTTTAATGACTGTCCCCTGAGAGATTGATTATATGTACAATATCAATCCTAGAATCCCAGAAATGATAATTAATAAAACAGAAGATATTTTCTTTTTGGTAATTAGTTTATAAATAAATGATGTAAGCAAGACAATGCATAAAATAAATATAGCATTTAAATCGACCGTGATTTCGCTATTTATTGTTTCAAGATTAAGTGCAACATTTAGTCCCATTGTTAAAGCTGTTGCTAAAATAAGGCCAATTACTACTGGTCTAATTCCTGAAAGAAAAGCTTGAACACTTTTAAATTTTAATAAGTTTTTTATAAGCATTGAAATTAACAATATGATTATAAATGATGGTAAGATAACTCCTAAAGTTGCGATTAGTCCGCCTAAAAATCCAGCTTGTTCATATCCTATAAAAGTTGCCATATTTACTGAAATAGGGCCAGGCACAACTGTTTCAACAGCTATAAAATTTAATATTTCACTTTCAGTCATCCATCCGTGATTTAATACCGCTTCAGAAATTAGTGAAATCATTGCATAACCGCCACCAAAAGAGAAAGCGCCTATCTTAAAGAAGGTAATAAATAAATCAAAAAGAATCATTTTTTTGCCTCCTTTTTAGAAATGTTACGTATAGTATTAATAATCACACTAAAAATTCCACCTATAAGAATATACCATATAGAAGAAAAACTAATATTATATAAATTAAACGCTACAATACAACCAATTGTTATTATTAAAGCAAGAATGTTAAATACATTTTTAGAAATACTTTTAAGCATTTTTAAACCAGCATTTGCAATTAAATATACAACACATATTTGAATTCCTTTGAAAGCAGCTGCAATGTATGTGTTTGCCATAAAGAAATCATAAAAAATAGAAACAATGTACATTAAAATAAAACATGGTGTACAAACGCCAAGTGTAGCCATTAAAGAGCCTAAAATACCAGCTTTTTTATAACCTATATAGGTTGCAGAATTTATAGCAATTGGTCCAGGTGTACTTTCTGCAATTCCTACCATATCCATAAACTCTTCATGTGTAGTCCATTTTTTCTTTGAAATAAGTTCGTTTTCTAGCAAAGCTACAATTGCATAGCCTCCACCAAAAGCGATAAAACCTATTTTAAACATTGTAAAAAACAATTCGAATAATAATTTTATTCCTTTATTTTTTTTCATTTGTAGAACTCCTTTTTGTATTTTGATTACATTTCATCAATTTGTTTTAACAAATTATTAAGTTCTTTAATAGTGTTTTCATTGTAAATATCTTTATCAATATCAAGTGATTCGATTGAAAAAGAAAGATAATTCTTTGTATCGTTAATATCTTCTTCTGTAATAATTTTATCCAAGAAAGATTTTAAAGTTTCTTTAAAATCTGCAGAAAATATCTTTTCAAAAACAACAGTTACAGTTCTTTCCGGTGTTCCTCCTAAGTTTGCTATATAGTCATCATTTATTTTTGTAACAGTACTTTTATCGAAATCAACACAATAGTAAATATTAGTATTACTACCACCATCATTTCGCATAGTAAGAAATCTCATATTTGTGATAATTTTGTATTTAGCATTAGAGTCAATATTAAATGAAAAATCAGAAGAATTATTCTTTGATTTGCTTGAAGTGAAGTAGAAAGCGCATAATATTACAATGGCTAAAACAATAACAAGTAAAAGTATTTTTAAAAGATTACTTTTCATAATATAGCTCCTTTCTAATTGTAATTAAATATATTATATAAGAACGTTATATTTGATACAAGCGAAAGTAAAAATGGAAAATAAAGCTTTGGGAGAGAAGAAGAGAGCAAT
>CAZEVD010000010.1:0-45983 GCA_964515475.1 uncultured Eubacteriales bacterium
TTCGGTACTCTCTTTCAATATTTATTTTTGTGACATATCTATTTTAAACCTATAAGAAGACTAAAACGCCGAGCACTTTTAAAGCGCTCGGCGTCTCAATTTCATTATTTTTTCTTGTTAATTTTTTTAGTTTCTGAAGTTTTGGCTTTAGCGGCAGGAGCAACTGTTGCTTTTGCTACTGTTGCAGTTTCTTCTTGAGGTTTGATATCTTTATATTTTATTTTATAAGGTTCATCATCACCAATTAATGTATATTCAATAATTGTACCTTTTGTCATACCCCATTTTGTTTTGAAAGCATCTGCAACTTCAGAAATAAAGTTTTCTGCTTCATCTTTCTTTTTCATATTTATGTTAAGTGTAACTAAAGCTCCCCTTAATTCGGCTTTAGCTATTACATTTTCATCTTTTAAAGATGATACTGTTGAATGCAACTTTCCTTGCTCATCACGACTAATAACAAGTGACTTATTACCTGTTGCATGAAGAACCTTGTCATCATACACAGCATAAGTACCTCTACCTTCGCCACCGTAATTTCCTTCGCTATCTGGATAATTAGCAATAGCAGTACTTATTTTATGAATTTTACCTGATGAGAAAGTGATATTATCAATTTCTTCAATACGAGCTTTAGGCTCTTTTGCAGAATATAAAATAATATCTTTTTCTACTTCTGTTGGTCCAACATAATCTTTGATTTCATCAAACTCTGGATTAATTTCATTTGACAAAATATACATTTTCTCTGTTTCATTTATTTGCAAATGAGTCCCAAAAGGCTTAAGCTTGTCCTCAATTGCATTTTCAGTCTTTTGTGTATCTATTGTATAAATAAGTTTACTCTTTACTATCTCTTTTTTTACAGAATCCGGAACAAGAGGATTTAATCTTATCGCACCAATTTCAAATCTTTTTTTCATTTCAGCTTCATCTAATGCGCGCTCAATTGTTTTTCTCATTAAACATTTTTCGCCCTCTGCATAATATGTAATCTCTTTTATTTTTGGTTCATGAGCTTTTTCTTTGTATTCTTCCTCTGTTGTATAAAAATTTCTAACTTGTTCTTTTAATTCGTTGTTAGTTCCTTTTTTCTTTTCAATAACTTCAATCGAATTAATAGCTTCAGTTTTAGCACTAGTGCTAATTCTTCTAACTATTCTTTCAATTTTAGTATTATCTTCTCCATCGATAAAAGTTTGTTCTTGAGTAATAAGTCTTCCCATTGTATCAATGTAACTAATAGTATTACCTTTTACTTTAGGATTACTTTTTGTACCATATTTAAAACCAGCTATTGTTTCCTTGATAAATCTCATAAACTTAGAACCTTCATATAAAGCTAAAGACTCTGAAGATTCTAGTGTTTTATCATAATCGCCTGCAGGCATATACATTCCACTCAAAATTTATCCCTCCGAATTCAAAAATTTTCGTCTCGTACATCTTAATTTTATATTTTTTATATTGAAGTGTCAATGGAAATTATGAGTAAAAACATTAAGCATCACATCCATAATTCATACACATATAATCTAGATAAAACTCCATATTTATAAAGAAATTTATGCATTACATCACTCTTAAACATTTAAAATTATATTGAAATAATTTTGTATTTAATTTATTATTTAATAGATAGATTTATTGGCAAATTAGGAAAAGATCCTTATTTTCTTTTCCACATCTGAAAGTGAGGTATTTAACATGAAAAAAAGACGGATGTTCACACTAATTTTCCTCGTACCGCTGCTCTTATTCCTTTGCTATTATAATACAGGAATTTTCAATCATCAGCAGAACGAACAAATCGAAGCTCCTGCCTCTGACTCAAAAAATGTCAACTGGCATCCGATGTATTATCTGCTCCCCGACACCGAGTCGATGCTCAAGCAGTTTGAAACTAAGCATCCAATTCTCAACAAAAAGTACAAACCCACAGATAAGCACCGCTATAATTCAGCGCGCTACAAAACAAAAAACATGCATCTTAAAATGCCGTGAAGACACTTCTTCACGGCATTGCCGTTTTAGTAAGTAAATTTATCAAAGCTCATTTTTAATAGATAAATCTACGTCCACAACTGGTATGATAAAATGTCCCACGATAAGTCCATCCCCAACCGAGACAAAAAAGAAAGTAGGCCAACATGGCCTACTTTTCTTTTTGATATTAAATTAATTTAAACTAAGCAAGTTCAACTGTAGCTCCAGCTTCTGTTAATTTAGCTTTTAATTCTTCAGCTTCTGCTTTAGGAGCGTTTTCTTTGATAGCTTTAGGAGCAGCTTCAACTAAGTCTTTAGCTTCTTTTAATCCTAAACCTGTAGCTTCTCTAACTACTTTGATAACAGCGATTTTGTTTGCTCCAGCGTCTTTTAACATAACGTTGAATTCAGTTTTTTCAGCGGCAGCTGCTGCTTCTCCACCAGCTGGTGCTGCTACAACTGCTGCTGCAGCTGCAGATACTCCAAATTTTTCTTCAATAGCTTTTACTAAATCAGCTAATTCTAATACTGTAAGTTTTTCAACTTCAGCAACAATGTTTTCGATTTTTTCCATTTTAAATTTCTCCTTTTTATTTTTTATATTTTTTATTTTATAATTTTTGCTAACTTCTACTCGAATTAAAACGAATTCGAAGTAGTTAGTTGCAAGGAACTTAAATCGTGAGAACCGCAGTCGTACGTTGGTACGTCGAGGACGCTCGCGATTTCAAGTGACGAAGCAAATGACTGCTTCCAATTTGTTTTAAGCGTTTTCCTCTTGTTTTTGTCTAGCTTGATCAAGAACAACAGCAAGATTTCTGATGTTAGCAAGCAATACAGTAGCAAGTTGAGTAAGTAATGTTTCTCTTGATGGTAATTTAGCAAGTTTAAGAACTTCTTCAGCGCTAATTACTTTTCCATCCATAATACCAGCTTTGATTTGATAGAAATCATTATCTTTAGCAAAGTTGTAAAGAACTTTAGCTGGTGCTACGTAATCTTCGTAGCTAAATGTTACAGCTGTAGGACCTTCTAAGTATTGAGCAAGGTCAGCTATTTCTGTATCTTTTACAGCAAATTTTAATGTAGAGTTTTTAGCAACAACATATTCGCAGTTTTCTTTTCTAAGTTCTGCTCTGATTGATGTTACATCTCCAACGTTGATTCCTCTGTAATCAGTAAGAATAACTAATTTAGATTTGCTTAATTTTTCTTTTAGTACTTCTACGTCGCTTTGTTTTTTAGCAAGTGTTTTTGCGTTTGGCATCTTTTCAGTGCACCTCCTTATAGTTAATTTAATATCTTATTTCATAAATAAAGCTTACGCTCTATATGAGTTCATAAAAAAATCTGGTCCACTACCGAAGTATAGTGAACCAGATTAAATCCGCTCATTTTACCTCGGTAGGAATCTTTACACAAGATTAAATCTTGTAACCTACTTTCTTAGGTCAATATTTATCTATAATTAAGCTTTTACTTGAACTCCAGGTCCCATTGTGCTTGATACAGACATACCTTTGATGTATTGTCCTTTAGCAGCAGCTGGTTTAGCTTTAACGATAGCATCATATAACGCTGTGAAGTTTTCAGCTAATTTGTCAGCTCCGAAAGATAATTTTCCAATTGGGCAGTGAATGATATTGTTTTTATCTAATCTATATTCGATTTTACCTGATTTAATTTCTGTTACAGCTTTTGCAACATCCATAGTTACAGTTCCTGATTTTGGGTTTGGCATTAAACCTTTTGGTCCTAATACTTTACCTAATCTACCGATAATACCCATCATATCTGGTGTAGCTACGATTACATCATAGTCAAACCAGTTTTCTTTTTCGATTCTTGGTATTAAATCTTCTGCTCCAACAAAATCTGCTCCAGCAGCTTCTGCTTCTTTAGCTTTATCACCTTTAGCGAAAACTAAAACTCTTTGAGTTTTACCTGTTCCGTGTGGTAATACGATAACACCTCTAACTTGTTGGTCAGCGTGTTTAGAATCTACACCTAATTTGAAGTGAGCTTCTACTGTTTCATCAAATTTTGCTTTTGGCATTTTTTCAATAAGTTCAAATGCAGCTTTTGCATCATAAGATGCACCTTTTTCAATAAGCTTTACGCTTTCTTGATATCTCTTTCCTCTTTTCATTTTTACCTCCTGTGGTACTAACGAGTTTTATAAACTCTCCCATAATTAAATAATTTTGGGAATAAACTATTCTACGATTATTCCCATGCTTCTTGCTGTACCTTTAACCATGCTTACAGCAGCTTCAAGGCTAGCAGCGTTAAGATCTTTCATCTTTGTTTTAGCAATTTCCTCTGCAGTTGCTGATGTTATTTTTGCCACTTTATCTCTATTTGGTTTTGCTGAACCTTTTTCGATTTTTGCAGCTTTTAATAATAAGTCAGCTACTGGTGGAACTTTTGTGATGAATGTAAAAGATTTGTCTTGATATACTGTGATAACTACTGGAATTGTCATTCCTGGTTGATCAGCTGTTCTATCATTGAATTCTTTTACGAATTGCATAATATTAACACCACTTGAACCTAATGCTGGTCCTACTGGTGGAGCTGGAGTAGCTTTACCAGCTGGTATTTGCAATTTTATAATGTTTGTAACTTTCTTTTCTGCCATTTCTTACACCTCCTACACTACATTTTCTGTATTTGTGAAAATTCTAGTTCTACTGGAGTTTCTCTACCAAACATAGAAACTAAAACTTTTACTTTCTCTTTTTCTAAATTTATTTCTTGAACTACGCCAATGAAGCTTTCTAGAGGTCCAGCAATAACTTGTACTGTATCTCCAACCGAAAAATCTACCTCTACAGGTACTTTCTCAAAGCCCATATTTCTTATTTCTTCATTTGTAAGTGGAACTGGCTTTCCTCCTGCTCCAACAAACCCTGTAACTCCTCTAACATTTCTTACAATGTACCAAGATTCTTCAGTTACGATCATTTTTATTAATACGTAACCTGGGAAAACTTTTCTCAAAGTTGTTTTTCTTTTATCATCTTTGATTTCAATTTGTTCTTCTAGAGGAACTACAACTTCTTGAATAAGATGTTGCATATTTGTATTTTCTACAGCCTTTTCCAAAGTATCTTTTACTTTGTTTTCATATCCTGAATAAGTATGTACAACATACCATCTTGCTACTTCTGTATTGTTTGTTTCATCTTGAGGCATTGGTATTCCTCCTTCATTTAAATTATTTCCCATTTCTATTGTTCAACTGTTTCTTCAACTGCTTCTCCGCTTACTTCGCCGCTAAGTTCTCCACTAACGTCTCCGTTTTCGTCACCGCTAACGTCTCCGCTGCTTACTACGATTGCCTTGTCATCTTCGATTCCTAACATAGCGTTGTATGCACTGTTGCATAAGAAGTCAAAACAAAAATTAAAAACAATTAATATTACTGATATTAATAAAACGAAACCAATAGTAACGGCTGTTCCTTTTACAGTTTGTTTTCCTGTAGGCCAGATAACTTTTTTCAACTCACTTTTTGTGTTTGAAATAAAGCCTTTTTTTACTTTTTTCTCTTCATTTTGCATATAGATTCACACCTTTATACTTGATTATTTTATTATTTTGTTTCTTTATGCTCTGTATGTTTTTTGCAGAATTTACAATACTTTTTCATTTCGATTCTGTCTGGATCATTTTTCTTGTTTTTCTTTGTATCATAATTTCTTTGTTTACATTCTGTGCATGCTAATGTAATTTTATCTCTCATTGCATTCAACCCCTTTTCGTTCGCTATTTCTACGCATTTTTGTTCAAAAAAAAAGAACCTTTTTGCGGTTTGCTAGCTAATTATACACTGCACTTCCTAATTTGTCAACATTTTTGGCAAATATTTTAACCGCGCCGATTTTAAGTTTTTTCCTATATTAAACTCACAAAAAACGAGACGTTTTTTCCTACCTTATTTATTATACATAAAAATCTCAAAAATTCAATAAAGACCGCTCTATTTGCGGTCTTTATCAGTAAAATCATACATATTTAAAGCATCATCCGCCATTTTTTCAACGGAATAATACTTTTGAACAACACTTCTATTATATTGTCTTGCCTTTTTATCCATTCCGTGCGCATTTTACAATATCTTCCAAAAGTTTATTTTTATCAATTTCTGCCATATCTCTACATGTAAAATTAGTAAGTCTAGCTTGTTCTAACTTACTTTCTTCAAAAACCCCTTGATATCCTTGATGATATGCTGGGTTTCCAACCAATACTACTGGCAATTCTGCAGCCATCGCTTCTAAAGCAGCTCTACTAACCCCTACAAACACGTCAGCTTTATTAAGCACTTTGTCTACATCTGTACGTTGTCCTGCAAAAACAACATTCTTCTTTTCACCAGTTATTGTTTTTAACTCTTCTAAATTATTACCAGAACCAACAATCAAAACTTGTGCTCCACCCAATTTAGAATCTAACTCGTCAGATATTTCAATTAAATTTTCTGCAACAGTTGAAGACTCTTTATCAATTCTACTTATATGTATTATTGTTTTCTTTGATTCATTTAACGCTAAGCCTAAATCTTCATTAATTTCTTTTTTGCAAAAACGATTCAAGTCAATTCCGTTTACTGTAACATTTACATTCTCCGGCTTTAATTTGTACACTCTTTCTGCATGTTCTTTAATATCTTTACTAACAGCTAAAGTTCTCTCACCCCAATTTGTTAAAAGTTTTAACACAAAATTAACTTTATATATTCCATGTATTGTAGTTACAAAATGAACTTTTTCTCTTTTGCAAACATAACCACAAATAAATCCAGGAATTCTCGCATGAGCATGAACTATATCTATCTTTTCTTTTCTTATTATATTTCTTATTATTTTTATTGAAGAAATTACATCATTTGGTTTCTTATCTTTTAGCGGAGCTTCTATATGAACAACGCCAGCTCTCTCTAATTCCGCTACAAGTTTTCCACCTGCTGATGCAACAAACACTTTGTGATTTCTGCGTTTTAATTCTTTTGCAAGTTCTAACACATGTGTTTCTGCGCCACCAATATTCATTTCCATAGTAACCAGAAGTATGTTCATCCTAGCCTCCATAATTTTGAAAAGATTTTCCTTATATTATTTTACTTCAATTCATCTCCAGATTCTATATCAATACTCGAAATTGTTCCAGTAGTTTTTGCATATTTTGTTTCAATTGTTTTTTGACTGTTAACTTTTAATTCAATGCTTTTATTTGCATAATACGCATTTGCTTCAACTGTTCCTGGAGTTTTAACAGTTAATACAACATCTTTTTTATAAGGATTTGTAACTTTTACTAAAGTTCCGTTTTCAGCAGTTTCATAAGTTACAGCATCATTCATAACTACATCTTCTATAACTCCAATATTTACTCCAGTAAGCGAATCAAAAATTACATCTCCACTTCTATACGCTTCTGCCGAATAATCTCTTACATTATATATTGATATATTATATACAATTGTTTCTTGACTACTAGTTTCTGTTTTTACATTATACTTTCCAAATTTTATGTACGCAGCACCAACCACTAAAACAATAACTAGCAAAACTACTATATCTACTATATTTAGTTTAAAACATTTTTTCTTTTTCTCTGTCATTTTATTTCACCTATCTTTCTATCGAAATAATATATCCAGCCATAGCAAAACCTTTGCCTCTTACAAATGCTTCTTTGCCAACTTTAAGATCATAATCTCCGACAGTAATTAATTTTTCTCCAACGGTAGCATTTGCTTCTATTTTCAAGGTAACATCAACTCTGTCTTCTCTAATATTTGAATTAACTGTTCCATTTTCAACATCTGGGACTAAAACTTCGTTAGGTGTTACTTCATACTCTAGTATCGTTCCTATATTATAGTTCTTTAAACTATCATATGCCGTTGCTCCCACTTCTAAATATTCTTCTATTTCTGGTAAGCAACTTGTTGCCTTAACGTTATAGATAACTTTTGTAGTGTTTGGTGTCACTGCTACTTCGTCAGTATTTTTCATAAAAGAAACGCCTATTATAGCAGCAATTAAAACTACCAATATTATAAATATATCTAATATGTTTATTCTTTTTTTAGCAGGTTGTTCCATAACTTTTCTATAAACTCCTTGAACATTTTCTACGTAATGAGCAACTGTAAATTTATTGTTAAATATTTCAACAGATTTTTCTTGCATATATTTTCTTGTTTCTTCGTTTGTTAATATTTTTTCTATAGCTTCTGCAGTTGCCTCAGGAGTTTGTTTTGGAACTATAAATCCATTTTCTTTATCAAAAATCAAATATGGGTTTCCACCATAATTAGAAGCTACTGCTGGAACACCAATGCTCATTCCTTCTAACAAAGATAAACTTGATGTTTCTGTTCCAAACGAACAATTAATTTGTACATCAAAAATATTTAAGAAATCTCCAACATTTTTCACAAATCCTGTGAAGATTATATTTTTTTCTAAACCTAATTCTTTCACTTTCGCTTTTAATCTTTCTTCTTCTGATCCAGCCCCACAAATAAAGAATTTAGCTTTCATACCTTTTTTAAGAAGTATGTTTGCAGCATCAATAAATGTATCATGTCCTTTTACATATTCTAATCTTGCAAGAATTCCTATTACAAATTCATCATCAGCAACACCATATTGTTTCTTTAATTTTTTTCTAGCCTCATCAGAAGTTGTAGCAATTTGTTCAACACCATTAAAGAATGTATCTATCTTATCTTTAGAAATTCCACCCTCTAATAAATTTTCCTCCGCAGCATATCCAACAGCAATTATTCTATCTGAGAAATATTCATTTACACTTTTATATAAGAATTGGCCAATACCTTTTTTGATTCTTTCACTTACTGGATAAGCACAATGTCTTGTATAAATCACTTTAACATCTTTAACCATTCTGGCAGCAATTCTTGCTATACTAGATGCGTGTGTATGCACAATATCTGGCTTTTCTTCTTTAATAATTTTCTTAAGTTTGAATAATGCTTTAAAATCTAATGATTTATCTTTTAAACCGTCTATTTCTATCAACTTAACAGGAGTACCTTCTAATTCTTTCACTAGCGCACTTCCCTTTGGAAGAACTACTACAATTTCAAAATTTTTAGTATCATAGTTTTTTGAAAAATTTATGATAACCTTTCCAGCTCCACCAATGTTAGTATCACTTATAATATTAATAACTTTAATCATAATTTCATTCCTTTCCTGCTTCGTTTTTATTCAAACTACTTGCTACAATTCCAAAAGCCATAACCATCCAGAAAATCAAAATCACTCTATAATTATACCAAGTATAATCAAACATTCCTTCCAAAAAGAATCCCGTCATACCTACTACAATTCCAGCTAGTACAATATTTTTTTGTTTTACCATGCTAACTATCGTATCTTTATAAAAATAATATACAACACCCAGGAATGCAATTAGTCCAATTATTCCAAATTGAGAGACAAATTGTAAATACAAATTGTGTGAATGTGGTGCTTGAATATTATTGTAAGAATATAACGGATAAATTGTATTAAAACTTGTTTCTCCAAGTCCTACGCCACAAAACCAATAATCTTTAAGCATCGCTAATGTGCCCATCCAAATATACACACGGTAAGATGTCGAAGAATCGGACATATCACCTATACTCATAAATCTATTAATGATTGTTTCTGGTAAAACAAACGGCATTGCAAGCAAAGCAAGTATTCCCAATATAATAAATCTTCTATCTATTATCACCGCAAGAATTGCTAATGCAAATAAGATTCCTAGCCAGCAACCTCTTGAAAAAGTTAATACCATAGCTAAAGTTGTTATTCCTACAACCCCTAGCAAAAATGTCTTTTTCCAAAATCCTTTTTCAGTCCAAAACAAAGCAACAGCAATTGGAATTGCTAATATCAAATACTCACCATATACGTTTGGATTTTCAAAAGTTGAATAAACTCTCATTTTTATATCTTCAAACATTTCAGCATCAAGCCAAGCTTGTGAATACACGTCACCAAAGATATATTGATATATACCAAATACCGCAGATATAGCAGCAGCAATTACAAATAAGTATAATATGAACTTCAATTGTCCTTTTGTTTCTATAGTATTCACTATCACAAAAAATGACATAGCAAAAGCTATCATAAGTAATCCTATTTTCAAACTCTCTTCAAGTGAAATTGAAGCAACAGCACTTATTCCTATAATTAATATAAACACCAACAACCACGCATTAGCTTTAAAATATTTAAGTTTAAAATCTGGTGTAATTAATATTTTTAAAAGCAAACTTAATGCCGTAAAAATCAACATTGCTAAACATAACATGGTTGGCAAAAACGGTGTTAAAAATACTGTTAACGAAAGCCAAATAATCGGCTTTGCAAAGATGCTGTTATCAAAAGCTTGATCTAATTTTAGTTTTAAAAAAAGCTTTCTAGTCAATTCTATAATTTTATTAAGTAACTTTACAAATACTGTTTCTGTGTCTCTTTTTTTATTATTTGGTTCTCTTATAAATAAATCTATCAAAAAACTTTCCGAAAAGATTTTATCAAACCAATTTGAAATACAAACAAACAGTTTATAAATAAAACTTTGTTTTAATATATTCATACTCATTCCTTCTTAATTTTGAATATAACGGTATTATATCCAAATTATATAAATCTTCATAATCTTATTAAGTTTTTATCTTGCTTGTTTTTTATCTTTTATTTTTTCTATGAAAGTAGTTACCGTTTCATTTTTTAATGCAATAACAATTGCAAAATAAGAAATGACTCCGCCAATAACACTTACTATTATTCTAAGAAGCGTTGAAATTAAGGTAGTTCCATCGATTACCTTTTGAACACCTAGAATTAATATAGCCATCACTAAAGATGCTAACACTATTTTAAAAATTTCCTTCAAAGTTTCTTTAGTTATTATCCCATTTATCTTATTGTTTACTAATACCATCATCAAAACACCTACAACAATAGATGTAATTGAGGTTGCAAGTGGAAGTCCTGTATATCCCATTATTTTTACTAATCCAATACTTAATCCCAAATTAATAATAATTGCAATTATACTCGTTTTCATTGGAGTCTTAGAATCTTGCATCGCATAAAAAGCTTTATTTAAAAATTCCATCATTCCATAGCCGATCATACCGATTGCATAAAACATAAGCGCCGAACTTGTAAGTAATGTAGATTCGCTTGTAAATTCGCCTCTTTCATAAATTAATTTTATGATATCTTTACTTAACATCCCTATTCCAACAGACATCGGAATTATAAATAATAATGATACGCTAAAAGAATTTTTTAAAACGTCTTTCACTTTTTCTTTGTTGTTATCTGCTGTTAACTTTGATAATTCCGGGAATATGATATTCGATAATGTATACGAAAATACTCCGACTATTATTATATACAAATTGTACGAATACTCTATGGCTGAAACAGCTTGCCCATTTTCAAGTCCAGAAGCAAATCTTATATTTACTAAATTATTGATTGGTTGAACCCATGTACTAATTAATATTGGCAATGCTAATATCAGCATCTTTTTTATACCTTCATCTTTAAAATCAATAAAGAACTTAGGTCTATATCCTTTTTTGAACGCTACCGGAAGTTGAACTAATATCTGTGTTCCCCAACCTATAAGCATTGCTATTGCAGCACCTTTTATTCCAAATTTTTTGTTAAATAAAAGCAAATATAAAATTACAATTCCATTCGCTACAACACTTATTATAGACGGAATATTAAACTCATCGAGCGATTGCAAAAATCCTACAAAAACAAATGCCACCGCTGTAAATAACATTATTGGGAATAATATCTGTAATAATTCTATTGTCAATCCATAAGCTGCAGGTTCTAAGTTTGGAGCAATAAGATTAACAATTTGTGGTGCAAAAACGATACCTAATAAAGTTAATATGAGTGAAATCACAATGATAATACTCATAAAATTATTCATAAATTTCATCGCTCGTTCTTTACCGTCTTTTTGTAAAAACTCATTAAAAATCGGTATGAAAGTAGATGAAATTGCTGCTCCCAAGCTCATATCTAATAATTGAAGTGGAATTCTAGATGCTGTAAAGAAAGCTGTCGCTTCAAAACCAGTACCATACAAACTTGCAAAAATTATATTTCTAACTAATCCTAGTATTTTAGCTAGGAAAATAGCACTAAACATAAATGTAAAAGTTTTTATTATACTCTTTTTCATATTTTCTCCTTTAAACAATTTAAAGACCTTTTACATGATATCACAAGAACGTTGCAAGAACAAGAAAACAGCAACAAAAAAGAGCTCTTTCGAGCTCTTTAATCTATTTAATTCATCACAGTCGGAATAAAACTTTCAAAATTATAAGCAGAATTACCCCTGGGAAGCCAAGCACCGCTATACATGATGCTGATAAAGTGTTAAACGGTATTGTAAAATCACATATGTTTAACATGAGATACAGCGCACCCCCAAAAACAATGTTTAAGAACAATGTGGCATACATTTTTTCTTTACCTGCCAACATTTTCAAAACCGAAAAACCACCAAGTATTCCTATCACAGTATAAGTCAAGCCATCCATAAGACTCGAACCTCCCTCTTTAGCTTCTAAAAACTTTTTCTACAGCTAATATACGCTTGGTTTTCTTATGTTATTACTCTTCGTACTCAAATTCCCAATCAAATATCTTAACTATATCTCCTTCTTTTATGCCTTTCTTTCTTAAAGCTGCCTCTATTCCCATCTTTCTTAATGTATTATGGAAATAGGCCATAGACTCATAATCAGAAAAGTTAACTCTTCTCATTATTGTTTCTATCTCTTTACCTTCAATGATGAAAGTATTGTTTTCTCTAGTTATTGTCCAACCTGCTTCATTTTCATCATTCAAAGTATAGTGAGCAATATTATCAGTAATTTCAAATTCTTCTCTAGGAATATCTTTTAATAATTCTGCAATTCTCATAAATAAAGAATCTAAACCTTCACCTGTAACTGCAGAAATTTTATAAATTTCCATTCCTCTTTTCTTAGCCTCAGCTTCAATTCTTACAAAATTTTCTTCATCTTGTAATACATCCGCTTTATTAGCCGCTATAATTTGAAGTTTTTTAGGTAGTTTTTCACTATAATTAGCTAATTCTATATTGATTTTTTCAAAATCTTCTACAGGATCCCTACCTTCAGTTCCTGCAACATCTATTACATGTAGTAATACTCTTGTTCTTTCAACGTGTCTTAAGAATTGAAGTCCTAGGCCAACTCCTTCACTAGCACCTTCTATAAGACCCGGAATATCAGCCATTACAAAAGTAGCACCAGTTTTCAATTTTACTACACCTAAACTTGGTTCTAATGTTGTAAAATGATAGTTTGCCACTTTAGGTCTAGCAAGCGTCATCCTAGATAATAATGTTGATTTACCCACATTTGGATAACCAACAAGACCAACATCCGCAATCATCTTTAATTCCAAAATAACTGTTCTTTCCTTGCCTGGTTCACCAGTTTCTGCAAAGTTAGGGATTTGTCTTGTAGCTGTAGCAAAATGAACATTTCCTTTACCGCCTTTTCCGCCTTCAAGGATACATTCAACCTGATCTTCTTTAGATAAATCAGCGATAATTGCCCCAGTTTCTGCATCTTTTACTACAGTACCTTGAGGCACTTTTATATAAAGGTCTTCACCTTTTTTACCATTACATCTGCTGCCGCTTCCTGGTTCACCATTCTTTGCGGCATATCTCTTGTTATATCTAAAATCGATTAAAGTATTTAATCCTAAATCCACTTTAAAATAAACACTTCCACCTTTTCCGCCGTCTCCGCCGTCTGGACCACCGTTAGCAACATATTTTTCTCTTCTAAAAGAAATGGCTCCGTTTCCGCCATTTCCAGATGAAATAACGATTTTTGTATAGTCAATAAACATAATTATTCCCCTTCTATGCAATATTTTACCATATTTTAGTAGGTTTTTCAATACAAAATTTACATAATAAAAGTTGTTCTATCTTCTTATATTTTCTCACATATTCTCATGCTTAATCATTAGTTTTATAATATTTTCCGATTTTTTGCTTGATTAATCAAATAAAAAAGCATCTATCCTTAGATAGATGCCTAATTATTGATAGTTATTCTTGTTCTGTAACGATACTAACTTGTTTTTTATTTTTACCTTTTCTTTCAAACTTTACTACGCCGTCTGCTTTTGCGTATAGAGTATCATCACTACCAATGCCTACATTTGTACCTGGATGAATTTTTGTTCCTCTTTGTCTAACAAGGATATTTCCAGCTAAAACGTATTGACCATCGGCTCTTTTGGCACCAAGTCTCTTTGACTCACTATCACGTCCGTTTTTGGTACTACCCATACCTTTTTTATGTGCCATGTTTTTCACTCCTTTCGAAATCTTGATCTATTAGTATTTTCATAAAATCCTAATGAAATTGATTTAGATTTAAAATCTAATTATTCAGCAGCTTCTTCTGCAGTAGCAGCTTTTTTAGAACTTGCTCTTTGGCTGATTTTTTCAATCTTAACCTTTGTGTATGGTTGTCTGTGTCCTTGTTTCTTTCTTTCATTCTTTTTAGCTTTGTATTTAAATACAACAACCTTAGGACCTTTACCTTGAGCAACAACTGTAGCTTCTACTTTAGCGCTTTTAACTGTTGGTGTTCCTACTTTGATTTTTTCACCATCAGAAATAAGTAAAACTTGATCAAAAGTAACTTTTTCACCTTCATTAACTTCCAATTTTTCTAGGTAAACTTCGTCACCTTCTGCTACTTTGTATTGTTTTCCACATGCTTCGATTATAGCGTACATCTAAAGCACCTCCTTCATATAAAACTCGCTAATCTCTTATTTAGGTAGCCTTATTAGGCATTTATAACCACAATTAGGCGGATTACACGAGTGACATTATACTACCCTTGCAATCGCTTGTCAAGGCTATTTTTGCATTAAAATCCACTTTTTTCCTATACTTTAATCTAATCATTTTCAACACTTGTTATCGATATTTATTTTGTCATGTAAGCACACGGACTCTTTGTTCAAACTAAAACAAAAAGAAGCAATCAAAATGATTGCTTCTTTTTGTTTTTATCTAAATGCTAATACCGGTCTAAAACCAACATCTTCTAATGCTTCACCAGTTGCCGAATCAAAACTAAATGCTCCCGCACCTGTTCCACTCTTTGCACTACCGCCTCTTATAAAAAATGGTTCATTTCCTGTTGGATAAACAGATTTATCTGAAGCCACACCGTAGTTTCCAACATAACCCGTTGATGTCTCATAAATAGCATTACCATAAACTTTTTCTATCAAACCGTTTCTGTTATAGTTATTCAAATGAGAATCTGTTTCAGCAGCAGTATAAGCTTCTCTCATAAATGGCATTACTGTGTCAGTTAAAGCTTCACCATATTCAGAGATATTTTCATTCCTATTTAATATATATGTCGCTACATATTCTTCAACACCACCAGCTAAATCATATACTCCATATATATTACCTGTTGTTGATGCGTGCATTCCTGCTTTTGAATCATTACCATTTGCATTATACGCATATGTGCTTAAGAATTTACTTGGAGTACAGGTATAGGCTGTTGTCCCAGAACTTCCTCCACCAGTTATGTAAGCCGAATTTCTATTTGCAGACATTTCAAAACCATTTCTTCCATAAGCACTATGAGCTAAATACACTGTTGCTCCCCACTCACTGCTCTTCATTAAATGTGAGTATAAAGCTGGTTGCATCATTGAACAATATCCATAAGCTTCACTAATTTGTATATTAGTTGCGCTCAATACACTCGGCACAGACTTAATTGTTGTCGATGTTCCTGCTTCTTCTATTGTTGCATCACTTCTCGATGCCTCGAATTTCGCAACCCAAATTCCTGTAAGTTCGCTTGTCCATTTTCCGCTTGCATTATTTACAACTGAGTTCTCAATTCTTTGGAATGCTGGGTGTACAATGTATTCTGCTGGTAACGTTTTAGTTGAAACTTCATTATTATTTAAATTTTCTTCTCTACATTGTGTGCTTGAAGTTCCACTTAGGAACATTACATCAACTGATAAATAATTAGATTTTACGTCTTCTGGATTTTCAGCTATAGTTTTTCCGTCAGCTTCAAAATAAGTTATTCCATCAGCTGTTGAATTTTGATAATATCCTTTTATTTCTGTCTTAGCACTATCTTCATAATAAATTATTCTGTATGCATATCTTGGAATCCATACCCAATAACTTCCGTCTAACGTTTTTGCATTTGCCCAAATACTTTCTTTACTATCTTTTACACCATTTCCTAAAGAATAGTTATACCATGTAACTTTTTCACCATCTTCAGTTTCCCAAGTTGTTGGATCTATTACAATTTCTTTTTCTGGTCTTAATAATGTACC
Source organism: uncultured Eubacteriales bacterium (assembly GCA_964515475.1). Taxonomy (GTDB): domain Bacteria; phylum Bacillota; class Clostridia; order TANB77; family UBA1234; genus UBA1234. The sequence goes on from CAZEVD010000010.1 coordinate 16,458, forward strand.
ATCCCAAATTATAGCCTCCATACCAGTTGCCATAGCTGGTTCGTTAGGCAATGTTCTAGTCAAAGCTGCTGGAGTTTTTAGTTCAACAATTTCAGATTCACTTATATTTCCAGCCTTATCTGTAACTCTTGTTCTTATATAATAAATTTTTTCCGGTTCAAGTACAGCATCTCTAATTCTATTGCTCCAAGTGAAATTAACGTCGCCTTCTTTTCTTATACCATATTCAATCAGTTCTATTCCACTTTCATTATCTTCTTGTTTATTATAAACTGTTAACTTCAAATCGTATGTCATCTCTTCAAGTTTTGGGGCCGTCGTTGTAGGTTTAATCGTATCAAGGAAAATTTTATCTGAAACCTTTGCATAAATTAAATTTCCCTCTTCATCATCTTGATTTGCTGTTACATAAGCAAAAAGCTCAACTTCTCCATTTGTATCTGATAATTCATAATCATATACTACCGAAGAAAATGCTATCCAATCCCCATCTTCAGGAACTTCATCTGGATCTTCTGTTAAGAACATAGACTCAGCACCTTGAGCTCTGATTTCTAAATTTACCGCTCTTTTGTTGGTATATTCAGCATCTTCATTAATAGTAATTTTAGCACCATTTAGTGGTTTTATAATTGTATCTATAAAGTTGCTTTCTAATAACATCTTTCTAGATACTTTGTGTAGCATTCCATTTTTATCTGTAACGCTTCTATTTTCTGCATAATCTTCTACATATAAAACTATATTTTCTTCATCGTCACCATAAGGTATACCATTATATTGAAATTGTGGATATGAATCGTCTAATCTTTTCAAATCAAAACCTAAAGATTCATATTCATTATATATTTCTAAATATTCTTCATAATCTGATTTATATGTATTTATACTTCTACCAAGATTAGCTACTATTTCATCTATTTTTTCACCAGTATAAGCCTCTTCAAATGTCCAACGTCCAGTTTGTGCTGCATCTGGCAAATGGCTTTCTGTTCCTTGCATATAAGTTTGTGGTTTTTGAGTTCTTTCATTTTCCGGAATAGAATAATCTGCAATTTTATACATTACTTTTGAAATACCAGTTTCATCATCACCTATTACAACTTGATCTTTTGCATTTGCATAAATATATGGTTTGATATCATCTATCTTATCAACAACCACATTTACTACTTTTGCGTATCCTGTATTACTTTCTATATATACGCTGTATATTCCATTTTCCTCTACCGAAATCGTGTCACCATATTCAAAGAATGTACCAAAATCTTTAAACTGTTTTGCTGTTATAGGTCCACCTTTGTAATATTTAAAAGTCCAGTTCGAGTCAACATTTCCAACATTAGGTACTGACACCATTATTTTGCATCCTGTACTCCACGTTAATGGATTTCCTGTTATAACAACTTCAAAATTTTCGCCTTCTCCATATATTCTATTAATACCTAACATCTCATCTGTTAAAGTATAGTATTTTATTCCGTTATATGTTATAGGTCTTGAAACATAAACTTTCAAAGTACCTTCGTTTACCGAATAAACTCTATCTGTATCCGCTAACATTATTTTTCCTAACTTTGATAAATCTACCCTATAATATTTTCCAACGTCATCATCACTAACTTGAAGTTGTGCTTCTGCTGGCAATGTAACTTCTATAGGCATATCATTTTCATCATAATCAATTGGAATAACACCTTTTTGTGCATAATATTCTTTTACGTATTGTTCAACTTCTTGTAAATCATTCATAAAGTTTGTAACTTCTCTATCACCAGTTAAGTTCTTAAGTGTAACGATTGCGGTCATAGTAAGTATCAGCATAACTGCAATTGTAATAACTAATACACTTAACGAAAATCCTTTTTCATTTGTAATCATCCACTTCACCTCTATTTTTAAGTTTAATATTTCTTAGTCTTTTTGTAAATAGTCAATTGCCCCATAAAAATTTTCTTTTTTTAATTCTTCTATTGATATGCAATAAATATAAAAACTTAAAACAATGAAATAATAATTCTTATAGTATGTCATTATAAAAGCACTAAATATTAATACAATCAAAAAGATTTTCGAGATTTGTCTTGCTATTTGTTTTCCGTTTTTTTCTCCTAATAATATTATTGATAAATTTTTAATTATTTTTCCTCCATCAAAAGGCATTATCGGTATCAAATTGGTAAAACAAATTATAATATTAAAAAAGGAATATTCCGCGTTATTCAAAACTTTATAAAATAAAAAACTGGCAAATGGTCCTGCCAGTGATATAAATAATTCTTTTAATTTAGAAGTTTTATACTCATATTTTGCATTTATTCCAACTGGCAATAATGTCATTTCTAACACATCAACTTTTAACACTAAGGCCATTAGTATATGACCTATTTCATGCATTATCACAAAAATATAATAAATTAAAAAAGTGTCTAAATTTCCTACCGCATACATATACGCCATCATTAAAAATAAATATATGTGAATTTTTATTGCCATACAATCAATTCCTCTGGATCTAAAAATTCTTCATTATATCTAACCTCAAAATGCAGGTGATTTCCTGTCGCACTCCCAGTCATTCCAACTTCAGCAATTGGTTTTCCTCGTTCCACAATTTCACCCTTTTTCACTAAAATATCAGAACAATGCGCATAAACTGTTTTTAAATTTTCATTTTCTATAACAACACATTTTCCATACGACTCTAAAACATCTGCATATATAACTTCACCTTCATGTGAAGCAACTATTGTAGTTCCTTTTGAAGCTCCTATGTCTAGTCCTTTATGATTTTGACCTACTATTGGATTATCACTTTCTCGTATACCAAACTTAGACGTAACAATACCTTCTACCGGCTTTATTAATTTATATTTTTGTTTAATTAATTCAATTTGATTGATATCCATTTCTGCTACCATCGTGGTATCATTTTTCAAAAGTTCTTCTATTTCTTCTTTTTCAAAATTTATCTTTTCACTATTATTTTTAGAAATAAAAAATAATACCTTTTCATAACATTCGTAGAAATAATTTTCTATCTTTTCAAATTGAATTCCTTTTTCTAATTCCTTTTCGTACCACATACGAACTCTATCAAAATATTGATAACTATATATTTTGATAATAAGCAACATTAAAATTATTCCTAAAACAAATATTACTTCATTGTAAAAAATTGTGATCATTTTTCTTTTATTTTTAACAGTAGTTTTTTCAAATGTTTTTTCTCTTCTATAACAACTTCTATCTATCGTTTTTTCCAAGTACATCACCCAAGAAAAATATATGCTTGGACTTCGAAAATAGAATTACATTAATTTAATTATAGCTACTAATCCAAATAATACCGCAATTACAGAAAATAAAATTTTATAATTTACTTTTTTCTTTAGTTTACGATTTTCTCTTTGCATATTTTCTAAATCAAACACATATTCTCCAACAAATTCTTCAACTTCATCTTTAGCAATTTCTTTTCGTATATCAACATACGATTCATCCACATCTGGTTTTAAAATAAAAATTGCTTCTTCAATTATATTAGAAGGAATATCTTTCACACATATAATATTTTTACTCGTATTAGTAGTCATACACACCTCTCCTTTATAAATATCTATAAAGTAATTTTCACCAACACAGTAAAATTTATACAAAAAAAGATGCTATTTATTAGCATCTTTTTTCTATTTTATATATTTTTATTTGCTATAAACATTTTGTTATTAACCACACCAAAACTATCTTTCATCATATTCAATACTGATTTGTTATCTAAACTAGAAAGCGAAAATTTAAATTTTTTACCGCTATCTTCAACAACAACAAGTTTCGTTGTATATGCATGTTTCTTTAAAAACTTTTTGTTATAACTATATATGTATATTCCTGTTATTTTAGTAACATCAAAAGTTTGAGTCTTATATAAAAATCTAGAAAATGTTAACTTTCCTTCTTTTAATGTAATAGTTCTGGTCAATTCCATGAAATATATAACAAGAAGAAATACAATAGCAATCGTTATTATCGAATTTCTAATTTCATTTACTTTGGCTAATCCTAAATATAAACCTATTAACGCACCAGTTAACACTGATAATGTTACAACATGTCGTGGATTTGCCGCAATATACTTTTCTTTTGTCATGTTTACAGAAGTAACATTGTTAAAGAAGGCTTTATCGTTAGGTAGTTTATACAAACGTTCTCCCAATATCAAATTAATTATTGCAACAAGAAATATTATAACCGTTATAACATATACAACCATTACAAGCCCTCCCAACTTTTGATAGTTCTATTTTTTGATATTTGTATGATAATTAATATAATCCCTTCTCGCTGTTTCTGGAGAATCTACACCAGTAGCATTTTTTACTGGTGAAAAATCTTCTTCTCTCTTTCCTCTTAAAAGTCCAAACTCTGGAATTTGAGAAAATGCATCAAACAAGAATGATTCAAACTTATATGCATTTGGAGCTTCTGGAGTAATAAACTCTCCATCTTCATTTAAGTATGCACTCTTCTTATGAGCTACATGATAAGGTAACTTAAACTTTTCAATTTCTTCTAAAACATTTACATTGAATAAATTTAACAATACATGACCCTCGCCATATAATAACTCACCATTTTCATCACGCATGTTAGCGTGTTCTGTTGAAATTTCACTATATTCGATTACGTATGGTTTTCCATTCTTTTTGCAGAATACACCTACTTTTTCTTCTGGATTAGCTTTAGGAACTGTTTTAGAAACAAGTCTAAAATTATTTTTTATCGCAAATCCAATAAGTAAAGGATCTACTAATTGAACTAATACATTATCAATACCTGCGATGAATACCCATTCAATTCCTCTTTTTTTCATATCATCAAGCACACCATTTTTACCAATAGCTTCAAATACTCCGCCGTGTCCATCAGCAGCTTCTTTAACACTTCCGTTCTCTTCTAGAATCAATTTTCCTTGTTCATCCATCATTGGAAGTTCACCTTGTTTGAAGAAAAAGTTTGCTTCAGATTTTGGATATGCAAAGAATTCATTTTTTTCAAAGAAAGCAACAGTATCATCATTATTTTCTCTACTTGTCATTATGTACCACGGTACTGTAACATCATATTTTTCTTTTGCAGCTTTCAATATGTCACATTGAATTTCGAACAAACTCTTGTGAGAATCCAAACCCAAATCATATGTTCCTTTTGGACCATCATGACCAAGTCTTGTACCTTGTCCACCAGCCATTGTAACAACTGCAAGTTTTCCGCTCTTTATTGCAGCTTCACCTAAAGCGATGATTTCATTAAGTTCTTCAGCTGATAATTTAGCTGAATCAGTATAAGCCATTGGTTCAATAACTGCATCAGCCATCTCAACTTTAGTTTGAGACAAATTATATAGTTCTTTCATTTTGTCAAAATCAATTCTTGATACTTGGTTTAATAATTTTTCTTTACCTGCATCGTCTAATCTTTCATAAGATTTTAAAATATGACCTTGATCATATTTTTCTGTTAATACTTTTAAATCTTCATAATTCATAACAACACCGTCCTCGAAAACATTATACACTACTTGTATAAAAAAGCAAAAATATTTCACAAAATATGCTCAAAAGGTGCCGAATAAATTCGACACCTTTTTTATTTTATTGTTCTTCTTTCTTTTCCTCTTTTTCTTTAATATCAAGCTTTATATGAACATCATTTAATTGATTTTCAAATACTGGTGATGGAGCTCCCATTAATAGGTCTCTTGCTTTACTGTTTTTAGGGAATGCTATAACTTCTCTAATGCTATTTTCATTAGCAAGAAGCATAACTATTCTATCAAGTCCAGGTGCACAACCTGCATGTGGTGGTGCTCCATATTGGAATGCATTATATAGAGCTGGGAATTTAGCCTCAACATGCTCTTTTGTATAACCAGCAATTTGGAATGCTCTTTCCATGATTTCGATATCATGATTTCTAACAGCACCTGAAGCAAGTTCGTAACCATTACATACCATATCATATTGATATGCATAAATATCTAATGGATCTTTTGTATTTAATGCTTCTAAACCACCTTGTGGCATTGAGAATGGATTGTGATTAAATTCAACTTTTCCTTCATCATCTTTTTCATACATTGGAAAGTCAACGATCCAACAGAATTTATATACATTCTTTTCTAATAAATCTAATCTCTTACCTAATTCAATTCTAATTAGACCAGCCATTTTTTGTGCTTTTTCAACAACTTCGTCTGCAATAAAGAATACTGCATCTCCAGGTTTAGCATAAACTTTTAATAATTCTTCTGTCATAATATCTGTAAAGAATTTAGCAATTCCTCCTGAAATTGTTCCGTTTTCTTCTACTTTAACATAAGCAAGACCTTTTGCTCCACATTCTGTAACAGCAAATTCACTCATGTTATCGAAGAATTTTCTTGTTTCTTGTCCAGCACCTGGTACTACAATGGCAATAATGTGTTTATCTTCAAAAGCTTTAAATTCTGTTCCCACAAACATATCTGTTACGTCTTGAAGTATTAATGGATTTCTTAAGTCAGGTTTATCTATACCATATTTTTTCATAGCTTCTCTATATGGAATTCTTTCAAGACCATCTGGAGAAACTTGCCATGTTGTATGTTTTCTAAATGTGTTTAACACAACATTTTCAACTGCACTTAATACATCATCTTGTGTAGCAAATGACATTTCCAAGTCTAATTGATAGAATTCACCAGGTGATCTATCAGCTCTTGGATCTTCATCTCTAAAACAAGGTGCAATTTGATAATATCTATCGAAACCAGACATCATAAGTAATTGTTTAAATTGTTGTGGTGCTTGTGGTAATGCATAAAATTCACCAGGATGTAATCTACTTGGAACCAAGAAGTCTCTAGCACCTTCTGGTGAAGAACTTGTTAAAATTGGAGTTTGAATTTCTACGAAATTCATTCCATCCATAATTTCTCTAATAGTCTTCATTATTTTAGCTCTATAAACAATGTTGTTATGAATTTTTTCATTTCTTAAATCTAAAAATCTATATTCAAGTCTTAAATCTTCTCTTACTTCTTGATCAATATTTATCTCAAAAGGTAATACATTTTTAGCTTTTCCTGTAACTCTAATTTTACTTGGAATAACTTCGATATCACCTGTTATCATATTAGGGTTTTTGTTACTTCTTTCGCAAACTTTACCTATTATAGATATTGTACTTTCTGTTGGTACTTTTCTCATTAGTTCTAAATCAGCTTCATCTTGAATAGCAAGTTGTGTTATACCATAGTGGTCTCTTAAATCAACAAACATCATAGATCCTAAATCTCTTATAGTTTGTACCCATCCGGCAAGTCTTACTTCTTCGCCTACATCACTAATTCTTAATTCGTTACAATAATGTGTTCTGTACTCGTTCATTTTTACTCCTTCTTTCTTAATATTTATTTGTGTAAAAACAAAAAGCCCCAAGCATGTTTTTACACATACTTGGGACGAATCTCCGTGGTGCCACCCAAAAATTATACTCTCTAACCTTAACGCGGTATTGCATCTCGGACTTACTTTTATTCATAAGTCTGCTCCAAAGTGTCTTCCTATTAAATTGCTTTAGATACTCACAGCCAAGGTATCTTTCTCTTTTAAAGCTTTTTATTAGTACTCCTCTTCTTCATCACATTACAGATAGAATTATAATATCTTTTTTTCGACCTGTCAATCATAAAAAAGCTTAAAAATCCACATATACACCGTTTTTTCTAGAAATTAACAGTATAGACAAAGAAAGAAAATTATTATAGTATTAGTACTAGAGTAAAAATTAAAGGAGTGATTTTAAATGCTTAGTGATATCGAAATTTCAAAACAAGCAAATATGCTTCCTATCAAAGAAATCGCAAAGAAAATCAACATTGAAGAAGATGAATTAGAATTTTACGGAAAATACAAAGCTAAACTATCCGATGAATTAATCAAAAAAGTTCAAAATAATAAAGATGGAAAATTAGTACTAGTTACAGCTATCAACCCTACTCCAGCTGGTGAAGGAAAAACGACTGTAACAATCGGTTTAGGACAAGCTTTAAATAGATTAGGTAAAAACGCTATACTTGCACTTCGTGAACCTTCTCTTGGTCCTGTTATGGGATTAAAAGGTGGCGCTACTGGTGGTGGTTATAGTCAAGTAATTCCAATGGATGACATTAACCTTCATTTTACTGGAGATATTCATGCATTAACTGCAGCTAATAACTTGCTTGCAGCTATGATTGATAACCACATTTATCACGGCAACGCTCTAGGAATTGATCCTAACAATATAACTTGGAAAAGATGTCTTGATGTAAATGATAGAGCTTTAAGAAGTATAACAATTAGTCAAGATGACAAAAAAGCAACTCCTAGACAAGATAGTTTTTGCATAACTACAGCTTCTGAAATGATGGCAATACTTTGTCTTGCTACAGATTTAGAAGATTTAAAGAGAAGAATTTCTAATATTATAATCGGATATACTTACGATAAAAAACCTGTTTTCGCAAAAGATTTAAACGCTGCAGGTGCTATCACAGCTTTATTAAAAGATGCAATTAGACCAAACTTAGTTCAAACATTAGAAAATACACCTTGCTTAATTCACGGCGGACCATTTGCAAATATTGCTCATGGTTGTAATAGTGTTATTGCTACTAAAACAGCATTAAAACTTGCTGACTACGTAATAACAGAAGCTGGGTTTGGAGCTGATCTTGGGGCTGAAAAATTCTTAGATATAAAATGTAGATCTGCTAATCTAAAACCTTCTGCTGTAGTAATAGTTGCAACAATTAGATCTTTAAAATATAACGGTGGCGTTGCTCTTGCAAACTTAAAAGAAGAAAATTTAGATGCACTTGAAGCTGGATTTGTAAACTTACAAAAACATATCGAAAACATGAAAAAATATAACGTTCCTGTTTTAGTAACAATTAACAAATTTATCTCAGATACAGAAGCTGAAGTTGAGTTACTTCAAAAACTTTGTAAAGATAACGGCGCAGAATGCACTGTTGCAGACATATTTACTAAAGGTGGCGAAGGTGGTTTAGATCTTGCTAACGTATTAATAAAAACATTAGATGAAACACCATCTAACTTCTCACCTATTTACGACGAAAAACTACCTATAAAAGAAAAAATCGAAATCATTGCTAAAGAAATTTATGGAGCAGCTAATGTAGAATTTACAGATAAAGCATTAGAAGGTATTAATCAAATAGAAAGTATTAATTTAGATAAACTTCCTATCTGTGTTGCAAAAACTCAATATTCACTTTCAGATGATTCCAAAAAATTAGGACGTCCTGAAAACTTTACAATAACAGTTAGAGAAGTTCGCATATCTAATGGTGCAGGATTTATTGTAGCAATAACAGGTACTATATTAACAATGCCAGGACTACCAAAAGTTCCTGCCGCTGAAAATGTTGATATATTATCTGATGGTACTTTAACTGGAATATTTTAAAAATGATAGCCGATGAAAAATTCATCGGCTAATTAATTGGAGGAATCATGTCAACAAATTGTAAGCTTTGTGCTTTTAACTGTAATGTAAATCGTGAAAATACTTTAGGCGTTTGTAAGTGTGCCTTATCACCCAAAGTTTCACTTGCAAATATCCATATGTGGGAAGAACCTTGTATAAGTGGAACTAATGGTTCTGGTACAGTTTTCTTTTCGGGTTGTAATTTTAATTGTATCTTTTGCCAAAACCATGAAATATCTCATAACAATTTTGGAAAAGAAATTTCTATCGAAAGACTTGCAGAAATCTTTTTAGAGTTACAAGAAAAGAAAGTACATAATATTAATCTTGTTTCACCTACACCATATGTACACGCAATAATAGAAGCTATAAAAATTGCTAAAGCAAACCGGACTACATATTCCAATTGTATATAATACAAATTCATACGAAAATATTGAAACCCTTCAAATGTTAAGTGGATATATAGATGTATATTTACCTGATTTAAAATATTACACCGATAAATACTCTATAGAATATTCTTCTGCGCCTCATTACTTTGAAACCGCAACCAAAGCAATCTGCGAAATGATTAATCAAGTCGGCATTCCTACATTTGATGAAAATGGAATTATTCAAAAAGGCGTAATCATTAGACATCTAGTTTTGCCAGGACATCTTACAGAAACAAAAAATATTTTAAATTGGATGAAAAATAATTTACCAAAAGATACTTATATTAGTATTATGGCACAATACTTCCCTACATATAAAGCAAAAGACCATTCTTTATTAAATAGAAAACTCTCTCAACGTGAATATGATTTTGTATTAAATATGATTTCTGAATTCGAAAATGGTTATATTCAAGAATTAGGTTCACACGAAGAAGAATATGTACCCAATTTTAATTTAGAAGGAATTTAAAAATTTTCTCACAGATACAAGTGATTCTGTAAAAATACTCTTGCATGCTAATCCGCCAAAAATCACGAACAATACGCGAAACTTCAGCAATATATTGACATCTTATTTAATACAAAATATATTTAATTAGTACAACATAAGTGATGTTTAAATTTGAAGTAGAAAATGAAAAAATATAGAGGTGTTTATGAAAAAATTCTTATCGTTATTCTTTGTCTGCGGACTCCTATTATCATTCTCAACCGGAGTTTCACATGCTTCAGTAGATTATTTTGAAAACTACTATCCCAAATATGAAAAACAAGCATCTATTTTGAACGAATTAGGTCTTTTGGATGGTTTTAACGTAAATGAAGACAATACTCCGATTTACGCTTTACAACAACAAGCTTCTCGTCTGCAGGGCCTAATCATGATTATTGACTTTCTTGGCAAAACAGAAGAAGCTATGTCCTATACAGGAAAAACTCCGTTTACCGATCTGGACGAATTGGATGAGAAATCTACCAAGTATGTCAGTTATGCCTATAGTCAGAGATATACCGTAGGCATATCAGAATCTCAGTTTGGTATCGGCACACTAACCGAAACCGATTTTCTGATATTTTTGCTACGCGCACTTGGTTATAATGAAAAAAATGGAGATTTTAGTTATTCAAATGTCGCTGAACTCGCAGAAAAACTTGGATTGATTGTAAGCAGTGACACAGCCAATCTATCAAATAGTATATACATTGACGATTGTGCCCATATTCTCTATAACGCACTCAATGCTCCAATGAAAGATTATGATAGTTCTCTAATCAACCACTTGGTGGATACTGAAGTGATCAGTAGAGCAATAATCGAAACAAGCAGAATCAATAATACAAATATTGATCTACCTAAGCTGTATTTTGAGGGAAATATTGCAGATATGTATAGTAAGTCTGATGTCCGTAATATTACTGTTCGATATGATGGCGGATTGAAGTCTTTCGAAGGATTTGCAACCATTAAAGTTCAAGGAAATAGTTCCCTCGTTTACGAAAAAAAGAATTATACGATCAACTTTTTCAAAGACGCTAACCACACTGAGAAGATGAAAATAAATGTTGGCTGGGGAGAACAAAATAAATATTGTCTAAAAGCCAATTGGATTGACAAGACACATGCTCGTAATGTAGTAACCGCAAAATTAGTTTCTCAAATACAAGAACGTTACGACCTCTTTTCTCAGGCTCCGGCAAATGGTGCAGTCGATGGTTTTCCTGTTGAGATTTATATCAATAATGAATTTTTAGGTCTCTATACTTTTAACATTCCTAAGGACGAGTGGATGTTTGCTATGGACAGTGATAATCCGAATCATCTAGTCTTTTGCGGAGAAATCGCGAGTGATGCAACTTGCTTTAGAAAAGAAGCTACTTTCTCTGATTGGTCAGTAGAAGTTGGTACTAAGAATGAAGAGTCTTTGAGAAAATTAAATAGATTGTTAAACTTTGTAGCCAACAGCAGTGATGCAGAATTTAAGGAGTCTTTCAAAAATTATCTCAACCTAGATTCTGTATTGAATTACTACATCGTAACAGATTTTGCCTATCTCCCTGATAATTGCAGTAAAAATATGATACTTGCAACATATGATGGAACCCTATGGAATATGGCTTTATACGATATGGATACCAGTTGGGGAACACATTGGAGAGGTACTTTTCTTTTTGACTATACAAAAGGCTTGATTAAGATTGACGGCCAAGAAAGCAATCTCTTTAAGCGAGTAGAACAGCATTTTGGAAAAGAGTTGTCTGAGCGTTACTTTGAATTGCGAGAGCAAATTCTTACCAAAGAAAATGTTATGGAGCTATTTAATTCATTCGAAGCTTCCATTCCTGATGATGTTTTTCAAAAAGAAATTAAGCGATGGGGCGAGAATATTCCTGGATATCCTATTTCTCAAATTGAGGAATATATTGACTATATCATTCCTACTCTCGATGCCAAGTATGAGAAACTGGGAGCAAATTAATCAACTGAAGGGTAACCCAAAGTTATACTTGCTCGCACCCCGAATTAATAAAAGCAGAAACATTTGAGGAATTGAAGATCATTCTTTCAATCATCCCTCATGTATATTGAGAAAAAAAGAATCCACCTCATTCATACGAGGTGGATTCTTTTTCAATTGCAATCAAAACCATAACTTAAATGACATTGATCTTAAGACACTGCTTTTTTATTATTTATATTTAGACATATCACTAAACATTTTCTTCATTATCTTTAATTCACTTTCACAAAGGTTTTTCCACTCAATTTCTTTTTCTAAAGCTTTTTGTTTTACAATAAGTAAATTAGCATTTGTGCTCATATCATATCCAGGCGCCAATTCGTATTGTCTTAATTTCTTTTCAAGTTTTGGTGTTAAACCTCTATCATATATATCTTTATATATTTTTTCTAAATCATGCAAAATTTCTATATTATTATGAAGCTTTTCTATATTATGATAATGAGTTTCAAGTTTTTCTGACATATCATCAACACAAACATTTAATAATACTCTTAAATAATATCCAGACATTTTTCCTTTTTGCACATCACTTATCATTATTTTGAAAGCTTCACTTTGCTTGTAACCATCTTTATATTGTCTTCTTTGTGTTAATGCATCAAATACATCGGCAACTTTTATTAGACTTGCTTCTTCTGGAATTTCATCTCCACTTAAACCATCTGGATAACCTGTTCCATCAAGATTTTCATGATGACCTCTTACAATGTTAGCAAGCGCTCTAAAGTTAGGATATTCCATACATACTTCGTAGCCATAAACTGTATGCATTTTCATTACTTGATATTCTTCATCTGTTAACTTAGAAGTTTTTTGAAGTATTTCTGGTGGAATTCTAATTTTACCAACATCATGAAGATATGCAGCTAATACACACCTTTTTATATCATCATACTTCATCTTCATTTTTTTGCACATCGCTAGTGTAACTTTAACAACACCTACAACGTGCGCATTTGTAAAAATATCTAATCCTTTTAATACCGATATTTCCAAATTAATTTCATTTAACAATTCAGATTCGTTTATGCGTGTACTATTTAATACATCAACTTCTCCAAACTTCCTCATCTTTTGCCTCCCAATTCTAAACAATTGTGTATGTACCTTCACTTAAATCAAATTCAATCCATCTTTGATTTATTTTTAGTACTAGTTTATATTTTTCTTCTGTTAAATTAGCTTCCAAGTGAGCCATATAATATTGTAATTCTTTCGAGAACTCATCTAAATCTGTAATTTCATCAAAATATTCAGGACTTGTTATATATGCATATACAATATTAATATCACATTTACAATATTCATCTATTTGTTTTCTAAGTTTTTCTAATATTTTATTTTTTATATTTATTTGATATTCTTCATTCATTTTAGGAAATAACTTAGGCGAAATTATAAGTTTTCCACTCTTTACTTTGTACGTTTCAACTTTATCTCCCGCTTTTTTATATTCTATATACCCTTCAATATCTTCTCTTTTAAATTTATATTTTGTTATTTCATTCGCAATTTTTTCTAACATCCAATCATAACCAACATAAATCTTAGTTACTTCTACTCCGATAGTTGTTTTATCATTTCTGTTGATTATAAAATCCGGGCATTCTGATTTTTTTATTTCTCCAGAACGAATTTTCATCTTATTTAAAAACTCAAAAACTGCAATAAATTCGTTTATTTCTTTTTCTAAAGCCCTATCTTTTTTTATTTCTTGATTTATTCTGTTTTGCCAAATCTCAACATCTTCTCTATCAGCATGAATCGGAGTTATTTGCATGGTAAAAAGATTTAGATTCAAAATTTTTTCATCTAAATGTATTTTAACATAAGCATCTTCTATCTTGCCACTACTTTTATGCAATTCAATTATATCTTCTATTGAATTTACCATTCTTTTCAACCTCTCGTTATGTTGAATTTCATATTTTTTTCATATATAATACATAATTGTATCATACATTTATACTAATATAATTAGTATAACGTATCAGTTATTAATATTCAAGAAAAGAAGAATATATTGTTTTTACGAAAGGATGACCTATTATGTCTTTTATGAATGAATTTGAAAGAGAAAGAATTTACGATGAAATGGATAAATCTCAAAGTAAATCTAAAACTGGAGTATTTTCAAAAATACTAAGCATAGCCTTACTGCTTTCTATAGGCTTTGCAAGTGGAAGTATTTATTCTGTTTTTTCTAACAATAAACCTACTGAAATTAAAGAAGCTACATCTCAAAATAACACAGCAATACTTACATCACAAAATAATACGACTACACAAGCTCCACAAATTAACACTTCTAATTCTCTTGCAAGTGTTGTTAATTCAGTAGCTGATTCTGTTGTAGAAATAACTCAATATACAACTCAATCTGCACATCCTTATATTAGTAATTCTGGTTATACAGCAGAAGGAAATGGTAGCGGAGTAATTATTTCAACTGATGGATATATTCTTACTAATAATCATGTTATAAGTGGCGCTGAAAAAATTTCAGTTAGACTTAGAAACGGAACTGAATACGATGCTAAACTAATCGGTAAAGATTCAAAAACAGATATGGCTATAATAAAAGTTGAAGCAACAAATCTTGTTGCAGCAAATATCGGTAATTCATCATCAACTCAGGTTGGTGATTTCGTACTAGCAATTGGAAATCCTCTTGGTCAACTTGGTGGTACAGTAACTTATGGTTTTGTAAGTGCATTAGAAAGAGAAATCACAATTGATAATACAACTATGAATTTAATGCAATTTGATGCAGCTGTTAATCCTGGTAATTCTGGTGGCGGATTATTCAACATTAATGGCGATTTAATTGGCATTGTATCTGCAAAATCTACAGGATACGATGTTGAAGGTTTAGGATTCGCAATCCCAGTAAATGATGTTAAACAAGTTATAGATGATATTTTAACTCATGGATATGCTACAAACAGACCATTCTTAGGAGTATCTTTAGATGATGGTGCATATGCAACAAATAATGATCCTTTTGGTGGATATAATAGTTGGTTTAGCATGTTCTATCAACAAGTACAATATGGAGCTTCTGTAGCAGAAGTAGTAAAAGATTCTCCTGCTGAAAAAGCTGGAATCGAAGTTGGTGATATAATTGTTTCAATTGGCGGTAAAGTTGTTTCAACTGCTAGTGAAGCAAGCGCCGAAATATCAAATTATAATGTTGGTGATACAGTTGAAATTGGATTAATCAGAGATTCAAGAACTAAGACTGTAAACGCAACTTTAGAAGAATATAAGGGGCAATAAAAAACATATAAAAAAGGAGTACATTTATGAAGTGACCAAACGGGGACGCCCTTATTTGGACACCTATAATGGTGTCCAAATAAGGGCGTCCCCGTTTGGTCAAGGGCGTCCCCGTTTGGTTATATCGTTAAATCTTCTGGATTAAAAGAATCAAAATATATTTTATATCCCGTTTCTCTGTAATCATCACTATAGCTTTTAAATCCAAGCCATTTGTTATATACTTCGAAACAGTTTTTTGTTTGTCTATTTACCCAATCTGTATCATATTCAAACTCAGTATTATTGTATTCCTCTTCTAACTGTTCTTCATCTAAGTATTCTCCATAAGCTCTATACCACAACTTATTAAACTCTTTTTTCATTAAGGTCTTATAATCAACACCATCCATAAAGAAATCTTCTACATTTTCTAGTTTTTCAAATGTTTTCAAACTATATAAATGCGACTCATAACTTGTATCTCCAGAAATAAATTTGTTTTCATCTGTATATTCTAAATCAATGTACAAGTCATATACACCATAATCTTCTCCTCCCGAATAAACGTAAGAATCTAATATTTTATTATACATTTCATCTTTATTTTCTATGTCTGTGAAGTAATAGCGCTTGTTTTCATGTATATGAAAAGCTTCTCCTATACTAGCTTTATTGATATCATAAGAAAATGTAAAAGCGTGATACTTATCTGGCTCGGCCATTGATTTTCGTTCAATTTCAATCATTTGATTTTTAGCCATATTTACTACAAACTCTTCTACCTCTTGACTTATTTCATAATCAATTTCTTCCATAATATTACTAACCCTTACAGTAGCAAACAAATTAGATTCTTTATCATTTTTATATTCTTTATAATCGGTATAAAGCCAAGGATCTTGCGAAGACATATTTATAATATTCTTTAAACCAATACTATCATCTTCGTAAATACTTTTTTCTGTAAGATATTTATTATATATTCCAATTGCTGATGGAAGACTTTTATATGATATATATGTCCATAATTTTTCGCCACTTCCATAAGTAGCTGTTGCATTAATATAATTCGAACTAAAACTAAATTCTATATCTTTTACTTTTTTCCATAAATTTAAACTTTTTACAATATTATCTTCATCGACATTTAAAATAGGCGCATTCCATAGTTCTTCATTATACTCATAACCGCCATCCCACATGTCGGTTTCTTTATCCCATTGCTTACTCCAAGCCTCATTTTCATGAAGTTCTGCGGCTAACATTTGCAACATTGCATTTTCATCTACAAATAAATCTTTAAATTCAATATCTTCACCTGTAACAAGATTTAAATTTATATATTCACTCTCGTATGTATAATTCCAATAACTTCCCACTGTACCAATGGAAACACTAGAATAAACACATATCACATTTCCAAAGCTTGCATTTATAGATTGATATGCATTTATTTTTACTGTATCAATTTTATTAGGATCAAAATATTTAAATACTGAGTTTTTCAAACGTTCATTTATTTTATTCTCTACTGTTTTATCTTTTAATCCACTTATTTTATAATACTTAATCTTTGTTTCATTTTCTTGATATGCTTGTTCTATCCATTCAATTGAATTTTCATTGTAAGTACCATTTGGATCAATTCCTAAATTAATATATTGTTCATCATCTTCTTCAGGAATTTTTTCTATTACTTCTGAATCACCACTAGCAATTAATTGCTTTGTTTTATTCTCTATTGTAAGTCTAATCATACTATACGTTACTCCAACAGCAACTAATGTAAATATAATCAAACTTATAGCAATAGTTTTAAAAGTTTTATTCTTCATAAATTATTTCCCCTTAAAATTAATTTACAGGTACATATCCAGCTTCTTTAGCTACAGCTTGACCTCTAGGAGAAAGCATAGCTTCAACAAGTTGTCTTGTTGGACTTCCTTCTGGTTCATTTGCATTAATAACAATATTATAATATGTTCCTATAGGATACTCACCTTTTTGAATTGTATCAAAATTTGGTTTAACACCATTTACACTCAAAAGTTTTACATTAGCTTTTGAATACATAGTGTTTGCATAGTAATAATAAGAATAACCTAAAGCATCTTTTGAATTATCATAATCAGCAATTGCTGTAATTAGTCCAGCCATTGTTTCTTCAAAAGTTTCTGTAACAGGTTCTATCATTTTAATGCCATTCATAACTAACGCTAACATACCCGTTTGGCTTCCAGAGTTTGTTGGTCTTTGATAAGGAATAATTTTAGCATCCTCGCCACCAACTTCATTCCAATTTGTAATTTGACCTGAATAAATATTTTGAATTTGTTCTATTGTCAAATTATCAACTTTATTTTGAACATTTGCTAAAAATACAAATGCTTCATTAACAACTGGTATAACTTCTAATTCAACACCATTTTCTTTTGCAAGAGCAAGCTCTTCTGCTGATGGTTGAGTAACAACTATTAAATCAACCTCTCCACTAATTAATCTTAAATATGCAGGATGAGTATTTGTATAATCTGTTACAATTTCTTCTACTGGTGTAGCTGTAAAATTAGCCATAAAAGCATCTGTTAAAGGTTGAGTAGCAAGCGAAGCGTCAACCTTTGGATAATTTTCGCCCGACCAAAGTGCTTCTGTTGATATTACAACTTCAGTATCGCCAGAAACATCACCAGACGGGTTAATATTTTCATCACTTGTAAAATAGAAATAACTCCATGTACAAGCACCAATTACTAATCCTACAAATAAGATTACACTAATAATTCCTAAAACTTTTTTCATTTTTATCCCCCTCTTCTCGTCATCCATTCTACCACACATGCTATTTTTTTACAATTTCTAACATTAATATTCTTCTAGTTCACATATTTTGCCATTTTAGCATTGAAAAAGTAGACATAATATGGTAAAATGTACGAGCAAAACCTCATATACTTTATTAAGAAAGGATTATTTTATGGAACCCAAAATCTTAAAAGACGTAAGTTTAAACCAGACTGACACCAAGGCACTTATCAAGCTTTGGAAGCTCCTCGTCCCTGAGCACGAATACTTCATCGCACCCTGCGAAAAAATCATGGGCTTTTCTGATGTTTACAGCATCGATTTGCCTCTCATGAAAAACGAAGCTATTCCTGCATTTGCAAAGACAATCGGCGAAAAAAGACTGCACGCTTTGCTTCGGCATTGCGGCTATGGCGTAAAATTCCCCAGACCACTTCAGCAGAAAACACTCGAAAGCGAGCTGGCATGTCTCCGCACAATCGAAAATGCGCAGTTCTATCTGCATGGTTTCAAACACCTGATCAGCAGCATGGCAACACATCTCGAAGATGCACCCGCAGATATGGATGCAATTACCCGTGCAAAGCATGTAAGATCGTATTTCATCTTCTTCGCTGCCGGTGAATTTTTCACTGAAGAACTCGCATATAAGAACGGAGTTCTTGGTGTAAACTACACCATTTGTGACCAGCTTAACAAAAGAGCTGTTCACCCTGAAGAAATGTTTCTTTTGTACAGCATGATGGGTAAAACCGCAAAGGTTCGCCATGGCGCTATCGAGCACGAACTCAGTTTGATTGAGCCCAAGCTCAAAAAGAAACTGTTGGAAATGTCCGAACTCTCTACAAGCACTTCGCCGAACACTTACGGTACAACATACAAGTTCAAAGATTATCGCACTCTCAAAAGTCAGATTCATCAGGAGCACTGCATTTCTTCTCTTAGCATGTTTGCCGTAAAGGAGGTATTCCTCCCCTGTGGTTTCCAGCAGTTCATGTCCACACTTCTCGTGCTGTTGTTACATCCGCTTTCCGAATTCGAAACAGCAACTCGAAAGATTCGTACCTTCGAAAATGGTACTCTCGTTCACAGAGATGCCCAGCACCTGGTGTACAAAGATTCGTTCTGCGGCGAGCTCCACATCTGTGGCGAAAAAGAAAAGAAGCGTTATTTCGACCTATTTAAGTACATGGCCGACAAAGACATGAGCCTCAAGGGCCTGGCTTATAATCTCGAAACTGGAGAACCTATCCCAGATCATGAATTCGAATGGCAGGTATATTATGCGCTCGCACTCTTCGGAATCCAGCGTAAATATATCACCCCTGAGATGTCCATGCCTGATACACTCACCGTAATCGACAAACTCACTGAGTTTTACAGCTACGATGATAAAGCTCAGGCTATGACAATCCGAATGGCAATCCAGGCATACTGGTTCTCTGAAAAAACTACCGAAGATGCTAACACTCTCGCTACCATGATGGGAATCGATGCAACATTCGAAGAAGAAAAGCTCGGAATTGTCCGTGAGAAAACTCCGGAAGAAATTGTTCTGAAGTTTGCTGAAGACAACAGCATCTCCATTAACAACATGGAGCAGACTCTGGACATGATCAACGGCTTCTGGATTCCCAACTTCGGTGAAGCAATTACCGCATTTGGCAAAACAAACGATGAAACCGTCTTTAAGAAAAAGATCGGATTTGATTCTGAATATGCATCGGCCTACTTCAATCTGGCTGATGTAGACATCAAAAAAATTCAGGAAAAACTCCTCGATCTCAAACGCTACAGAGCAAAAGCAAAAGAAATGCAGGCAAACGGTCTGCTCATCGGTCTTTACTGCTACCTGCTCGAAGGAAATATTCCCTGTGGCCCGAAGAACCGCGCACCTGAAAGAACAAAGGCTCTCCGCCCGGAAAACCTCAAAGCTTTCATCGCCGCGTAACAAATTTAACCCCCTTGACCAAAATCAAGGGGGTTTTGTTATTATCTTTTATGGACCTACGTATTTTCCTATTACATGAATCTCTCCATCTTTTATATCTAATCCTATATCACCAATATTATCATCAGACATATTAGTAATATTTATGAAATAACCATCTTCTGTTCTATATTCATAACCATTATTTATTGAAAGATTATAATATTCTTCAACAGTTAATGTTTTTGGCTCGTAAACCTTTACACTCTCTCCTGAACCATCTCCAGATTTATCACCTGAAATATCTCCAGATACCTCTGCATAAAGAACTTCATCTGGTACACCTAAAGCATCATATATATCTAAAACAATTTTATCATCTGGCAATAAATTAATACAAAGAGCATCTTTTTCATTTACAGTTTGGAAATACCATTCATTAGTCCTATTAGCTAAATCACGTCCAATCAGATAGTATCCATCACCTTCAACATATTGCAAACGAGCCCAACCTTCGCCGTACTCTCCGTTAAAATATGTATACATTGGAACACCGTCACTATTTATCCACACCGATTTTTCCATTGTTCTCGACCAGTCTGAATCCTCAAAAGCTAATATATCTAAATACACTTGTCTCCATTTACGCTTTGCATCTAACTCATTATAAATCTCAACAATTTCTTGAGGTCTTGAACCATATATAGTCAATAAATCCCCATTATCAAGCTCAAGATCTACCGATGGCAAGGTTTTATCTGCGACTTGATTCATACCTGCTTCTAAAGCTTTAAGACCAATCTTAGCATCACCAATTATATTAGCTCTAAGTTCATAATGATTACCCACTTTGGTAAGTCTTATTACATTAAAATCGTTTTTCATTCTATCGCCACTAATCTCATCCTTTTTATCAAAGAAAGATTTAGTTCTATCTTCAAAACTCATTTTAAAAATTTCAGTATCATCACCTGTCATTACATCGGTAATATTTTCTCCTGCAACATTATTTTCACCCGATTCATTATCTTGTGAACCATTTGTATTACCTGCATCTTTCGGTCCACAAGCTGTTAAAAATAACGCTGAAATTATTGATATTAATAATATTTTCTTCATATGTTTCCTCCTTAATTCGGTTCATATATTCATTTTAGTACACATTTTCATCAACAGTCAACCTATAGGATTTTTTTAATAGAAACCTAAGCTTAACGGACAAAGAAATAAAGCTCTCACAACCAGCGAGAGCTTATTTGTTTGCTATTATCTTTTCACCAAAAACAAACAATGTACCGTTTTCCTTATTCATCTGTTTGTTAATTTTTAATTTAATTGCCAAAAACACCAATACCGAAGTATTGACTTTTTATGGTACTAGAGTTTAATTAAATTAAAGATGAGGGTTAGGTCACAATGTGACTTGCCCAGTTGAATTAGAAAATAACTCAACCGCTGCAATGAACTGAACCCAAAAAGTTAGACACTTTTTGATTAAGTTCGAATTAAGCAACATTTAAGGAATGAATTCTGTATTGTACAGGGCTCATTCCTTTTAATTTGCCCTTTATTCTTTTATTATTGTAATAATCTATGTATTCAATAATATCCTTTTCTAATTCATCTACCGATAAATTAAAGGGGCTAATATTTTTATTCATATATAACTTATCAACTTATGTTGTATCTTTTGAATATATTTTCACAATTCTTATAGCTTTACACCGACATATGGTACGCTTAAGGTTTTCAAGTTTTATTCTGACACAGCAAATTGCTGCTTTTCATGCATTTTACGCGCTTTTCATTTCAAGACGAATCTTATCCGCAATCATCGCTATAAACTCACTATTAGTTGGCTTACCTCTTGTAACAGAGACTGTGTTTCCAAACATCATATTGTTCACTTCACTTTTTCCTCTATTCCAAGCAACTTCTATTGCATGTCTTATTGCTCTTTCTACACGTGATGGTGTTGTTTTAAACTTCTTTGCTAATGTTGGATATAATTCTTTTGTGATTGAATTTATTACTTCCATATCATTAACAGCTAGTGTAATTGCTTCTCTTATGTATTGATATCCCTTTATATGTGCAGGTACTCCAACATCATGTATTATGTTGGTTACCGATGTTTCTAAAGAATTTGGATTTTCTGTTATATACGGAGTTTTTATTTGTGCAACTCCTAAAACTTTTGGCACTCTTGATTCTAAAAGGCCGTTCTTTATTTCTCTTATTCTCTTTAACAATAGTTCTAGTTCAAATGGTTTTATCATGTAGTATTCTGCACCTAACATCATTGTTTTTTGTGTTACTACATCTTGACCTATTGCTGACAATACTATGAATTTTGTTTTTAGTTTGTTTGGTAATGCGTTTAATTTTTCTAATACTCCTATGCCATCTAACTTCGGCATTACTATATCTAATAAAGCTACATCTGGTTCTACTCTTTGTAAAACTTCTAGTGCTGCTTCGCCATCATTTGCTATTTCTACTACTTCGATATCTGGTTTGTGATTTAAAAACTCTCGTACAATTTCTGCAAATTCAAGATTGTCATCTGCTATGACAACTTTAATCTTCTCTTGCATAAAAATCCTCCTAACATATTGTCTGAGTGTTTAATTTCTAACAACATTCAGCATTTATTTTTCATTACTCTCAAAGTATACTACCAAATTTTGGTAAAAGCAATATTAAAATGTAAATTTTTTACATTTATTGATAATATGTTTCTATTAAATCTACAGTTGCTGTTCTAGCCGTCTTCTCTTCAATATCCTTTAAAATTTGTTCAGCAAGTACAGTCTCAACTATTATTCTAAAACTTATATTATCAGTAAACTTGGTGTCCCTTACAATTATTGCTTGCTTTTTAAAGTAATGCGTCAATATGTTAAGATAGTTATAATCCGTCTTTACCTCATACTCATTGCACAATTTCATTACTACTTTTTCAGCAGATGTTACTGCATTTTGGGCTGCAGTACTATAGGCTCTAACTAATCCACCAGTTCCAAGTAAAATTCCACCAAAATAGCGTGTTACCACTACTAACACGTTTTGTAAATTTTCTCCACGCAATATTTCTAATATTGGCGCGCCAGCAGTTCCACTAGGCTCGCCATCATCACTCATTCGTTCTCCACTATTCATTAATCTATATGCAAAAACGTTATGTCTTGCATCTCTATGTTCTTTTCTAATCTTTTTTAATTCGTTCGTAACATCTTCTTCCGATTGAACCTTTATTACTTTTGCAATAAATTTAGAACGTTTTTCAACAATTTCTGCGCTATATTCTTTTTCTTTAATTGTTACAAAAGTGTTTTCCATCTTAATCCTCTCCCAAACGACACCAAAGGACATTTTATGCTCATCAAAAGTAGTTTTTCAAGTGTTTTTCGTTGTCAATATTCGACTTTTATCGAGCTGCTACATAGGCTGTGCTATATGCTATTTGCAAATTAAAACCACCAGTATATGCATCAACATCAATTATTTCTCCTGCAAAATACAAACCTTCGACAATTTTAGATTCCATTGTTGAAGAATTAATTTCTTTTATATTAATTCCCCCGGCTGTTATTATAGCTTCTTCAATAGGTCTAAAATCTTTAATTGTAAATTCAAGTCCTTTTAGTAGTTCTGCAATTGTCTTACGTTCTTCCTTGGTTATTTGATCTGTTTGTTTTTCTTCATCGATATTTGATTCTTCAACAATATAAGGTATCATCTTTCCTGGAAGTAAATCTCCCAAACTATTCTTATATTGTTTCTTTGTATATTTTTCTAAATCTCGTTGTATTCTTGCTTCTAATTTTTCTGTGGTTAAAGCTGGTTTTAAATCTATTTTTATTTTGATTGTTTGCGTCTTTAATTTTTCATTTATATTCTTAATACGAAGAATATGTGCACTCGCACTTAAGATAACAGGACCTGTCACTCCATAATGTGTAAATAACATCTCACCAAAATCTTCGTATACTAATTTTTCACCATCAAATATTTTTACTCCAACATTTTTTAGTGATAAACCTTGAAGTTTTTCTACTTTCTTTTCAAAAATTTCAAGTGGTACAAGCGAAGCTTTAGGCTCTACTATTGTATGCCCTACCGCTTTTGCTATTTTATAACCATCTCCTGTTGAACCTGTTGTTGGATAGCTTTTTCCGCCAGTAGCTAATATAACTTTATCACATTCAAAAGTTTTTCCCGATTCGGTTTTTACACCAGTTACTTTTCCATCCTTTATTACTAAGCATTTTACAGGTGTATCAACGATAACTTTTACATTTTGTTTCTCCAATTCTTTTTTTAACTTGTCTATAACTTCCATTGCGCTATCTGAAACAGGAAAAACTCTATCGCCTCTTTCAATTTTAGTTTTCACTCCAATTTCATTAAAGAAATTTATAGCATCTTGATTCGTAAATTGACTAAATGCACTATATAAAAATTTTCCGTTACCAGGTACATTCTTTATAAAATTATCCATATCAGTAGCATTAGTTATATTACATCTTCCCTTTCCTGTTATAGAAAGTTTTCTTCCCATGCTACGCATTTTTTCTAATATAGTTACTTGATTGCCATTTCTGCTAGACATGATTGCTGCCATCATCCCTGCAGCACCACCGCCTATTACAATAACATTCATTTCTTCACCTCATATATTTTAGAATGTTTATTTCTCTAACATTTCCACAGCATCTATTACTGCGATTTTTCCATATGTATATGTTAATCCACCTTGTAAATAAGCAACAAATGGTGCTCTTACAGGACCGTCACAACTTAATTCAATTGAAGAACCAGATGTAAATGAACCTGAAGCCATAACAATTTTGCTTTCATATCCAGGCATATCACAAGCTTCTAATGTAACACTTGAATCTATTGCTGAATTAGATTGGATTCCTTGACAGAATTTTATTAATTTGTCCGGATCATTAAGTTTAATCATTTGAACTATATCTGATCTTCTTTCATTATATTTAGGTGATACTTCGTATCCTAACTTTTCTAATAATCTAGCTGCGAAGATTCCAACTTTTTTAGCTTCAGTTACTATATGTGGAGCCATAAATAAACCTTGCAAAATTTTTCTGTTTAAATTGAATGTCGCTCCACCTTCTTTACCAAGACCTGGTGCACTATATCTATCACTTATTAAATCAATTAATTCTTTTTTACCTACAATATATCCACCTGTTGGTGCTATTCCACCACCAATATTTTTTATAAGAGAACCAACTGCAACATCTGCTCCAATTTCTGTAGGTTCTTTTAAATCTGTAAATTCTCCATAACAATTATCTACCATTACATATGTTGTAGGACAAGATTCTTTTACAGCCTTAATTGCTTCTTCCATTTCTTCGATTAAGAAAGCATTTCTATAAGCATACCCTCTTGATCTTTGCATTATAACTAATTTAATATCCTTCTTTGAAACCCTTTCTTTGATTTTTTCAATATCAAATTTGTTACCTTCTAATAAATCTATTTGTTCATATTTAATTCCATATGCAGCAAGTGAACTTGGGTTTTCTCTTATTCCAATTACTTCATCTAATGTGTCATATGGTTTTCCATTTATGCTTAATACGATATCTCCTGGTCTTAAAATTCCAAATAAAGTTGTAGATATTGTATGTGTACCAGAAATTAATTGTGTTCTTACTAAGGCATCCTCTGTTTTGAAAATTTCCGCATACATTTCTTCAATTGTATCTCTTCCAAAATCGTTATAACCATATCCTGTAGTTCCATTCAAATGAGATTCGTTTACTTTGAATTTTTTAAAAGTATTTAATACTTTTATAGTATTATATTCTTCAATTGATTCTTGTTTTTTTAATTCAATTTCAATATCTTTTTCTACTTCTAAAATTAATTCTTTATTCATCTTATGCGCCTCTTTCTTTTTATTTACATAATGTGAATTATATTATACATTTCCAGTTTTTTCAATGTTTTTAGGAAAATTCATTAATTTTTAAAATCAATATATACGGCCTTTTTTCTGTCTCATACTAAGTCCGTCCCCAACCAAGACTGTCCCAGAAAGAGTCCTTCAACAACTGGTACAGTTTTAGATAAAAAAAGAGACATCTTGCGATGTCTCAACTTTTTTAATTAGTCAGCGAAATCAAAATCGTCTTTTGTTTTCTCTTTGAATGCTTGGAATACTTTTTCAGCTTCAGCCTCGTCATCAAGACTTACATAGCTTTCTTCTTCTCCTTCGCCTTCAATTCTGAAAATTACAACTTCTCCTTTTTCTGCTTCTTCAACTGGCAATAATACAACGTATTCTTGTTCATCTACTTCAACAACATCTAGGAATTCAAATTCGATTTCATTACCATCTTCATCATTTAAAATGATTTTATTGTCTAGTTCATCGAAGTCTTCTAGTCCTTCTACATTTACATTATCTTCGTTCATTTTTATTCTCCTTTCTTATAAGTCTAATGACTTAAGCGTTTCTATCTAGATACATCTGCAAAATATATTCTGCAGATATAGTATCTACAATATTTTTCTTTCTGTCTTTAGAAACAGAAAGCGTTGTCATTGTCCTATGAGCAGAAACTGTTGTTAAACGTTCATCCATTTTTATAACTTCTAACCCAAATCTATTTTTTAATTTTTCAATAAACTTGTCTGTTTTTTCAGCTCTAGGACCTTTAGTATTGTTCATATTAAGTGGATAGCCAATTACGATTTTTTCTATTTGATATTCTTTTATTATTTCTGCAATTCTGTTTAAAAGCTTTTTCTCACTTTCTCCGTGATTAATTGATTCTAAACCTTGTGCGGTTATTCCAAGAAGATCTGATATCGCAATACCGGTTCTCACATCTCCATAATCAATACCCATTATTCTATTTTTCATCGTTTACTCCAATATATTCTTTAACTAATTCTTCTAGCAATTCATCTCTTTCTAATTGTCTGATAAGACTTCTAGAATCTTTATGACTTGTGATATATGTTGGGTCTCCTGAAAGAATGTATCCAACGATTTGATTTATTGGATCATAACCCTTCTCAACAAGTGCTTCATATACCTGTCTTAAAATTTGTTTTGAATTACTTTTCTTTTCTTTTTCAACCTTAAAAAATATTGTATTTTGTGAATCCATAAAAACCTCCTTCTATCCAAAAAACTTTTTCATGCCTTTTGGCTGATTCATTTGTGGCATTCTCGTGCCAGAACCATCTTGATATATCTTACCTACAATTTCATTTATAACTTCAAGAAAGTCTGAAGAATAACCTTTGTAGTTTGTAAGACCAGCACATAATGCTTCTGTATATTTTGTATAGTTGTTTATATTGTACGGAATTATTGAACAATCAACTTTTGTTGGCAATAAGTCTGATTCCATATATGTCATTGCTGGATCAGAATAAGTGCTCATAACTTGAACTAATTTTTTTGGATTCAACACTGCTGTTTTTACATACTTATTGAATATTACTTTAATCTTTTTCATATTCATTCCTCTATTTTTTAACTCTCTTAAAAATAGAGTCGTATCTGGCATTTTCAAAATATCTAAATCTTGAACAACATAGATTTCTGAAGCCTGTTCAAAGTAATCTATCGGTGTTGTGAAATCCGCATCAACGATAACAACGTTTGAGTTGTTTCGTACAACATCTATAATGTTTTTATGTTTATAACCTCTTCTAACATCTGTTATTGAACCTGGTGCAGAGTATACTTTAAGAAAACTATTTCCGGTCTCTATAAAAATTTCCTCTCCATCAGAAATTCTTTGCATATAGTCACTCATTTTCTTTTGCTGAGCTGCACTATATTGTTGACTATATATATACCACATACCTTTATCTCTAGTCATATCTAGTATTGAAGTCATGATTCTCGCACTTGCCATAGCATGTGCAACAGCATTTGCAACAAAAGTAGTTCCAGCTTTATTCGCACCAACAAAAACAACCATCTTTTTAAATGCTCCATTTGGCATTTGTGGAGCTTGAACAGCCGTTGTGTTTGTATAATGAGGAATAGCCGCTGGAGTATTTTCTACTGCATTCAAACCTTTTTGAGCATTCAATAATCTTTCTTGCTCTTCTCTTAATTTTCTCTTATCTTCTTCAAGTTTTTCTTGTGCTTCTTTTATTTTTTGTTGTTCTAAAGCAAGTTTTTCTTGTTCTTCCTTCATTCTAATAGCTTCAGCACTTTGTGGTTTAGCAGGATTAGAAACAATTCTCGCCTCCGCAAGTTGTTCCGGAGTTGGTACACCAGGAGTTGATACATTTATAGAAGCTGGTCTGCTTGGTTGTGACGCTACTGGTGGTGTCACTGGTTGAACAGGTTTCGGTTCTCCCATTGGTCTTGGTGGCGTTATTTGTGTAACCGGAACTTTTGGTGGTTCTGGTTGTACTGGCTTTGCTTCTACTACCGGCGCTTTTTGTTCTTGAGGATTTGCCTCAACTTTAATTGGTTCTTTCTTTATCGGAGCCACGTCAATTTCTATTTCATTAGAAATTGGGGCATTTGGATTTGGTTTTATATTCATGTTGAAATCTTTTGCTGGTTGTACAACTTTATCAACTTCAACATCTTGTTTTTTCTCTATTGGAGCTTCAACTTTTACTTGGTTATTTTGTTGTTCTCTTATAGCAGCTTCTTTCTTAGCTTGTTCTAAAAGTTTTGCTTGTTCATCTTTTTGAGCTTGTTGCTGAGATTGTTGCTCTCTTATAGCAGCTTCTTTCTTAGCTTGTTCTAAAAGTTTTGCTTGTTCATCTTTTTGAGCTTGTTGCTGAGATTGTTGCTCTCTTATAGCAGCTTCTTTCTTAGCTTGTTCTAAAAGTTTTGCTTGTTCATCTTTTTGAGCTTGTTGCTGAGATTGTTGCTCTCTTATAGCAGCTTCTTTCTTAGCTTGTTCTAAAAGTTTTGCTTGTTCATCTTTTTGAGTTTGTTGCTGAGATTGTTGCTCTCTTATGGCAGCTTCTCTCTTAGCTTGCTCTAAAAGTTTTGCTTGTTCATCTT
>CAZEVD010000011.1:0-45339 GCA_964515475.1 uncultured Eubacteriales bacterium
GGCACTTACAAAGCCATAGCAAACGTTGCATCATCTTCTACAACAACTGTCAACTCAGGTAACGTCATTGAAGAATACTCACTAGAAACAACGGGCACAGGAAATGGTTATGCAATCTATAGTGATGTTGCAAGTACTATCACAATAAACGGTGGTACAGTTTCTTCTAAAACAAATAAAACTGGTAACGCTGCAATTGAAGCGTACGGCACGAATAAAACTTCTATATATGTATATGGAGGAACTGTTGAATCTGTAACCGATGCGGTTCATGTAACTTCGGGTGCTTCTGGTTCTACTACAGCAAGTTTAATCCAAGCTGAAGGTGGAACCATAACTGGTGGAAGATATGGTATCTTCTATGATACTGGTACAACAGCGGTACTTCGTGTTAACGGTGCAACTGTTTATGGTGGAACTTCTGGTGTTATAAATTATGGTACTGGTGAAACTCTTCTTATGACTGGTACTATCGATGGTGCTAATGCAGCGATTACTACTGCAAGCACTGCTCCTGTGAGTATTAAAGGTGGTACTATCAAGGGTAGTACGGGTATTTTAAACGAGACTGTTGCAAAAGTTACTATTTATACTGGTACGATTGATTCAACTAATTATGGAATACACAATCGTAGCACTGGTGAAATAAGAATTGAAAATGGTACTGTAAAAGGTAACTTGTATTATGGTGTATATAACGAAGGTGCTGGTACAATTAATGTTCTTGGTGGAACAATTTTATCTGCAGAAGCCAGAGGTATAAGAGATGATGGTAGCGGTACTATTAATATAGGTAATGAAGATGGTGTTATCAGTGTAACTACACCAGTTGTACAAGGTGAAACTTTTGGTGTTTATGCTGAAACAGGAACAGTGTTTAATTTCTATGATGGAAAGATTAAAGGTATTACAGCTCCATTCGTAGATGGAACAATAGATAGTTCAGAAGATGGATATTCAGTGTTTAGATCTAGAGAAGGAAATTACATTGCAGCTACTCTTCAATCAGGTTGGGATATATCTCCTATTGGTTCTTCAACAGTAACTGCGTGGGCGGTTCTTGAACAAGATGCTAATGACATGGATAAGTATAAACTTATTATTACTGGTACAGGTGCGATGAAAGATTTCACTACAACTAGTGTTCCTTGGCTTGGATATAGACATCTTATTGCAACAGTGGATATCCAAGAAGGTATTACAAACCTTGGAGATAATGTTATGTACAATTTCGAATCACTTACAGATTTAACAACTCCAAGTACAATAACTTCAATTGGTGATCATGCTTTTGCAAATTGTAAAAATATTTCTGGTACATTTGAAATACCAGCTGGTGTTACATCAATCGGAGTTAATCCATTTGCTTATGCAACTTTTGAAAATATTACATTAGCTGATGGAAATATTTCTTATGTAGTAGAAGATAGAGCTTTATATAATGTAGGAAAAACAACTTTACTTGCATACCCAGCAGGAAATACAAGTACAGATTTTGTAATTCCTAGTACAGTTACAACAGTTGGACAAGAAGCATTTGCAACTTCTAAATTAGTAAATATAACTATTCCAACAAACGTTACAACAATTTCAAATGATGCGTTTAATGGAAGTAGCAATGTTACAACATTATTAATACCATCAAGTGTAACTTCAATTGGAACAAATGCTTTTGCAAATATGACAAGCTTAGAAACACTATATTTAAAAACAGGAAAATCTGCTTCAATTGGCAGTGGTGCATTTTTAAATATGGCTTCTGGTTCAACAATTTATACAATTTCATATGATGTATATACAAACTTAAGTGGTAAATATACAACTGCTAATACAGTAGTATATTATCCACCAAAGATTACAGTTCAACCGCCAGATCAAGCGCTTGTATGTCCTGAACCAGGTGAATTTGTAATAGAAGTTCAAGATGGTAATCCATCAGGAATTACATATCAATGGTATATAAAAGAACCTGATGCTACAGATTGGAGAGAGGTAACATCTAGTGATGGTACAGGTGGAACAACCGCTACATTCACAACAGGATATACAGATCCTGAAATGGTTGGAACAACTTATAGATGTATGGTAAAGAGTAACACGTATCCAAATGAATATTTCACACAAGATGAAATTTCAGCAGATACAGTTTCAAGAGCAGCATCACTTTCAATTAGTGGTGGTAATTACCGTGTAGACAGCGGATTATATTATCCAACATTCCAAGCAGCTCTTGAAGGTGCAGGTGCTGGTACACATGATATTACAGTTATAGTTTCTACAGTTGATGATTCTGCACCAGTAATTGCATCAAATCAAGTTATTACTTTGGATATGAAGAGTAAAGAAATTGAAAAATTAACAGCAGGAATTATAAACAATGGAACGCTTACAATTAACAATGGTGGAACAATTGAAACAATTAGTAATGCATCTGCGGGAATTATAGAGTTAATGATTAATAATGGAACTTTAAATTTACAAGGCTCTACAATTAGACATAACGGAAATGAGGAACAAATTGCATACGCATTGCAAAACTATGGAACATTTAATATGACAAGCGGAGCTGTAGAGATGAAATTAAATAGCGCAATTGCAACAACAGCTAAATGGTCTGCAAGAGGTATCACAAACTTTGAAGGTACACTTAATATTTCTGGTGGTACAGTTGCAATTGATTATAACGTGAGCGAAGCGAATTTAAGTATTGCGAAAGAATGCTTAGCATATGCAATTGAAGGTTGGGATGCAGATTATATTGGGGGTGGCACTGATAAGACTGGTGTAATCAACATTTCTGGAACAACCAATATTACATCGACTGGTAAAGGTATTGTTTTAAAATATGATGCAGAAGATTATGAATCAAAACACAATTTGAAAATTACAGGTGGTACAATAATTGCTGGTGAATATGGTATCTGGGCCTCTCAATATATTGCAGGTTCAATCGAAATTACAGGTGGTACGATCACAGCTGACGATACTGCAATTAAAGTTGAGTCTACTGGCTTAGTTCCAGTATCAATTACTGGTGCAACAGTAACTTCAAACGGTGGTCACGCTGTTCATACAACTGTTGCAAATAGTACTGTAACTATAGGTGCAGGATCAACAATTACTGCAGCAAGTGATGGTATAGTTTTCGGAAGTAACGGAATATACACACAAACAGGAGGACGTATTACAGCGGCATCAGATGGTGTTACTTTTGGTGGTAATGCAACTATTAATATTACTGGTGGTACAGTAATTGCAACTGCTGGAAATGGTTTAGATATTCCTTCTTCAGCAACTAGTGCTACTGCAACAATTTCAGGAGCAACAATTACCGCTAGTCAAAAAGTAATTAATATGAATGCTGCGACATCATTACTTACTATAGAAGATGGTACATATAGATCAAATGGTTCTACAGGTACAAATGAATATGGTATTTATATGAATGCAGCAACGAGTGGAACAATTGATTTAGGAAAAACAAACGAAGCAGGTCCTTCAATTACTAGTGGATATGTTGGCGTATATTTAAATAGTGCAAGCGGAAACATGAGAATGAATTCTGGACTTATTGATGCTAAAGAAGGTATTACTACAAGTGATACTTTAAGCGGAACAATTACAATTAATGCAGGAACAATCAATGGTTCTAATAAAGGTATTAATACGGCGGCGCCTATAGAGTTATTAATTAATAACGCTACAATGACAAGTAATACATGCATAATAAATCTTGCAGGTAATGCTAAAGCAAGTATTGTTGCCGGATCATATAGTGGATTAAATACAGGTATAACAATGGCTGGTGCTTCAACACTTACAATGGAAGGTGGAACAATTGATACTTCTATTTATGGTATTACAAATAGTGGCACAGGAACATTAACTATAAAAGGTGGAAATGTTTATGCCGGAGAAATTGCGGTAGAACATAATGGAGCAGCAGGAACACTTACAATTGGTGAAGATGATGTAACTGAATGGGTAAGTAAAGTAAACCCAGAGATTCGTTCAATTGTAGCAATTGATGCACCAAATGGTTTCAATTTCTATGATGGTATCTTAAAAGGTATCGCATCAACAAATGATGGTGAAATTTTAGACATACCAGATAAATATGATTTATATGATGGTGAAGAAACAATAGATTCAAAATTATATAAAACAAAATTTATTGCTATGGGCTGGGATATCTCAGCGACAGTTGGAGTAGATAATGTATGGGCATTCTTAGAAAAGACAGAGACGGGACGTACATTAACAATTCAAGGAACAGGTGCAATAAAAGATTTTGAGTATGTTGATGATGAATATAGCAATATCCCTTGGATTAATTATTATACCGAAATTGATAAGTTGATTATTGAAGAAGGAATAACAGTTATAGGTTCTAGGGTGTTTGCTAAGTTATATGGCATAACAACAATAAATATACCTGAAGGAGTAATTCGAATAAATGATTGGGCGTTTATAAAATCTTTACAAAATAGTAAAACAGTGTCAATTCCTTCTACGTTAACATCAATGGGCGTAAATCCATTTGCTTATGCAAGTGTAAGTTCATTTAAAGTGGCATCGGGTAATACTTATTATAAAGTGGTTAACGATGTATTATTCAATATAGATGGAACAGAACTGGTTGCATATCCTCGAATGAAAGCGGATACAAGCTACACAATTCCTGAATCTGTAACTAAAATTTTGAGACAATCATTTAGAGAAGCAGATAATTTAAAAACACTTATTGTAGGTTCTAATGTAACTCAAATAGAAGAAGGTGCATTTATTGCTAGTAATCAACTTGAAAAAGTATATATAAATAGTAATAAATTGACTACCGTTGAACAAAATGCATTTAGTAGAATTGCAGAAGGCTCGATAATTTATACAAATGCAAAATCAATTGCAGATTTATTTGTAGCAGATACAAATTACACATCTGCAAATACAAAAGTTTATTACCCTCCAGTAATAAATACACATCCAGTAAGCCAAGAAATTACTAATGGTAACCCAGTTACATTTAGTGTTGGGGTAACTGCTGGAAATCCTGCTACAAAATATACATGGCAAATAAAATCACCTACATCAACAGAGTGGGTGAATGCAACTGCTTCAGATGGTACAGGATATAACGAAGCATCATTTGTAGTGCTTGCTACTGGTGATTTAGATGGATATCAATATAGATGTGTAGTAAGTAGTGATGGATATCCAAACGAAGAAATGACAAATGCAGAACTTGCGTTAACATCAAATGCTGCGACGTTAACAATTAACGCTGCTAACTATCAAGTTGGTTCGCTATATTACAACACATTAAAAGCTGCGGTAGAATCAATTACAACAACTGCTGAAACAAGAATTGAAGTATTGTTAGATAATACTGAAGAAGATGCAGTAATAATTGGTTCAACACAAAATATTGTTATTGATTTGAATGAATGTGTGATAACAGGAAATGACTTTGCAATAGTTAATAAAGGTAAGTTGACATTAACAGGAGAAGGTTCTATTAATGCTGTGTATAAAGAAAGCTCATACTGGTTATTCTCAAATAGAGGAACAATTAACGTAGAGAGTGGAACATACAAGTTTGAAAATAAAAATACAGAAGATTATATTACGCTTGGAATCATAATAAACGAAAATGAAACTTCTGTAACTAATATTTATGGTGGAACTTTTGAGGCTATTAATGAAAATGAAGGCTTTTCTACATGTGTAAATGCTTATGCTGGAGAGGTTAATGTATTTGGTGGGGAAATCAATGCAGGACATTATGGAATATTTAACTCGGGTGCTTTTAATGCAAGAATTAATGTCTCTGGAGGAGATATTACAGCTAATAATAGTGGTGTCTTACTAACTAAAACAAATTCTTCAAATACGGCTCAAGAAACAAATTTAAATATTTCTGGTACAACTAAGATTTATGGTGCTAAATACGGAATTTGGAATGAATTCTCAACAGTAGATATTAATATCACTGGAGGAACAATCGAGGGTGGTACACATGGCATCATGAATACAACATCAAAAACTATAATAGGTACACAAGGTGGAGAGCTATCTGCAACAACTCCTGAAATTATAGGTGGCAGTTACAGTATTGAATCTACAAATGGTATTTACTTCTATGATGGTATCTTAAAAGGTAAGACTAAAGCATATTATGGAAATATAACAGCTGTAGAAACAAATTCACACATAATGCTTAAATCACCTTCAGAAAATGGCACATCATATTACAGTGCTCATCTAGAAGACAATGATACTTTTGTAAATACGTGGGATATTTCTAAAACTTCAGGTACAGATAATGTAACTGCGGGAATAAAAGTAATTGCTGGTGATGGTGTAAATTCAGCTACAAGATACAAACTTGTTATTTATGGTACTGGTGAAACAAGAGGTTATACAATTTCAACAACTACAACAAATACACCTTGGTTCACACCATATGCACCAAATACAACAACTCTTGAATTAAGAGAAGGGGTAACAAGCTATGGTAATGCATTATTTGCAAATATGACAGCTGTTACAAGTATTTCTATACCAGATTCAGTAACAAGCTTTGGAGATTATACATTTGCGAGAATGACAAGTCTTCCAAATACATTTGAAATTGGAAAGAATGTTACTTCTATGGGTAATAACCCATTTAGAGATGTTAATCTAACTGCATTTACTATAGAAACAGGAAATACTGCTTTTGCTGTAGATAGTGAAGGAGTATTGTATACTAGCGATTTAACAAGGCTTATCTCATATCCGAAATCAAAGACATTGGCAAGATATGAAGTTAAATCAAATGTTACTAATATAGATGCTTATGCATTCTATAATGCAAGTAATCTAAATAAAGTATTCTTAAAAGTTACAGAAGCGAATAAAGGTGGTATCAATAGAACGGGAACGTTTATGGGTCTTTCAAGTGGTTCTATAATTTATACTGAAGCAAAAGAAATTGCAGATTTATTTGTGGCTGGAACAACTTATACAGGAGCAAATACAATAATTTATTATCCATTTAAGATTATTACAATGCCAGAAGATATAATTCTAAACATTGGTGAATCACTAATTTTAGAACCAGATATCAGAGCTGGTAACCCAACAGACGATGTTAAATATCAATGGTACTTTAATGGTGGAGCTTTAAATGGTGAAACAGGTACAACATTTAGAAAAGACTTAATTGTAGACTCGGATTCTGGTGATTACCAAATCTTAATTAAGAGTGCTTTGGTTGATGGTGAGTATTATTATTCTCACATGTCAGAACCTACAAATATGATAGTAAGAGACCACGTTGGTCCAGAAACAGTTTCTGTAGCAATAACATATCACGAAGATGGTACAGCAACAGCAACAGTAACTGCACATGACTCATATAGTGGTGTTGCGAAGTTCTATTTGAATGATACTGAATTGACAACAGGTGTAACAATTAAAAATGATGGTTCGGGTACTGCAGTCTTTGATATAACGTCGTACGGTGCGTATAATATTGAAGTTGCGGACGTAGAAGATAATAGGACGGAAGTTCAAAAGAGTGTTTACCAAATTACGTATAATGTTGGAACAAGTTATCAAACATCAGGAAGCATGTTAAATCAACTTTTAGTACATGGTTATCCGATAACTTTAAGAGAATGCGGATTCCATAAGACTGGATACACATTTAGTAATTGGAAAACCCCTGCTGGTGTGGCATATGATGCGGGTGATTCGTATAATGAAGCTGGTCATGCTTTAATAACTGCTGTGTGGACAATAAATCAATATACGGTTGCATTCTACACAGACACAGGTGATGGCGTAAAATTATTAGCACAAAACACTTATAACTATGAAGATACTATCATGGTTCCAGGACAACAAGTACACGTTGCTGAAATGGATGGAACAACTAAGTATAAGATTTATAGACATAAAGGGGATTGGGTAGCATCGATAGTTGGAGAAAAAGGTGATTTAGATCCTGTCGATATAAATTCATCAAACGCATCAACTGTAAAAGTTATAGATGCTAATGTAAGATATGATGTAGTTTACGACATCACAACATATGATGTTGGAAATGCGACGGTATACATAGATGGTAATTCGAAAATAACGGCTAACACTACAGCTAATGACATTGCAATCAAAAATGATGAAGGGTTAGTAATTATAGGACCAAAACCAGAAATCTATGGACCAATCCAAAACAATAACGGTATTGTGACACAAAACTAAAGCTTCGTCCTTGAGGGGACAGTCCTTAAAAGGACACTTGCAAAAGTTTTCGTACTTAAGGGACACTCCGTGTAATCAAATTTTTTGATTATAAGGAGTGTCTCTGCGGTTCGATGCGGAATTTGTCGAATTGATTTGTTTGACAGCTTGATGAAAATAAAATACGATAAACTCGGTTAGGAGAGTCGCTCTTAGCTGAGTTTTTTTCTTGTTCGTAACGACCGTTACGAAATTTCACAAAAAATAAATTTTAATAGGAAAGAGTGATGCTTATGTGCTAATGCTTTTGGGGGATAAAGATATCTTTTTAATGGGGAATTTTTATGATAGGAGTATGCAAGATGGAAGAAATGTTATTCAATAAAATTACCCCAAAGAATGATGTTGTTTTCAAAAGAATCTTTGGTAAAAAAGGTAACGAGTCGATATTAAAGGATTTTTTAGAAAGTGTATTGGAGATTGAAATTGAATCGTTATCTGTAGATGTTGGGACGGAGTTTATTCCGGATTTTTATGGTGAAAAAACTTCGCGATTAGATGTAGTGACTAGACTTTCGGATGGTACTATTGTAAATATTGAGATTCAGACAAATATGCAGGATTTTAGTGACAAGCGTCAACTTTCATATTGGAGCAATTTATATTTAAGACAATTTCAGCGAGGTGAGGCTTATACTGTTGCGAATAAGACGATATGTATTTGGATTTTAGATGGAGAGGTGTATAATTTTCCCAAATATCACTCTAAGTGGAAAATAAAAGAGGATGAAAGTAACGTTAAAAATAGTTTTGATGACTTTGAAATACATATAATAGAGTTGAAAAAGTTTAGAAAGTTAGATATAATGAAACCTAAGAAAAAAGAGTTTTGGTTGTGGTTTATAGACCACACTAAAAAGGAGTTGGTGGATATGTCATATACATTAGATGAAGTGAGAAAAGCCAAAGAAGAATACGAAAAGATGCTTGAAACGAACGAATCATACAAGTACATATTGATGTTTGAAGATTTAGCTGCTATGGATGAAGCTACGAGAAGAGAAAATGCCAAAAGGGAAGGGCTAGCAGAAGGTAGAGCAGAAGGTAAAGCAGAAGGTAGGATAGAAGGTAGGATAGAAGGTGAGGAAAAAGCAAATAAAAAAATAGCCAAAAAGATGATTGAGCTTGGATTAGATATTAAAATTATTGAACAAACAACAGGGTTGAGTAAAGAAGAAATTGAAAAAATAAATTTGGATTTAGAATAGAATTAGTATAACAGGCGAACCTTTTTGTGTTCGCTTGTTTGTTTCTTGTTTTTAAGTTGCGAAAAATTTTTTAGTGTATTATACTTTTTTCGAGGTGGACAAATATGAAAAAGTTTATAATGTTTTTGATTTTGCTTATGTTTGTATTTTCGTTTTCGGTAGTTAATGCGACGGAGAATGATGATGCTATTTATATAGAAAGTTATGAAGAATATTTAAAACTTCTTGAAGAGATGAGTGGTGGCGACGAAGCTAAAGCTGGATATATAGAAGGGATTTTTTATAACATCTTATATGATGTTCCAACAACAGTTTATAAAGCTAAAGTAAAAAATGCATCTGAGGCCACAATTGAATATGGTGTTGATGAATCGAATGCTTACTATATGTCTAGATATCAAGGTTTAGAAATAGAGGTTTTGGAAGGCGATTTTAAGGGGCAAACTTTTGAAGATTGCATCTATCCTTTAAAAGTAGATACGTATTCTAATATTGATGTTTCTATGGTTAATGAGGGCGATATTATATATGTAAGTTTTTATGAAAGTGATGATGGAGTTTTTCCATATGTTACTCAGCTTGATGCATCTGTTTCAAGATGGTTACCGATAACAATTTTAGGAATAGTGACAGTGTTATTAGCTCTTGTTTACACAGGAAAACATGGTGTAAAGTTATTATTACCTACTATATTAATAGTAGATTTATTGTTTATAGTGTTTGCAGATTTTATGCTTAATTATTTTAATGTTTGGGTTGTAGCGTCTGCAACTATAGTACTTATTGCTATTGCGTTTTTTGCGCTTAAATTAGGTGTTAATTCGAAACTTGGTAATGCGTTAATTTCGCTTGTTGCAGTTTTAGTTGTTATGACGGTTATAATATACGGATTTGATTATATTTCAAATATTGCTGGTGTTTCGTATGAATCTGCATCACTTGTTGAAGACATTGTTCCGATGATTGAAAATGGGGCGATTACTCCAACAGTTAATTTCCATTCATTAAGTATAGCGTTAACAGTTTTAATGATGGCATTTGCTGTAATACCAATGATTACTAAAAAGATAGAAATGATGGAAACCAAATCTACTGATAGTGAAGAAATGAAAAAATATCTTTCGGAAAAAATAATTTTAGTTGTAGGAATTTTACTTGTTGCAATGCTTCAAAAATATTTCGTTGTTTATATGAATTCTGCAAGATTTGAACAAGTATTTAATTCAGAAATGTTAATAATAGAAGTTTCTAGAATAATGTTTGTTGTATTAGGAATGTCAATAGCACCAACAGTTACTGAAATGGTAACAAAAACATTAGAAGATAAATAAAAGTTAAGAAGTGATAAGGTTAGACTTATCACTTTTTTTGTCCCAGTTGGGGACGGAGATTTGTCCTAAAGAATCTCCGTCCCCACTTGGGACAATTTTGTTTTAATTTCTTAGTTCCGTAAGTTTTGAAAAAAAACTTGTTTTTAATTTTGCTTTATGATACCATAATTTTGAAATAATTTTATGGGGGTTTAGTGTATGAAAAAAATATTGCTATTAATATCTGTTCTTACATTGCTATTAACAGGTTGCGCATTATGGGGCGATAAAAATCCAGGACCAATCGGACCTGATATACCTAAAGAATCTACAACACCTATTACAAAAGATGAAGGACCAGCAGCACAAGTTGTTGTTGAAACAGTTCCTTTTAATAATAGAGTTGGAAATATCGAAATTAGTAACGAATATCCTTCGATAAAATCTTTTACGAATAAAAATTTTGAAAATAGTATTAATACTAAGATTGCTTCTAATCTTGCTGATTATAGAGCTGAAATTAGTGCCGTTGTTGATGATGAGACACCTGACACAAAGCTTTATAAATATATAACTACTTATGAAAGATATAATGCTGGTAAATATTTGACACTTATAATTCACCAAGATTATCAAACAGGTGGTATACGTTCAAATACATGGAAAGAAATTTACAATATTGATGTAACAACTGAAAGAACTGTAAAATTGGAAGAATTGTTTGATCCAACTACAGATTTTGAAAAAGAAATAATAGATGAGATTACATCAGTTAGCAAAGTTGAATTTATGGGTGGAGATGGACTTACAAAGTTACCGGAAGATCAAAAATTCTATATAAAAGATAGTAAGTTATTTATTTATTTTGATCCATCAGAAGTTGCTAGTGCTAAGTACGGAGCATTAGAATATGAAATGCCTTTTGTTTTAGGCTCAGATGGACATTTTAAGGTTGATTAAAAAGGATGAGCGTTCAATTTTCTTGAACGCTCTTTTTGTCTTGTCGGGGACAGTCCTAAAAAGGACATTTTGAAAAATGTCCTTTTTAGGACTGTCCCCGACAAGACAACCAATAAGACACCCGACGAGAAGGAAAGGAGTGCCGCTTTAGTGAAGTTTTTAGCGGATAAAATTTCGGATAAAGTTAATAAGTTTTACGAAACCGGTGAAGTTCAAGTTACTAATTTCTTAGATCCGGCAGAATTAGTTGAAGTTCGTGGTGTTATAAAATATGTAGAAACTTGCGCGTTTGGAGGTTTTGATGTAGCTGAAAGAGCGGTGATTTTGATTGGTGCTGAAGAATGGGATTTTTCAGAAATTCTTACAGCGATAAGAATTACGGCAACTGATAATTTGAGTCACAGAGCTATTTTGGGAAGTGTACTGGGCTTAGGCATCAAGCGTGAAGTTTTGGGTGATATAGTAGTTAGTGAGAATGTTTGCGATATTATTGTATTAAAAAGTATTGCAGAATATATATTAAATAACTTAAAATACGTTGGGCGCGAGAAAGTCTCGCTAACAGAAATAGGGTTAAATGATATTATGATTTTAGAAGATACTTCTAAAGAAATTAGAACTACAGTTTCTTCTCTTAGAATTGATTCGGTAATTAGCGCAGGGTTTGGTATTTCAAGAGAGAAGAGTGCTGAATTTGTAAAAAATGAATGTGTAAAAATTAATCATATTCAAATTTCGAGCACTTCAAAAAGTGTTAAAGAAGGCGATTTAATTTCTGTTAGGGGAAAAGGAAGACTTGAAGTAGTAAGCACAAACGGCACATCTAGAAGTGGTCGTGTTAAGATTGTTTTAAAGAAAAAATAAATTAGAACTGATTGTTCAACAAAGAAAGGATGAGATTAATGGAATTAGATGAAATGATTGTAAAGGAATATATGGAAAACGAGAAATACTTATCTCCGTATGCTTGCCTTTCAAAAAATGCAATAAGATTAGGTAGAGAAAATTCGGAAAACCGTCATGAATTTAATGTAAGACCATCATTTTTTAGGGATGTAGATAGAATCTTGCATTCAACAGCGTATACGAGATATATGGATAAGACTCAAGTTTTTGCATTTTTTGATAATGACCTTATAACTCATCGTGGACTTCATGTTCAATTTGTTTCAAAGATTGCTAGAACTATTGGTCGTGCACTTAAATTAAATGAAGATTTGATCGAAGCAATTTCTTTAGGTCATGACTTAGGACATGTGCCTTATGGTCATACTGGAGAACGTTGTCTCAATAGAATTTGTATAGCAAATGATTTAGGATTATTCTTACATAATGTTCAAAGTGTACGTGTTTTAAAGGATCTTGAAAATTCAGGAAAAGGATTGAATATAACACTTCAAGTTCTAGATGGTATTTTGTGTCACAATGGCGAGATGTTAAATCAACGTTATGAACCTGATTGGAATAAAACAAAGGAACAATTTTTAGATGAATATGAGAGAGCTAGTAAAGAACCTGGATTTGACAAGACTTTAAAACCAATGACTTTAGAAGGTTGCGTTGTTAGAATTTCAGATGTTATTGCATATATTGGTAGAGATATAGAAGATGCTATTTTGCTTGGAATCATTGATAGAGAAGAAATTCCAGAATCTATAACAGAAGTTTTAGGAAATAAGAATTCTTCTATTATCAATAATTTGGTTGAAGATTTGATTACAAATAGCTATGAAAAGCCATATCTAGAGTTTTCAAAGCCAGTATTTACAGCACTTAAGAAGTTATTAGATTTTAATTATAAAAATATATACAGAAGTCCTTTAAAAGAAGATAAAGAAGAGAAATTTGACAAAATGTTTCAAACGGTTTTTGCTGGTTTAAGAGAAGAGATTACTCAAAAGAACAGCGAAATCAATGAAATATACGTATCTGGGATGAACAGAGACTATACAAAAGCCAATTCTTCTGATAAAATAATAGTCGATTTTATCGCGGGAATGACCGATAACTTCTTTATGGAAAGATTTAAGAGAATATCTTTACCAAGAACTTTCGGATCTACAATCTATGATCCTCGTTAAAAATATATTTAAAGGAGAAAGAAATGATTACAGCTAATGGTGTTACGTTAAGATTTGGAAAACGTACTTTATTTGAAAATGTAAATATTACTTTTGCACCTGGAAATTGTTATGGATTAATTGGTGCTAACGGTGCGGGAAAGACAACTTTCCTTAAGATTTTATCTGGAGAAATTGAACCTTCTCAAGGTGAAGTTACAATGAACCCTAACGAAAGATTATCTGTATTAAAACAAAATCACCATGAATACGAAGAGCTTCCTGTAATGGAAACGGTTATCATGGGCAATAGTGTTTTATATAATATAATGAAAGAAAAAGATGCTTTATATGCAAAACCTGATTTTTCAGAAGCTGATGGAATTAAAGCTGGTGAATTAGAAGCTAAGTTTGCAGAACTTGATGGATGGAATGCGGAAACTGATGCTGCTGTTTTGCTTACTGGTTTGGGTGTTGAAACAGATTTGCATGATAAATATATGAAAGATTTAACTGAAGTTCAAAAAGTTAAAGTCTTACTTGCGCAAGCTTTGTTTGGAAATCCAGACGTATTGCTTCTAGACGAGCCTACAAACTATTTGGATATTGAAGCTATTGAATGGTTACAAGAATTTTTAATCAACTTTGAAAATACAGTTATCGTTGTATCACACGATAGATATTTTTTA
The DNA here is from genome assembly GCA_964515475.1 of uncultured Eubacteriales bacterium. GTDB lineage: Bacteria > Bacillota > Clostridia > TANB77 > UBA1234 > UBA1234. The sequence goes on from CAZEVD010000011.1 coordinate 14,514, forward strand.
AACTCAGTATGTACACATATTGCAGATATTGACTTTGGAAAAATCACTGTATATACAGGTAACTATGACTTCTGGTATGAATCAAGCCAATTAGCATTAAAGCAAATGAAAGATTCTAATAAAAAGAAAGAAGAAAAAATTAAAGAGTTGGAAGATTTTATTAGAAGATTTAGCGCGAACGCCTCTAAATCTAAACAAGCTACTTCTCGTAAGAAATTATTAGAGAAGATTCAACTTGATGAAATCAAACCTTCAAATAGAAAGTATCCTTACATTAATTTTGAAATGGATAGAGAACCAGGTAAAGAAATATTATTCGTTGAAAATATTTCTAAAACTTTGGAAGGTGAGAAGTTATTAAATAACGTTTCTATTAATGTTCAAAAAGGTGATAAGATTGCTTTTGTTGGCCCAAAAGGAAATGCAAAGACAGAACTTTTTGAAATTTTAACTGACAATTCTATTCAAGATAATGGTGAATATAAATTTGGTATAACTACTTCTGTTGCATATTTTCCAAAAGATTGTAATAAAGAATTTATGCAAGATTTAACAATCACAGAATGGTTAATGCAATATTCAAAAGTTAAAGAAGAAACTTTCGTAAGAGGTTTCTTAGGTAGAATGTTATTCTCTGGAGAAGAAGCGTTAAAGAAAGTTAACGTGCTTTCTGGTGGAGAAAAAGTTCGTTGTATGTTTGCAAAGATGATGCTTTCAGGTGCTAACGTTTTGATTTTTGATGAACCAACAAACCACTTAGATCTTGAATCTATTACAGCATTAAACAATGGTCTTATGAACTTTAAAGGTGTAATTTTATTTACATCACATGACCACCAATTCGTACAAACTATTGCAAACAGAATTATTGAAATTACTGAACATGGAATTATAGATAGAAGAACTACTTATGATGAATATTTAGGATTAAATGTGTAAATTTTCGTACCGAGGGGACAGTCCTTGTAAACAAATTTTTTGATGTCAAGGACTGTCCCCTAAGTTTCAGTTGAGGTGATTATTTTTGAAGATCAACATTGATGGTGTTAATATAAATTATGAAATAATGGGAGAAGGAAAACCAATTTTGCTTTTGCATGGTTGGGGAGGCTGCATTAATTCGATGGCTCCTATCTGGCAATTTTTAAAAGATAGGAGAAAAGTTTATATTTTAGATTTTCCTGGAGAATCTGGGGGAAGTGATATTCCGCTAGAACCTTGGGGAGTGCCAGAATATGCTGAAATGACAAAGAAATTTATTGAGCAAAATCATATTGAAGGGTGTGATGTTATCGCGCATTCTTTTGGAGGAAGAGTTACAATTTATTTGGCATCTAAATATGAAATGTTGTTTGATAAAATTATTCTTACAGATGCGGCTGGAGTAAAACCTAAAAAGACTTTAAAGAAAACTTTGAAACAAAAGTTTTTTAAAATTGGTGCATGGTGCTTAAAAACTTTTTTACCTAAAGATAAAAAAGATGAAGTGCTTAAAAAGTATAGAGATAAGCATAGTTCAGCGGATTATAAAGCTTTAAAATCTGAAGTTATGAAAGAAACGTTTAAAAAAGTTATTTCTTTGGATTTAACTCCGAATTTGAAAGATATAAAAAATTCTACACTTTTGATTTGGGGCGAAAAGGATATTGATACACCGCTTTATATGGCGAATATAATGAAGTTTAATATTCCGGATTCTGGTATTGTTGTAATAAAAAATGCAGGACATTATTCGTATTTGGATAATCAAGTGCAATATAATAGAGTAATTGAAAGCTTTTTGAATTCGAAATAATTTATTGGAGGCGAATGCATGAAATTAATTCAAGAAATTACTAGTTTGATATTGATATATACACCTTGGTTTATATACATGTTCTTGGTTCCAAGAATGGTACATATGATGCAATTAGAAGGTTACAAATTTAAAGATTATTCTCGTTGGCTTGGGAAAAATTTGAAAACATCTTTTTCACCTGGAATTTTTCAACTTTTGTTAACTGGTGGGTTTGCGCTATTACTTATGTTATTGAATTGGGGAGTTGGAAAAAATGCTCCTCAAAATTTAACTCATGCAGTATTGCTAACTGAATATTTGTGTATGTTTGCAATATTTGTGTTTGCAAATATAAAGCAAATTATAAAAGATAAAAGAAATAGAAAAAATGCGAAGAAGAAATTGGTTTATACTTCTAGAGCAAAAAGATTGATTTTCTGGAATTTGGTATTACTTGCTTTGATATATGTAAGTTATATAAATCCTGATCCGATGTATGCTGAAGTGCCTGGTGGAATTTGTTTATACTTTATGACTGAATTAGAATTCTTTTCACTTATGATTGCAATTCTTCCTCTTAACATGGCTATCGCTAACTTCTTGGCTTATCCTACAGAGGCATGGATTCAAGATCATTATAAATCTAAAGCAAGAAGAAAACTTAAGAGTAAGAACTTTAAGAATTTGATTAGAATTGGTATTACTGGAAGTTATGGAAAAACAAGTACCAAATACATTTTGAAAACTATTCTTAGTGAGAAATATAATGTTTATGCAACGCCCGAAAGTTATAATACCACGATGGGAAATGTTAAGGTTATTAATAACGAATTAAAACCAGAGCACGAAGTGTTTATATCTGAAATGGGCGCTAGATATAGAAGAGATATTTCAGATATTTGTGAATTTGTAATGCCTCAAATTGGTATTATTACTTCGATTGGACCTCAGCATTTAGAATCGTTTGGTTCAATTGAAAATGTTGTAAAGACAAAATCGGAACTTTTAAGAGCTTTGCCTAGTGATGGTGTTGTGGTTTTACCAAGAGATAATGATCATTGTCAAAGATTGTATTCGGAGGAAACGAGAGAAAAAATTTGTTATACAATAAAAAATTCAAATGCAGATGTTTATGCAAGAGATGTTGTCCTAGATGAAAAGGGGTGTTCGTTTACAGCTCATACTCCAATTGGACAAATTAAATGTGTTACAAAACTTCTTGGTGAACACAATGTTACAAACATTTTAGGATGTATTGCTATTGCTGTGAAATTAGGTCTTTCGGTTGAAGAAATTGAAAGAGGTGTAGCAAAGATTGAACCGATTCCACATCGTCTGCAAATATTAGATAGCGGAAATGGTACAATTGTTATCGATGATGCTTTTAATTCTAATCCGGTTGGTTCTAAAATGGCATTAGATGTTCTTTCAAAATTTAAAGGTAGAAAAATTATTATTACACCTGGTATGGTTGAATTGGGTGAAAGTGAAGAAGCAGAAAACAAAAAGTTTGGAAAGAACATGGCTAAAGTTGTAGATATAGCAATTTTAGTTGGAATGAAACGTTCAAAACCTATGGAAGAAGGTTTAAAAGAGGGAAAATTTGATAATATGAATATTCATGTTGTGGCAAATTTAGATGAGGCTACAAAGAAACTTGGTGAGCTTACAAGAGTTGGAGATGTAATTCTTTTTGAAAATGATTTGCCAGATAATTATAATGAATAGATAGAGGAGGATTTGCATATGAAAAAAGTTGGTGTTATTTTTGGCGGTGTTACTTGTGAACATGATGTATCTGTTGTTACAGGTTTGCAACTTATCGAAAATATGGATAGGATGAAATATGATATTTATCCAATTTACATACATTCAGATGGCGAATGGTATGCTGATAGTAGACTTATCGATCAAACAATTTATAAAGATTTTGACAAAATGAAAAGTGTTTTAACAAAAGGTTACATTGCTCCAAATAGAAAAGGAATTGTTATTCCACCAAAGAATTTTTTAGCTAAGGAAACTTTTATAGAACTTGATGTTGTTATTCCAGCAATGCATGGTTTAAATGGTGAAAATGGTGCGCTTCAAGGTTTACTTGATTTGGCAGATATTCCTTATACTTCTTCTGGTGTGCTTGGTTCTGCTGTTGGTATGGATAAAATAATGATGAAAAAAGTTTTCGATGCGTATGCAATTCCAATACTTCCTTATACATACTTTTTGCGTAGCGAATGGAGAAAATCTCAAAATGTTGTTATTGCCCAAGTTGAAGCTGTATTAAGATATCCTATGTTTGTTAAACCTGCAAACTTAGGTTCAAGCATAGGAATTTCTAAGGCTACAGATAGAGAATCATTGATTGCTGCAATTGATGTTGCTGTTGAATATGATGAGAGAGTTATCGTTGAAAATGGTGTTGAAGATTTAAAAGAAATAAATTGTTCAGCAATTGGTCGTGGAGAGCATGTAGATGTTTCTGTTTGTGAACAACCAGTTTCATGGAAAGAATTTTTAACATTTGATGAAAAATATTTAAGAAATGAAGGCGGTAAGAAAGGTGGAGCAAAATCTGGTGATGGAGCTTCTGGAATGGCAAGTATGTCAAGAAAAGTTCCTGCCGATATCTCAGAAGAACAAACTGCAGAAGTTAAAGCTTTAACAGAAAAAGTATTTAAAGCATTAAGTTCTAAAGGGGTTGTTCGTGTTGATTTCATCGTAGATAATGCTGATGGCAAAGTGTATGTAAATGAGATAAATACAATTCCAGGATCATTTGCTTTCTATTTATGGGAATATGGTGGAACAACTTATTCTCAATTAATTGATAGATTAATTGAAATTGCAGAAGAAGATGATGCGGAGAAGAAAGCAAATACTTATACATACAAATCAAACATAATTGAAAGCGCTGGCAAATCTTTAAAGACAGGATTTCATAAATAAATGAGTAATAACGACTTCTTAAATGAGGTCGTTATTTTTACGCTATAAAAATAGATAGTTAAAGTAAAAATGTAAGTTGAGAGTTTTAATATGCAAACAAGAGATGTTTTTTTAAAAGTTGACATTGTGTTAATCAAATGTGTTATACTAAGGTCAATGAAGTAGCGGAAGTTACAAAAGAATAAAAATAGGATAAATACAAATGAAATTTCAAAAGAAAGTTTTAGCCTTAACTGAAATGTTCATTCTAGGAGCAGGCGCTTGCGTGCAGCTAACGCACTTAATGAAGAAATAGTTGCATTAAAATCATATGAAGTTAACATTAAATACAATGGAGAAATCCAAACAATGTATGATGCTAACGGTAAACAAGTTTTCACAATTATGTATGAAGGAACAACTTATGTACCAGTAAGAGCTGTAAGTAACATTTTTGGAGTACCTGTTGATTGGGATGGCGAAACACAAACTGTGTTACTTGGTGAAAATGATGAGTGGAGAAAACTTACTGCAGAAGATTTTAGTAGATATACTGCAGAGAATTTTTATGAGGGTATCTTTGATGTAACTGTAGATGGCAAAAAATATGAAACTGGTATAAAGGCTGAAAGTACATCGAAAATGTATATTGCAAATCCAAGTGTATATTTAGAATTAGATAATAAATGTTCAGAATTACAATTTAAAGTTGTAAATGAATATCGTGGAGGCTCAGAAGAAAAAGATTTAAAAGTTGTAGTAACTGATAGGGATTCTAAAAAAATTATAGCAGAAAAAAGTTTTACAACTAACAGTTCTGTTGATGTAACGGTTGATGTATCTGAATATAATAATTTGAAAATTACTATAGAACAATCAAATTATAAAGTTGATGGAGAAGGATCTACAACTTATTTGTTAGATATGAAAGTGAGATAAATAAAAAAAGACTCGAAAGAGTCTTTTTTTTATTTGAATTTGAGGTTATTAAAATACTAAAAAACACTTTATTAAATTTTTAACTTCTTATATAATCTTAATATATATAAGTTTTTAGGGGGGTACAAATGAAAAAAATTAAAGTTTTTTTAGTTGTCCTTAGTTTGTTAATGTGCTTTTCATCAGCAACTTGTATGGCGGCTAAATTTTACGATACACTTGGCACGGAATATGAAGGTGTTGTTGATAGAGTTGCAGCACTTGGGATTATTAACGGTATATCCGAAAAGACTTTTGCGCCAGAGAAAGGTTTGACTCGTGCAGAACTTGCAAAAATTATTACATATACAAAAGGTTTGCAACATTATGCGGATACAACGAGTTTGCAATCAACTTTTAAAGATGTTCCGTCTAGTCATTGGGCAAAAAATTATATAATGGTTGCAACTGATTTGGGACTTTTGAAAGGCTATGAAGATGGAACTTTCAAACCTGAAAAAGAGGTTTCTTATGCAGAATTTATTGCTATTACATTGAGATGTTTAGGATATGTAAACATAGATGAAACATCTGGTTCAACTTGGTATAGCGGATACATTAAAAGAATGTATGAAATAGATTTAAATAAGGGTATAAGTAATTTTAAAAGTTATGATGCTTCTGCAAAAAGAGGAGACGTAGCTAAGATGTGGTGGAATATGCTTGTTTCAGATAGATGGGCAATTGATTCTCAAAACGATATATCTGGTTTGAACTATACATATTCTTCAGTTACACAACTTGATTATTTGTTTCCGGATTTTAGATTGGTTCGCGGAAAAGTAAATAATATATCTAGTGATATGTCTGGAGATAGAATAAGTGTTTCTTTGGGTGGCAGAGCATATTCAACTCAATCTTCTGTTCCTATATATGCATATGGCGCAACTGGTTCTGGTATTTATGATCCAGATACTAAAACATTATATGGTTTTGCTTTTGATGAAGATTATGAAAATTATAAATTAGTTTCAGGACCAACTTTTTATTTAGAAGAGCAAGGTTATAAATTTAAGAACGCAAAAAACTCTGCTTCTTTAGGTTCAAGAAATGATGCAAATTATGCATACTTGCTTGTTTCAAATGAGGATAACAGTGTTCTTAGAGCTCTATTTGTTGATGCTTCTGAATCTTGGTATGTTGATTCAATAAAAGTTGAAACGATTTCTGAAGAAGATGGTGGAAGTGATTCTGATAATGATGAGTATGAAGCATTGGCAAACGTATTTTTAAATGAGAGTGAAGATCCATTTACAACTAATGCAGCGGCTGTTATCGTAAAAGGAAAGTTTGTTCCTTGGGAAGACGTTCCAGAAGGTTCAATTTTAACAGAATTAATACCAGGCAATCTTTATACATATGAAACAAAAACGGTTGAAGGAACTGTTACAAATTACGATAAATTAACAAATTTATATATAGATTATGATCGTTATTTAGTTTCGGATGATTGTACTTATACAATTTATGGTGAAACTGTTGATGATGATGACGATACTTTAAAAGTAAGTTCTTTCTCTAAAATGAAGAAAAAAGAGTTTGAAGAATTGCTGTCACGTAAAATTGAGTATCATTTAAATACGGCAGAAGAAATTACAAGAATTACGTTTGGTAGATATGCGCCAAATAACATTATAGATAAATATGATAATGGTGATTATAGATTTTTCTATGTTGATACAATGGCTTATACTTCTTCGGGTGAAGATGCACTTGTTACAATCGGAGGTAAATCTTTTGGAGGAAAGAATTTACGTTATCAAGTAGAAGAAAATGAAGATTTGCAAAAAGGTGACTTTGTTTTTGTAACAGATTTTGATGATGATTTTGCACAAGAGATGAAAATAGTTGAATCATCTTCAACTTACGATGATGATATGGGAGTGATTTATGATATTGAAAAAGATGATTACACTGCAGCTGGTTTTGGTGAATATGCAATAACATCTAAAACATTAGTATTCCAAGTATTAAAATACTATGAAGAAAACTCTATGGTAAATGTAGAAAAAACTACGATGCAAAGAGTTGAGAGTTTAAACGATATAGAAAACCTAGATAAGTACATGATTCATTTGTTCTATAACGAAGAAATGAATATTGATATTATTATTGCTGAAAGAGAATTAAATAAAGCTGTATATCCTGTAGGTAGAGTAATGGATATCTGGAGATATGTTACAGATGCAGAAGTTGAAGAAGAAACAGACATTGAACTTGCAAGAGCGAAAATTGGTACAGTAAATGGTGATACAATTACAACAGTTATTTTCTCTGGTGACTGTCAAATAGGAGAATTAGTTACTTATGATCCAGATACTATTGACAATACTTTAAGAATTAGAGAAAGATTTAGACTTATTTTCCTAGGTTACAAAGGCGATCTTGTAATTGATTCGTTTGATGATAAAGCTAAGACAGCAACAGTTGTAGGCGAATCTAATGTTTTGAATCTAAACGAAGATACTTATGAATACAAAGGTAGAGAATATGACCTTTTAGAATACAAGTATCTACTTGCTAATGTAAGATGGGATTCTTCGATAAATTCATGGAGATTTACTCTTACGAACTTTTACGATAAAGAGGAATTGACTTTAAGAGCTGGAGATAGAATTGCTTTTGGAGAACTTAACGGAATTGCCGTTATATATCGTGGATATTCAGAATAAAAACTTAAGTGTTGCAAGCATTTGCAACGCTTTTTTATTGGTACAAAATGGGATAAAACTTCTTGCACATATTTGATAATATGATATAATTTGTTTGAAAGACTGTTTTTGCAAGGAATGAAGTAAGTTGAAATACAAGAATTATTATAAAATCTTAGGCCTTTCAAGTGCGAAGGCTTCAGATGAAGAAATTAAAAGTGCATATAGAACTCTCGCTAAAAAGTATCATCCTGATTTAAACAAAGGGAATGATTTGGTAGCTGAAAAATTTAAAGATGTAAATGAAGCATATCATGTTTTGGGCGATGCTACTGCTAGAAAAAAATATGATAGAGTTCATTTTGCTTATAAATTTAGAGATGGACTTTCTGCCGAAAATGTTAAAGAAAAGATTAACATGACTTCTGGCGTGAACGATTTCTTTACTACATTCTTTGGTGCAAAAAAAGAAGAAAACATAGTAACAAATTTTGATAAATATTATGATGGAACAAAGCCTAAAAAAGGTGAGGATTTAGAAGCATCTATTGATATTTCGCTAGAAGAAGCTTTCTTTGGTGGCGAAAAGAAGATTGCTTTTAAAGTTTTAGACAGCATGATAAAAACATTAATTGTTACGATTCCTAAAGGGATTCATACTGGAGAAAAGATAAGAATTGCAGGCCAAGGTCAAAATGGAGAAAATGGTGGAGAAAATGGTGATTTGTATATTAAAGTCAACATTCTTCCTCATGATAAATACACAATCCAAGATGCTAATTTGGTTGTAGATTTGCCTATTTCTCCATGGGAAGCTGCTTTAGGAGCGGAAGTTAATGTTCAAGGTATTGATTCCAATATATATATTAACATTCCAGCTGGAGTTGAAACTGGAGATACTTTTAGGGTAGCTAAAGGTGGTTATTTTGATAAAAAAGGCACTCGAGGCGACCTATTGGTGGTAGCTAAAATTATGATACCAAAAGTAATATCAGAGCAAGAAAGAGAGTTATTTATTAAATTTAAAGAGATTTCGACCTTTAATCCGCGTGGTATTAATTGACATTTACATAATTTTTTGTTATAATGAATATGTCAACATGAGTATTGCACCTAGAATTTCTGGATTAATAGGTTAAAATCTTAGAAAAGGGGTATTTTTATGGAACCATTATTAGAAAAGAGTTTTACTATAGTTGATCCGGCAGGTATGAGTACATTAGCTTTTTTAATTAACAAACCAGAAGATGGTACAGATTGTTGTACTCTTCAAAAGCTTGATTTTACTTTGCCAGACCCTAAAGATTGTAGTAGAAAAACTTTTTATATTGATCCTAAGGATGCGGCATATGAAAACAATATAATTTTCTTGACAATAGGTGCTGATAAAGCCTTGTTAAATACAGCTGTATTTACTCAAGATGGAAAATTATATGTTTCTAAAAGACCAACTAATATAGGATTTAAGGTTTTGTTTAGTAATGAAAATATGGATTTTAAAGATCTTAAGTATACTCCAAATTTCAAAAGACCAATTTCAATAATTGATCCGGACATTCCAGATGAGGTACATCCTGTGCTATACTATGATGAAAGTGAAAATATGGTAAAAGCAAAGGTGAGACTACAATCTAACAAGTCATATATTGCTTTAGAAATTAGAGCACAATAGGATTTGTAAGGAGGAGATGGAAATGAAAGTGGATGAGAAAATTAAAAAACTAGATGTTGGATGTAATGCAGAACAAGTGCAAGAAGGAATTACTTCAAGCGATTTTGAAAATGCAATATTAGTTGTACCTGCGTTAGGTCAAGAAGTAGCGTTTAGTGATGGGACTAGAGATAATGCTGTAAGCATACCAAGAACCCAAAAGAAAGAAAGAGAATCAGTTGGTATGGAGTTATAGTAAATATTTAAAATTCCAAGGGTGAAGTTTTTGCTTCTCCCTTGTGAAGCATTTTACGAAAGTTAACTTCAAGAGAACGAAGGAGGAACGCCATATGGCAATGTGGTGGAAGAAAGTTAAAGGACCGGTAATTTTTCTAGGGATAATAGCTGTGCTGTTAGCCCTATTTTTCGTGCCTACGATTGGTAGAGCCCTGTACGAGAAAGGATTAGGAGATGCTAGTGCTTTTCCTGGAAAAACTGCTATTGAGATAATGTTTTCAATATTGAGTGATTTTGGAACGAATCTTTCAGTATGTTTTTCGGATGGTTTTTCTTCATATTTGATGGGACTTAAAATTGTAGGAACCATATATTTAGCGCTTTTTGCAGCTGTTATTTTAAAAATTTCAATGAGAAGCGATTATGAAAAAATCGAACATGGTTCTGCCGATTGGTGTTCAAATTCAGAAGCGTATTCTATTTTAAGTCCAAAAGCTGGTATGATTTTGGCTAATAAATATTATTTACCAGTTATTCCTGAAGCACCAACTGGTAAAAACGGTAACATTCTTGTTATCGGTGGATCTGGTGCTGGTAAATCTGCATCATTCGTTATTCCGAATGCATTACAACTTTTAGGTTCTTATGTTTTCACAGACCCTAAAGGTGAGCTTTATGATAGAACAGCAGGTTTCTTTAAAAAGAAAGGTTATGATGTTCATGTTATTAACTTAGTTGACCCTAGATTTAGTGATGGATATAATCCACTTGCACATATTAGAGGTACAATTGATGTTGATACAATTGCGAAAATCATTTCAAATAAAGAAGGTGGCGATAAGAAAGGTTCTGACCCATTCTGGGATCAAACTTCGGAAGCCCTTTTAAAAGCAGTTATTTATTACATATTACTTAATAGACCTAAAGAAGAACATTCACTTGCAAGTTGTCTTGCGTTAGTAAGACTTGGTGGTGAAAATGAAGGTGAAGATTTAAGAGATTTGTTTATGGCGTTACCTTTTGATAATCCAGCTCGTAAGGCTTTTGAAACAATTCGTTTAGGGTCTGAAAAGACTTTCTCAAACATCTTAGTTTCTCTTGCTGCTAAACTTGAAGCGTTTGACTCGCCAGAAATCTCAGCGATGACAAGTACAAATACAATTGAGTTTAGTGAATTAGTTACAAAGAAATCTGTATTGTATTTCATTACACCGGCGACAAATGACACATACAACTTCTTAATGAATATTTTCTTCTCACAGATGTTAGATAGATTATATGATTTTGCAGATCATAATAATGGTAAACTTCCAACACCATTATTCTTAATACTTGATGAGTTTGCAAACATTGGACGTATTCCAAGATTTGAACAAATCTTAAGTACTTGTAGATCTTACAGAATTAACATTAGTATTATTTTACAAAGTATTGACCAGCTTATCGCGATTTATGATGAGAAGGTTACTGAAAATATTATGGCAAACTGTAGTACACACTTATTCTTGGGTAGTAATGCTCAGAAAACACTTGAAACATTCTCTAAACAGTTGGGTGAAAAAACAATTGCACGTGATAATGTTTCGAGAAGTACGGATAAAGATTCGAACTTTAGTGGACGTAGTTACTCTGACCAAATCATGGCAAGAGCTTTGATGACTCCGGATGAACTTCGTAGAATGGAAAGTGATACATGTATTATTTTAATTCAGGCAGTTAAGCCGATTAAAGCTAAAAAGTATTTCTACTGGACAATGCATCCTGCTTGGAAAGAAGCAAAAACTTGTGAAGCAAATCATAGAGCGATTGAAGCTCCTGCAAGAGGAGAATATAAAATTACAAATCCTTATGAGTTGCAAAACTTAGACGATATTTTTGGACCAGCTCCAACTTCACCAACAAAACCTGTTTCATCTCAACCTATTGGTGGTAGAGATGTTGAAGTAGATGTTGGTGGTTTGGCTCCGGCTAAAAATGAAGTTCCAAAGGCTGCTGCACCAGTTGCGCCAAGTAAGCCTGTTGTTGCGGATCCTGTTATTTCTGGTAATGCAGATGATTATGATTTGCAAGCTGAACTTGAAAAGAAATTTGATGAATTGTTTGGAGATTCATCAAGAAAAAGTAATGTAGTTAATTAAAAATTAGAAGCTTCTAACAATAAAATGTTAGAAGCTTTTTGTGTCCTTCGAAGTCCTTCAAGGGACAGTCCTAAAAAGGACATTTTGTTTAAAAACTTTTTAAGGTATAACTTCTAGAAAATGTCCTTTTTAGGACTGTCCCTGAAAGGACGAAAATTTGATGTCAAGGAGTGTCCTATGGGTACGAAATTGTTGCTTATGATTTTTTGTAATGATATAATATTTTCACAGTGAATCTAATATATAGGAGAGTGCTAATGAGATTTATTCATATTGCTGATATGCATTTGGACGCGCCTTTAGTAGGTTTAAAAAATAATCGTACTATCATCAAGGAAAGACGCGCTGAGCAAAAGCAAATATTAAAAGATATAGTAAAAATGATTAAAGAGGAAGAAATTCCTGTTTTAATTATTGCGGGGGATTTGTTTGAACAAAAATTTGTTGAGAAAAAAACTATTGAATATTTAATTAGTCTTTTTCAACTTGTTCCAAATACAACTATTTTGATTACTCCTGGTAATCATGACCCGCTAATAAAAAATTCGCCATACAAAACTTTTGCGTGGCCAGAAAATGTTCGTATATTTGACAATAAAATTTCTAAAGTTTCAATAGAAGATGTTGATTTTTATGGTTTCGGTTTTGATAACTATGAAATGCAATCTAAAGAATTAGAAAATTTTGAAGTTGATGATGCACATAGAATCAATGTTTTAGTAACCCATGCAACTTTAAATGGTGATTCGAAAAAATATAACGATGTTAGTGCAAAAAGTTTAGCACAATTTGATTACGTCGCACTTGGACATATACATCTTAAAAAATTATCTGATTCAATTGTTTATCCTGGTTCTCTTGTATCATGTGGTTTTGATGAACTTGGTGAACACGGAATGGTGATTGGAAATTTTGAAAAAGGAAATGTTGAATATGAGTTTAGAAATATGGAAGAACGCCATTACAACATTTTAGAAATAGATATATCAGATGCAAAACTTACATCTGATGTAGTTGATAAATTAGAACTTACAGATGATATTTATAGAATTGTTTTAAGAGGTGCAAGGAATATTGAAGTTAAAGATATTCGCGAAGCAATTATGGGACTTGGTAAAAATGTTTGTGAAGTTAGAGATGAAACTCATTTGCCATACAATTTAGAAGAGATTGCAACTCAAAAAACTCTTAAAGGAATTTTTACAAGAAAGATGTTAGAAGAATTAGAGAAGTATCCGAACCAAAGAGAATTGATTATGAAAGCGATTGAAATTACATATAATTCTCTATAATTTTTATAAGGAGTAAAATATGAAAATCTGCAAAGTACAGATAAATGGGTTCCGGAAATGTTGTAGATAAAAATTTAGAATTTGAGTCTCGGAATCAATTTAATTAAAGGTAGTAATGAATCTGGTAAATCTACTTTTGCTAATTTTGTGAAGGCTATGTTTTATGGTGTTAATCGTAACAAAGCTGGTAAAGCTTTTTCAGATTTTGAACGCTTTAAACCATGGCAAAATGCGGAGTTTAGTGGTAAATTGGATTACATTGCGGAAGATAAAAAATATTCCGTTTTTAGGGATTTTAATAGAAATAACGCTAAGGTTTTTGATGAAGAAGGAGCTGATATTACTGCTACTTTTAATAAAGATAAAAGTAGGGGTGCTGAGGTTGGTTATGAACAATTTGGCGTTGATGAAGAAACATTCGAAAGTACAGTTTTTATAACTCAAAAAGGTGTGCAAGTTGATTCGAATGAAAGAAATAACACAATTCAAAAAATAACAAACATCATTCAAAGTGGTGATGAATCAATTTCATATGATAAAGCGAAAGTTAGACTTGATAAAATTTTACATGATGAAGTTGGAACCGAACGTACTAGAAACAAACCTATAAATATTGTGCTTAGTGAAATTGATACTGTTGAAAAAACAAAAGAAAGTTTGATTAGTAACAAATTAAAAAAAGAAGAATTAAACGATAGGCAAAAAGCAATCACGGAAAGCTTGAAGGATTTAGATAAATCTTTTAACAGAGTGAAAAAAGTTTTTGAAGTAAAAGATAAATATGCAACTCTTGTTTCTGATAGAGAAAAAGAATACGATATTTCTATCAAGGTTCTTGAAAAGGAAAAAGAAGAAAAAATAAATAGAAGAAAGCAAGCAAAGACAAAAATGGTGACGCTTTTAACTGTAGTATTAGCAACTGTTTCGTTGACGCTAATTGCATTAGGTTTATACCAATTTTCTTTTATTTCAAGTGCATTAATTTTGATTTCATATTTCTTTATAGCAAAATATTTTTCTGGTGAAGTTACTTTAACGCCTGTTCAAGATATTGTTGTTACAAAAGAAAATCTTAGACGTAAAGAAAAAAGAGAGTTAGAACTTTTACAAAAAGAGGGGATAAGTGAAAAACTTGTTTCAAAATCTTTAAGTGATGTTAGGAAAGTTTTACAAGAACTTGAAGAACAACGCAAAGAATTTTTACTTGAAGAACATAAAATTAAAATTGAAAATGATAGTATCAGTGAACATATTGATAGATTAAATGACGTAGAAGAACAACTTTATGAATTATATGAAAAAGAAGAAGATATCCGCCAACTTGAATTTGAAATAAAACTTGCTATAGGTAAACTTGATGAAGCATATGAAGAGATTAAGGCTGACATTGTTCCTCAAATTCAAGAAAAAATAAAGAATAATATTTCACTTACTACGAACGGAAAATACGGTAACACTATTTATAACGATAGACAAGGTATTATGGTTGAAAACTCAATTGGAGAAGTGGTGCAAGTCGATAAACTTAGTGGTGGTACAATTGATCAAATGTATTTGGGATTTAGATTTGCGCTTGCTGAAAAAATTGGTGAAGTTCCAATTGTATTGGATGAACCTTTTGCTTATTATGATGATGAAAGACTTGAAAATGTACTTAAGGTTTTAGCTGAAAAATCACAAACAACTCAGATTTTTATTTTAACTTGCTCAGATAGAGAAGAAAGAGTTTTAAATAAATTGGGAGTAAAATACAAGGAGGTTTGTTTATGAAAAAGAAATGGAGTGTAGTTGTTGCAGTTGTAGTAATTATTTTGTTAGCAATAGCAATTGTTTGTACTGTTGTCATGAATAATGACAAGGAAAAAGAAAACAATTCAGATAATCAACAAAATATAAGTGGAGATGTTCAAGCAGAGTTACCTGAATCTGTGAAAGTAGGATTAGGAAATAATTCGGGCGATGTTGCTAAACTTGGTGAATTTGAGGTTGAGAATATAGTTCTTAAATATGAAGATGGATATACTTTCTTTAAAGGTGATATTAAAAATCGTACAGAAGTTGATTATCCTGTAGGTCTTGGATTGGAAGTTACTTTATTAAAAGGTGATGCAGAATTAATTAAATTTCCAGTATTAACAAGTTCTTTAAATGCGGGCGATAAGAGCACTTTTGAATCTAAATTAACAATTGATTGTTCAAGTGCAACAGATGTAAAAATAGATCTTGTAGAAAATTAGTATTTTTGTGTGTTTAGATTTGGTAAATATTATTCTACTTAGTTGATGATGAATAAAACTACGTACTAGGTACAGTAATTTTTGTTTTGATGTGAAAAATTTTGACAAAATAAAAGGGCGCTCTTACGAGCGCCCTTTCGGTTTGTTCTCCCTCACAGTTGTAAGAGCTGATAATTTTTTGCTTTTGCCATTGAGGGCACACTATTTTGTGCTCTACGGCGAAGGAGAACAATGTAGCCATTTTTTAACTCATTGAAAATTGAGCCACTGGGCTGTCTGTCGGGTAAGCCGAAGTATTTCTTTTTGTTCAGTTTCAAAACCTTGTTCAGCTTAGGGTCATTTTCAGGATTTTGTTCCAGAGTGTTTAGTGCAAGCCAACTTGCGAGTTGGGAACGTTTTTCATTAACATCCGAAATTGCGTATTCTTTGCTTTCGATGATGTTTTCACCGAAATAGGTATCTTCGATGCAGGAGTATCGATTGTTATTAGGATCGCAAACGATGTGCTCCTTGACATGTACCAAATGAGGTGCAACTTCTTTCAGCATGTCGATATCGACAACCATTGCGTTGCAGATCAGGTACAAAACCTGAGTTTCTGCTTCTGCAGCTCGACCGTATAGAGAAATGTTTTTGGGAATACCCAGTACCATCTTCTGTGCGAGTGCGCAGGAGCATTTGTCCAGCTTTCTACGGGAATCATCAGAGGCACTATAATACCAAGCGTTGTTCTGACGGATGTACAGATGTTCAACCAAACCGGCTGCGCAGGAAAGAGCAATCTGCTTGCGGTTACCGGTGGAATAGATATCATCGTAGATTTTGTACAGAACATCAGAGAGCTTAACTCGAAGCTCCATAATGCGGTAATAGTTTCTTTTGTTGATGCCATCGAAAGGATTCGTGTCAACACACATAGGCCAGTTGGAATCTTTCAAAGCCTTTCTGAGGGAATTAAAACAGTCGAGGTCTGCCAGCAAATCGCTGGTAAGCTCACGAGAGAATTTCCCGTAAGGGACGTTGGAGAGTTTCAAGCCACCGCATTCCTGAATTGCAGCGATAGTGAGAACATCTTCCAAAACATCTCGTTTGGCAGCTTCCACGATCATGCGAGAAAACTTGGCGGAAATAGGCAACATGGCCATGATTTCGCCGGTTTCAGTTATGACATTTTCGCTGTCAAAGGCTCCAAGAGTCCGGAGGCTCTTTTTAGCTTCCTGAATCTTTTCAGTAGGAGGCTGGTGAAAGAACTTAAGGTCGTCTGCATCAATACCTGCCGAAGCAAGTTTCAACACAATTTCTGTGATATTCCCAGTGAGAATATCAGGCGTGGAGTGTTCCTGAAGTTCGTCGGTTGCAATTTCTCCGCACCATACGTATACACCACGTTTAGTACGTCCTGCGCGCCCTTTGCGCTGAATCATATCAGATTTACTGATGTTGCCGATAGTGAGAGTTTCTAATCCGTCGATAATTTCCATGTGTCTCTCAAGACCGGAATCAACGACAGCATCGATATCGGGGATCGTGATGGAGGTTTGTGCTACGTTGGTAGCGACTACAATTTTAGGATTGTTGGTCGGTTCAAACACAGCGTGCTGATCCTCCAAACTGAGATCGGCGTGCAAAGGGAAGATGCTCGCATTGAAGTTTTCGAGTTTGCGAAGGGTACGTGTAAATTGAGAAATTTCGTATTTACCTGCCACAAAGGCCAAAACGTTGCGCCCCTTATTTGCGAGTTCAATGATAGCTTGCTGCATATCATTGGAAATATATTCTTCAATGGGGAAGAGTCGCCCCGCGACTCGGACAATGGGTGCATCATCGAAAAATTCTGCAATTCTCTCATCCATCGTAGCGGACATGAGAACAATCTTGCTTTTAAATCCGTTCTGGATTTTCAACTTTAGGAAAGCAATCAAAGCTTCCACGTTGATACTCCATTCCTGAAGCTCATCAATGATGAGGACCTTGTTAGGGTTTCCTTCATCGTCATTCAGCTCTTTGATGAGCTGCAATCCCTCTGTAGTAAAAAGGATTTGAGTTTCAGGGCTTAGTGCGCGTTCATAGGCTGTTTGATAACCGACCACATCTCCAATCGTAGATTTTCTTTCATTTGCAACTCGCTCAGCGAGACTTGTAGCCGCCGTTCGGCTGGGGACAGTGATGACAACAGAATCAAATCCGTTATCAATCAAGAATTGTGGGACTTGCGTGCTTTTGCCTGCGCCGGTTTCGGCGACGATAATTGAAACCGGGTTATTTTGGATGGTTTCAATTATCCGTTCTTTTACCTCATAAATAGGATAGGTATTGGTTTCGACTCGGTAATTTTCTGACATTTTTTAGTTCTCCTTTTCTGTTATTTGCCGATATAAGATCAGCGTTTAATTTTGTTATGGGATTAACCGACATTATTATACTATAAATTCCATATTATGTCAAGTTTTTCGGCGTTCTTCAAAAAACGCGTATGCCTTGAAAATAGAGGATTAGAAGCTGAAATTTGTGAACTATAAATTTTGTAATAAAAGTCGAAAAAAATTGAGTTTTTGAGGTTGAAGTTGGATAAATTTGGAAAATAAATTTAAAACGCGCTAAATATTGAAATTTCAATGAAAATCGGCGGAAGTCCGTTAATTAAGTAAGGTATTGAAAATAGAGTTTAAGGCAGTAAAAAAATTGTCAGATGTTCTAATATTTGGTAATTGAAATGCAAAGTTTGTTGTAGTACAATGTAAATAGATATGTATACAAAATGGAGTTTTTCCGGATTGGTGGGATTAAATGAAGAATTCAAAAGGTATTTCGATGATTTCTTTGCTTATTACGATAATAGTAACTATTTTACTTGCTTCGATGGCTCTAGGTACAGGAACAAGGTATCTGAGAGACAGTAAGCTTAAAGAAAAAGAAAATTTCATAGAAGTTTTATCTAGTGCGGTATCTAAGCGACAAGAAGATGTAAATGTTAATTCGTTGGCGTATCCGTATTTAGGTTATTATATAAACAACAGCCTTGTGTTCGAAAGTATTTTTGCGCCAAAAGTAAAAGAAGAAATTACTTACGAGAATTCAATTTGGTATGTTGTAGATAACGCTGCTGCTACTCATTTAGGAATAAAAGAAATTGGCGATTATATCGATTCAGTTGATGCTGCGGCAGATGATGAAGAAATTCAAGTTGCATTAGTAGATTATAAATCTGGTGCGGTACATTTAATAAATGTTAATTCATATGAATTATCTGGTTTAGAAATTTCAAAAAATGATTTCGTAACAGGTCACACACATAGATATTTAGACGAAGAACCAACTTGTACAACTCCTGTTAAGTGTGAAGATTGCGGTTTTATTTTAAAAGAAGCATTAGGACATATGTATGAAATTACTCCAGAAACAATAAGTTATGATGATAGAACTCACTTTACAAAACAATGTATTCGTGAAAATTGTGGTATGGCAGGTGGTTTCGCATTACATACTTTACAAACGACATCGCTTATTAGAGATGATGTTTGGTATCACAACATAAGTTGTCCAGTTTGTAATTATGAAAAGATTGATGAACCATGTAATATTCAATACTACTTACCAAGCACTACAGAAGAAAAAGAAATACACCATATCAAGTATTGTTCAGTATGTACACAATCTGAAAATGAAGAACACACTATTGGTTACAGAAGAATTTCAGAAAGTATGCACGAAGTTTATTGTAAAGTAAAAGCTTGTAACTATACTATAGACAGAGAAAATCACGTTGATGCTACAGATGATAGAATTTGTGATTTGTGTAATGCGGAAATTATTGACTATTCATATCCGCAGCTTACAAAAGTTGAAATGGTTAACGTAGATGCAGTCAAGGAAGGTAACAGATACTATGCTAAATATGGCGATACAATAAAAATGGAAATACAAGCAGATAAGAAAATTCAAAACTTAAGAATTACAATTGGTGGAGCAACTGTACCAAGTTCAGCAATGACAACATTAGATCAAGAATCTTGGACAATTCAATTTTATTTGGATCCTACATTAAGATTTGATGAAGGCCAAATGAAAATAACAATCGATTGTGAATCTATTGCAGGTATTCCAATGCCATCAACATTTGTAACAACAACCGACAGTAACCCAATTGTATTTGATGGAGTAAATCCAATAGTAGAATATATCAATAAGATATTTAGGGTAAATGAATAAAAAAGAACCTCGGAGTAGAAATCTACTTCGAGGTTTTTTATGATAAAAAAATCCTGTCGTTTCGACAGGATTGATTTTACTTAATGTTTTAATCTAATGTCTTCTCCAAAGAATCTGCAAATGTTGAAGTTGCCAATTAATCTTGAAACGATTCGTGTATCATACATTTTACTTAATTCTTCTAATGAAAAGTTTGTTGAAATGATTGTTTTTGTGTTTGGTGTGATAAGCCTTGCATTTAACAATGTGAAAATTTCTGAAAATTTTGCTGCTGTTAAATTTTCTGTACCAAGATCATCGATTATTAAAAGATTTACATTGAACAAATTGTCATATAAGGCTTTTGAAGATTTATTATTGTATTTGTAATCAAATATGCTATCTAGCAAAAGAGGTGAGGTTTGGTATAAAACCGTATATCCATTTTTTATAATCTCGTTTGCTATACAACTTGAAACGTACGTTTTTCCAATTCCGGCAGAACCTGTAAATAAAAGATTTTTTTGTTCGGGATCTGTGAATCCATTAATAAAATCTTTTGAAACTTGAATGATTCTTTGTATGTTTTCTCTTGGTGATGCTTGAGAATTATATCTTTCAATATTTGGTTGATCTGAGAATAATTCTAAATCTAAATTATCAAAAGTTTCGTTTTGTAAATTGTGCATATTAGATTTATTGTAAGCTTCGTTTAGAAGTTCTTGTTTCATGCAAGAACACATTTCGCTTAATCCATCTTTTAAAATATAACCGGTATCGTTACATTTTGCACAAGAATATTTTGGAGCAAGTGTAATTTTTAAACCATCTAATATTTTTTGTTTTTCTTCTTTTAATTTTAAAATTTTAGTTTGTAATTTTTTTATTTCTTTTTGTGTTTCTTCTGTTGATGGTTGTATCGAAAGCTTAGCTGTTTTTATACCACAAGCAGTTATTTCTTTATCTAATTCAGCAAGCTCTGGATTTGTATCATATATTTCTTTTTTTTCGGCTATAAATAGCGCATCAGCTTGAGTTCTTTTAATTTCATATTGACGTTCTATTCTTTTAACTGCTTCTGCAAACATATGAGCCACTCCTTTTAATTAATATAAAACTTGCTTAAATCTGTATATTGTGATGTCGAAACATCATTAAATTTTTGCAAAGTACTTGTATTTGTGTTAATTGCTGATACTGGCATTTTGAATTCTTTTCTTTTCTGCTTTTCTGCTTCAATAAATGAAGAAATTTCAGTTTCATTTTTTAAGTTTCTTTCATGCCAATCAGAAATTATTTTGTCTATATAATCGAAACTTGGATTTGTTTTTGAAGTTGTTTTCTTAAGTGCAATTTCAATAACATTTAATGGATATCCGTAATCCATTACCCATTTATCTACATAGGCTTCTTCGTATTGAGAAAGCTTACGAGATAAGCCTAATTTTTTACCAACAGTTCGTTTGATTTGTACCAAGTTTTCATATTTTGAATAGTACTCATCTAATTGATTTATAGTACGTATTCCACTCTTTGACCAAGCATCTGCAACAGCCATTAAATAATTTCTGTGCAAAGCGTTTCGATCTGAACAATATTGGAATAGTGAGATTACAACATCATCATCAAAATTATATTTTGAAAATACTAAATCAATATCTGTGTACCAAGTAGGTGACATTACACCTTGGAAGAACATACCGTTGATTGCATTGATTGTTTGAGTACGAGCAACATTTTTTTCGGTATTTTTTATTGCGTCTTCAACAGATGTTGTAAGTTTTGGTTTGTACATTTTGTTAACTTCTTGTTGTTTTAAGTCACTTAATAAATATGTATTATCTTTTTTAGATAGAACACTTTCTTTCATCCAATATTTAAGGCCTTCCTCAATTGTACCGATAGGAAGGTTTAATTTTTTAGATAAGTCAAGCGGAGATATTTCACCCTTGTATTTACATAAAAATAGGCAATACAAATAAATCTTAACATAATCGCCTTTTGCTGTTGTTAAGTGCTCTGTTATGAATACTTCTGGAACATCTAAATCTGAAAATATAGATGAAAAGCTTTGGTCAAAATTCATTTCCTTACCCCCTCAAAGGTACTATACCTTTTTTGGGGGATAAAATCAACAATTTTTAAGTGGAAAAACATTACAGCGTGTGGACATAAAAAGTAGCAACTGTAAGTGTTTGCGAGCAAGAAATATACATTGAAGTGCGGAGCGTTGGGGGATGTTTAGTCGGACGACTTAGAATGTTTTGCTAATGGGGAAGCAAAAGAAAAGGGGTAATTATTATTTTCGTCTTTTTGCTCCGCACTTTAATATATATTTCTTACTTCTTATAAGTTCCGCTGAAAAGAAAATGTTTAATTATACATAAGATAAAATGAAAAAGTGGTTCTTTGTGGATTTTTGTATTGAAAAGTAAAAAAGTAGGAATAAAAATTGTGGTGAATATTGTTAGTCGAGTAACGAGTGTTAATTGAAATAATTCTAATACTTTAAAGAAGATGAAACCTAAAATTGCTAAAGGCACCAAAGTTTTGTATTCAAAGATTCCAAATAGTTTGGGAGAATAATCGTAGTTTAGTGGAAAAATATATGTTTTCATAAGCACTCCTTATCTTGACATCAATGTGCGAAGCCCTGCAATTCCAGCTTGGAATCCGGAACTTATTCCAACGCCACCAATGATTTCTTTTACAAATTGATTTGACTTTATAAGAGCCATAATGGAACCAATTAAAAGAATTTTATTAAACAGCGATTCGGAATTTTCTCGCATGATAGAGTAGGGAATAAGAAGCATAATAGAAATAACGACTTGCAAAAGTAAGAGTGAAAATAAACTTTTAAACCAACTTTTAAAAAATGATTCTGTAGATTGTGTAGATAGGGATAAAAAAGCAAAAGGTGAAAGTATAACTAAAACTTCAATTAAAATATATCGATAGGCAAAACTTATAAGTAATGTTAATGAAGAAACGGTTAACATTCCAGATAATATTCCGTCAATTGATAGCATGTTAAACTCTTCTAAAGGATTATTACTGACTCGAGAAATTAAATTACTAAATGAAATTGGTACATTAAATATTTCTTCACCAAGGCTGCAGAAAAACGTACTTATGTAGTCGGTAGAGTTGATTAGAAAAGTACAAATATATAGTGATGAATTCATTGCTATTCCTGCAAGAAAAGCTCTCATGAAAAATTTTGCGGGAGATTCATATTCAGAAAAAGTTAATTTTGAGATTAAAAGTTTTGTAGCATAATATAAAACAAATCCAGTAAATAAACAATTGGCTAAAAGTAATACACCTTGCGAAGATGAAGTGCTAATAATTTTATTCATCTTATCACCGGTATTAAAAATATTTTTGTTTATAAATAAAAGTTCATCAATAAGTGGAAAAACTTTTTGGTCGATTGAAGAAAAAAGATTTGAAGAAATTTGATTTATTACATTAAGAACTATACTAACAATATCTGTGTTTGAAATTGTTTCTTCCATACACGCCTCACATTATCCAAATAGCGATTCTATTGCAGATATTACAGGATCAATTAGAAGAATAAATGCATAAGAAAACAAAGTACTTTTTATTAACTTTTTTCCGGTATTAATTTTTTCTTCATCTCCAAAACTTAATTTTTTCATAAGCAATCCACTACCGATAGCGACAGCTGCTGCAGGTGTTGCAATTTTTACTATTGCAGATTGAATACTTGATAAACCATTTGTTATTTTTGTTGTTAAATCATCTTTTGAGAAAATCCCGGCGTAAGAGACGCAAAATTGCGACAAAAGTAATGATATGCAAAATGATAAGATTATGAATTTATTTTTCATTTTTTCCTCCTTTTTGTTTGAATAAAACAGCATTAAAATTTGATAAGATATTAAATAAATTTACATTCGTTTTTTGCTGGTATTTTATTAGTAATTTGAATTTGATCATATGATGCATTTGAAATTTTTTCGTGATATGGGGTAAGTCTAACGATACAAGGTTTTAAAATTTCTTGTCCTGTAGAAATAAAGCAGACTGCATGAAAAGTCTTTAAATTAATTGAAAAAGTATTTATATCAAAGACAAAATCGTGTTGGATTTGTGTACTAATGCTTTCAGAAAGATTAGAGTTTTCTGAACGAAATGTTTTTAATAAGTAATTATATTTAGTTTCCTTAGCATTTTCGGAAATGCTTCTGGAATACTTTATTTTATCCTCCTTTCCCAGCTGCTTTTGCGCTTCTTCAATTGTGAAAATGTCGTCGTTGCGAAACCAAATTTTATTGACAAAACTTTGGATGATAACTTTTGCTGCAGACTGTTCTCGAACGGAGTTTAGAAGAGATGTATAACTTTGCGTTGCAACAATGTTGATACATTTTGCTTCCCTGCTTTCTGAGAAAAAGTTAGCATCATTTTCAGTAGCATATTCAGAATATTCGTCGCAAACAAAAGCGACTGGAAGGATATTTGTTTTTTTAGATAATCGCATAAGTATTTCTGATTGAAAATCTAATTTTAGATATGCTGCAAGTATTTTAGATAAGTTACGGTACTCGGCAATATTCATATTTAATACAACAATATCGTTTGTAAGAGTTTCAAAACCTTTAAAAGTTATTTCGCTTTTTTCAGGACAAAATGTTTTCTTTACTTCTAAATCATTTATAAAAATTTGTGTTATTCGGGAAATTTCAGACTGGATTATGGATAATACTTTTGAATCTAAATGTTGAAATTCATTTTGGAAAAAATCTATGCAGGTTGTAAATTCATAGATTTGAATATAATTCAATCTGCTTGATAGAAATAAATCTTTTACGAAATTAATTTTTTCGGCTAGATACTTTTTATCATAAATTAATTTGTGTAATTCGACAAAAGTAACATAGCCTTCATTGTACATACGACAAAGCTTTATGCATTCAGTTAAATATAGTTCTACTTTGTCTAGCCAGTATGTATCTGTTGTATTTTGATTTGAAAAAAGCGTGAGAATAGTGCGTAAGCGATTTGCTAAAACAGATGGTTTCAAATTGGGCTTATCTAATAAGTTGTATTTTTCTTTTCCTCCGGAGTTCAATTACAGTAACTTTTTTATTATACTTTTTAGCCATTTCTTTTAGTTTGTAGTGAAAGTTTCCTTTTACATCTAATACTAACATTCCAATGTTTTGAGATATCAATTGTTCAACGAAAGGATACATGGCAGAAGATGTTTTTCCTGTGCCTATAGTACCAGTGATTAATATATTTTGAAATAATCCGCGTTCTGGGATTATTATGGGAAGATTGTTGTCACAATTGATTCCAATATCTAAATGTAATTGATCTAATTTTTTTATTTCCAAATTATTCGGACTGGCGGAGTCTGAAACGTAAGATTTAATATGTTTTTCATAAAAGATTTTGAATATAACAGACCAATTGAAAATGACTATAAGAATATAAAAAAGTTTGATTTTTTGCCAGAGCCAAGGTTCAATATTGTAATTTTTTTCTAAAAATGTGAAATCATAGGAATTTAATTTTAACAGTGAATCCAGGGTTATAAAATTGAATAGGACTATAATTAGCACGCTTATTGAAATAAATAGAATTTTAGTGTATAATGGCCTTGCTTTAAAAATATTGAATCAACTCCTGTCAGAAGAAAGTTTTGTTTTACTTAAACTTAGCTTAGAACCTTGTTTTTCTTGCATAACAGTTATTTCTACATATGAACCTATAATATAAATGGCTGAGATTGTGTGGAATATCAGTGAATAAAAGAAAAATTTGGAGATAATAAGTTCTGACAAGAAATGAAATATTATCACGAAAATAGATAAGATAGAAACTAAGTAAAGGTAAAATTTTGAAACACTCAAGATGATCACCACCTTTGATTGGGTTATACCATTAACTATTTTTCGTGTCTAGCATTTTTTGAAAAATTAATTAAAAATACGTCGACATTAATCGACAAGAAAGCGAGGAAAACCATGGTATCAAAAGATATGTTAATTGGCGAGATTGTACAAATGAATGAAAAATATCCAGAAATTTTAATGGAAGCTGGAATGCATTGTTTAGGTTGTCCAGCTGCTGCAGCAGAAACTTTAGAACAAGCTTGCGCTGTTCACGGAATTGACGTTGAAGAATTAGTTGCAAAATTAAATTCAGCTGAGTAATTTTTAGAAAAGCATCTGTTGTAGGAAGATATTTTTCTGCGACAGATGCTTTTTTAAGTTAGAGAAAGGAGAATTAGTATGAGTAGTAATAAAAGAGTACTTCTTGGAATGAGCGGTGGTGTTGATAGTAGTGTTGCGGCAGTACTTTTAAAAGAACAAGGATATGAAGTCGTTGGAGTTACGATGAAATTATTTGAATATAATTTAAATGGTTCTTGTGGCAATTCTGAAGTTATGGATGATGCAAAAAAAGTTTGTGATTTTTTAAACATTGAGCATCATATTATTGATTTCAGCGCTGATTTTAAGAAGTATGTTATTGATAATTTTATTTGCGAATATAAGAATTCTCGTACTCCAAACCCTTGTATTGAATGCAACAAATATATGAAGTTTGGAGCTATGTATGAAAAAGCAAAAGAACTTAATTGTGAATATATTGCAACAGGTCATTATGCGAAAACTGAGTATGATGAAAAGTATCAAAAACACGTTTTGAAAAAATCAAAAGCTGGTAAAAAAGATCAAAGTTACGTGTTATATAACTTACCAAAAGAAATGGTTTCTAAAGTTCTTTTTCCGCTTGCAGATTTTACAAATAAGGCGGAAATTAGAGAAATCGCAAATAAATATAATTTACCTGTTGCGAATAAACCAGACAGTGAAGATATTTGTTTTATTCCAGATGGAGATTATAAAAAATTCTTAGAAGATAATTCGGATTTAAAAAGCAATCCGGGGAAAATTGTAAACGCTAAAGGTGAAGTACTTGGAAAACATGATGGACTTCATGGTTATACAATTGGACAAAGAAGAGGTTTAGGAATAGCGTATAGAGTACCACTTTTTGTTATTGGTTTTGATGTAAAGAAAAATCAAGTTATAGTCGGAGAAGAAAAGGAATTATATACAAAAGAATTTTTAGTAAAAGATTATAATTTTATTTTGATTGATAATCTTGAAAATGAAATGAATGTAGAAATTAAAATTAGATACTCAGCTAATACTGCAAAAGGAAAAATTGTTATGGAAGGTGAGTTTATCAAGGTTATATTTGATGAACCACAAAGAGCTGTAACACCAGGACAATCAGCTGTTTTTTATGATGGTAATGTAGTAATTGGTGGAGGGAAAATAGTTTAAAGGAGCATAAAATGGAACTTACAGCAGCATATATTTTTTCACAAATATTTTTTATGATTAATTACATAGTTTTGATGGTTACATATCAAATAAAAAATAGAAAAGCAATTGTACTTTTGAATTTAACAGGTTGTCTATCGATGCTAATAGCATATATTTTGTTAAAGGCATATGCCGGTTTAGCAATGGTTTTTATATCTATAGCTAGAAATATAATTTTTATGATTGACGAAAAAATAAATGGCAAAAATGATGTTACTACTAAAAAAGATTATATAATAATGTTTGTGTTATTAACTGCTTGCGTACTTTGTGCTATTCCAACATATGAAAGTATTTGGAGTTTGGCTGCTATTATTGCAACCATGTCGTATACGATTTCAGCTTGTCAAAAAAATATTAAAGTATATAGATGGATGGGAATATTATCTGGTTTGTCATGGGTTATATATAATATTTATATCCAATCTATAGTTGGAATTGTATTTGAATTAGTTCTGCTAATTGCAGTTATAGTAGGCCTTGTACGTATTTATAAAAAAGAAAAATAGAAAGTGGTCCACTTTTGTCCTTTTAGGGACAGTCCTTAAAAGGACAAAAGGAGAAATTTATGAATTATACAATTACAAATGGCGCTGTTGAATTCGGCGCGGAAACAATATTAGAAGAAATAAATTTTGAGATAAAAGGTAGAGATAAAATTGCAGTTGTTGGTAGAAATGGTTGCGGTAAATCTACTCTTTTAAAAGCTATTATAGATAACGAAATGCTTACTGAAGGAATTGGCGAAGAGAAGTTTATGGTTTCGAAAGATTCGGATTTAGTAATAGGTTATTTAAAGCAAATTGAATTTGAAGATGATAATATTACGATGCTTGATGAAATTTTGAAAGTGTATAAACCAATTCTTGAATTAGAAAGCAAGATAGAAAAACTTTTGGAAAGAATGCAACAAGATAAATCTGCTGAACTTGCTGCAGAGTATTCAAAAGCGATGGATCGATTCGAATTTTTGGAAGGTTATACATACAAGAAAGAATATGCAACCGTTATAAATAAATTTGGTTTTTCTAAAGAAGATAGAGAAAAGAAAATTTCCCAGTTTTCAGGAGGACAAAGAACCAAAATTGCATTTATAAAACTTCTTTTAAGTAAGCCAGATATATTACTTTTAGATGAACCAACAAACCATTTAGATGTTGCAACAATTGAGTGGTTGGAAGGATATTTAAAGAATTATCCAAGAGCGATTGTAATAGTTTCACATGATAGAATGTTTTTGAATAAAATCGTCAATAAAGTTTATGAAATTGAATATGGTTCAACTACTAGATATACGGGTAACTATTCGGATTTTGAAAAACAAAAGAAAGTAAATTATGAAAAACAATTAAAAGATTTTAAATTTCAACAAGCTGAAATTAAAAGATTACAACAAATTGCAGATAGGTTTAGGTATAAGGCAACGAAAGCGAGAATGGCACAATCAAAACTTAAACAAATTGAACGTATGGTAAAAGTTGAGGAGCCTAACAAATATGATTTAACTTCTTTCAAAACAAATTTTAAAATTGAAAGAGAATCTGGAAAAGATGTTTTGATTGCTAAAGATTTAGTAATTGGCTATGACAAACCACTTCAAACTATTTCGTTTAATTTGTATAAAAGTAGAAAGCTTGGTGTAATAGGAGAGAATGGAATAGGAAAGTCAACATTACTTAAAACTATTGTTGGAAAGATTCAAAAGTTAGGAGGAACTTTTGAATTAGGATATAATACTCAAATTGGATATTTTGATCAGCAAATGGCATTGGTAGATTCAACCAAAACGGTGTTTGATGATTTCTACGAGGCTTTTCCAAGACTTTCAAATTTTGAAATTAGAAGTTCACTTGCAGCGTTTATGTTTTATGGAGAAGATGTGTTTAAACCAATAAATATTTTATCAGGTGGCGAAAAAGTGAGATTACAACTTGCTAAAATATTAAAAAGAAATCCAAATTTCTTGATATTAGATGAACCTACAAATCATATGGATATCATAGGAAAAGAAAGTTTGGAAATGCTGCTTAAAGAGTATACGGGAACAGTACTTGTAGTTTCACACGATAGATTTTTTATAAATAAAATTGCAGATTCACTTTTGATTTTTAATAAATCTGGTGTTGAACATTTTGATGGAACATATGAAGAATATGAAGCACAAAGACAAGAAGAAATCATTGAAAAAGTTGTTATTGAGAAGAAAGAAAAAGTACAAAACAATACATATTTACAGAAAAAACAACAAGCTCGTAATGAAGCCAAAATGAAAAAAATAGAAAAAGAAATAGATGCGCTTGAACAAAAACTTTCTGAGTTAAATATTGAACTTCAAAAAGAAGAAAATTATAGTGATTATGAAAAACTTATGAATGTTCAAAATGAAATTACAAAAATAAATGAAGAAATAGAAGAAAAAATGAGCGAATGGGAAGAATTAGGAAGTTAATTTTTGACCAAACAGGGACGCCCTCATTTGGACACTTTGTAGCATGAAAATATTGCTTGCAAAGTGTCCAAATGAGGGCGTCCCTGTTTGGTCAAGTCGTCCCTATTTATTTTCTTCCAAGTGTTTAACTAAATTTTTATATGCATCTAAACTCCACATTTTCCATCTTTCTTCATCAGGAAAACAAGCTAGAGTTTTATCATAACCATCGGGTATAAAAATAAAATCCCAACTCCAGCCGTATTCTCCTGATTTTTCTAAAGCTATTGTTCCAGGTGTTATACCAATAAAAGTTATTGGTTCTTTTCCATATTCGCAATATGCCAAAACTTCTTTGAAATACGCACGACGATTTGTTTCGCCAGCTAAAAGTTTTAACAAACCATTTTCACCAAGTGTATCATCTGCATAGTGTGTGTATGGACCCGGAAAACCGTTTAATGATTCTACAAATAATCCACTATCATTTTTTAGTACGTTACATTTTAATTGTTCACTTGCCCATTTTGCAGAGTACTTTGCGATACTTTCAACATCATCTGCTTGTATCTCGATGGTGTCCATTTTTATATTATCTATTTCAATTCCAAGTGGTTCTAATATTTGCTTTGCACTAGCAATTTTTGCCCAGTTTCCAGTTACATATGTGATTTTTTTTGACATGTTTTTATACTCCTTTCCTAGGTGTGAGTATGTTAATTTGTAGTTTTAAAATTAAACGTATTGTTAAATTTGTTGTAGTAATTATGAATATAATAAAACTTTTATACTATAACATTATAGTATCTTAATGAAAAATAAAATTCAACTTTCGCTAAAAATTAATTTTGAAAAGTATCTTACAAAAAATAAAAAAGAGTAGCTGTTGCTGAAGTTGTCAATGAAAAGTAGACAATAAAAAAGCTCTCATCGAAACCCTAGTTC
>CAZEVD010000012.1:0-37995 GCA_964515475.1 uncultured Eubacteriales bacterium
TAATTTTTGTATAGAAAAAAGCGCTTACTTGACGTAAACGCTTCTTTTTTTATTTATTTTTTATCTGTACTACCAAATCCACCAGTACGAACTCCTTCGGCAATGTCATTATCTACTTTTAAGAAGTTTTGGAAGTATGCTTGTCCTATTGTATCGTGTTTTTTTATTGTGATATCTATTGGGAAAAAGTTGTAATATGCATACATTAAGTGTCCGTCATTGTCTGGATTTCCATAATAATCACTTTCGATTATGCCTAAGCTATTGGCTAAAATCAAGCCTTTTTTTCCAGGATTTGAGCTTCTATTTGCAAGCATCAATACTTCATCTTCGCCGAAGTATGATTTTAAACCTGTTTTTACAAGTGTTGGTTTTATTTCAAGGTATTCTTTATCACCTTTTACAAATTTTGAAAAGTTTGCAAATATGTTTTTCCATATTGATGGTATTACTGTATCTTCTGCAGCTTCAATGTCGTATCCTACTGAGTTTTTTGTTTTTCTTACTGGTAAATTAATATCTTTATCTACATAATCTTTGCATATTTCGAATCCTCTTTTTTTCATTTTTATTCCCCTTTCTTTATTACATGTTGATTATATTTTAAATCTTTTTTTTAGTCAATTGATGCATTTTATTATTCCTTGTGTTACAATTTTTTGTAGGAGGTTCTAAATGAAAAAGTTTTTTGGAGTAGTGTTATGTCTGTGTTTCATACTTATTATTATTTTTTTGAAAGATGATAGTGTTTCAGAAAATGTTATTGATAAAGATATACAAAATAATGATTCTACTAAATATGATGTTTCTGTTACTGAAGATACGATTTGTTTTACTGATGAAGCTGGAAATGGAGTTTTTTATAATTTTGAAGGTGATAATATTATTTCAGTTGTGTCTTTTGTAAAAACTGATTCTCATAATCTTGCTGAAGAACTAAAAAACGTTTATTTAGAAAGTTTAAATAGTGATGACATTAAAGAGATTGTTACTGCAGATGAAGGTCTTTTTATTTATTATAGTGATGCTTATATAAGCAACTTTGATGGATATACGAAAGATGAAATTCAAAATATGTTATTAGGGGAGATGTGATTATGTCAGATAAGAAAATGTATACGGTTTTTGGAATTTTAATTGTTTTTATTATTGTACTTTTGGTAGTTTTAAGCAATATATATTTAGAGAAACATACAAAAATTCCAGAAGATATGCAAGCTATGATTGAAAATAGTGCTTGGCCAACTGCAGAAGTTCCATTTTTGTATAGTCCAGATTTGAAAATGTCTAAATTTGGGGATGAATTACAAATGCAAGAAATTCCGAGAGGAGTTTCTTTTGAAGAATATAAAGATTACTTATTTGAATTAAAAGATGCTGGATTTGTTGCAGATACTTTTTTTGGTTGTCAAGATCCTAGTATGATTAGTCCTAATATTGATCCTGATACAATTACAGAATTTACATGGATGGGATATAAAGATGAGTTTTATATTACTGCAATTTGGAAGAAGGAAGGTACTAATGAAAGAATTAGTAATATGTATGTAGAACTTTCAAGAATTGATAATCCAAAAACTGAACAATAGTAATGTTATGATTCTTAATTGCATAAAATGTAAAAGCATGTATTGTTATTAACTTGAAAGATTAATATCGAAAAAAATATTTATAGAAAGATGGAATAAGAATGTTTAAAATTGGTTGTCACTTGTCAGCATCTAAAGGTTATATGCATATGGCAAAAGAAATATTAAGTATAGGTGGAAATACATTTCAATTTTTTACTAGAAATCCGAGAGGTGGTTCTGCTAAAGAATTGGATATGGATGATATAAATAAATTTAATCAGTTTAGTGTTGAAAATGGAATTGAAGTTATTTTAGCGCATGCACCATATACTATAAATATTTGTTCTGATAAAGAAGATACTAGACGTTTTGGTATTGATACTATGAAAGATGATTTAATGCGTTTAGATTATATTAATAAAACGTATTATAATTTTCATCCGGGAAGTCATGTTGGACAAGGTGTTGAAAAAGGAATTGAATTTATTATAGATGCGCTTAATGAAATTCTTAGAGAAGATCAACGTACGATAGTTTTACTTGAAACTATGGCTGGCAAGGGTAGCGAAATCGGTAGAAGTTTTGAAGAGATAAGAAGTATTATAGATGGTGTTAAACTTAATTCTAAATTGGGTGTTTGTTTAGATACATGCCATGTTTATGATGCTGGATATGACGTTGTTCAAGACTTAGATGGGGTTTTGGATAAGTTTGATGAAATAATTGGCTTAGACAGATTAAAAGCTATCCATATAAATGATAGCAAAAATCCTTTTGAGAGTCATAAAGATAGACATGAAAAAATAGGTGATGGTTTTATTGGAAACAATGCGTTTGAAAAGATAATAAATAATGAACGTATTAAAGATTTACCATTTTATTTAGAGACACCAAATGAATTAGATGGATATGAAAGAGAAATTGCATATCTAAAATCTGTTCGCAAATAAATTTTTAAGAAGTGAGAGTGTGTAATGGTACATATAGGAAATAGATGGGATGAAATTTTAAAGAATGAATTTGAAAGTGATTATTACAAGAGTATTCGAGAATTTTTAAAAAGAGAGTATTCTCAATACAAAATTTATCCAGATATGAATGATATTTTTAATTCTTTGAAATATGCAGATTATGACAATATAAAAGTTGTTATAATAGGTCAAGATCCGTATCATGAGGAAGGCCAAGCTCACGGTTTATCTTTTTCAGTAAAACCTGGTATTGCAATCCCACCATCATTACAAAATATTTATAAAGAGTTAAATCAAGATTTGGGATGTTATATTCCTAATAATGGATACCTAGAAAAATGGGCTAAGCAAGGTGTTTTGCTGTTAAACAATGTTTTGACGGTAAGAGCACATCAAGCTAATTCTCATAAGACGTGTGGATGGGAAACGTTTACTGATAGTATTATAAAAGCTTTGAATGAAAGAGAAAAACCAGTTATTTTTCTAATATGGGGTTCTTGTGCTAAACAAAAAGAATCTTATATTACAAATAAAAATCATTATATATTAAAGGCGCCTCATCCAAGTCCACTTTCAGCATATAGAGGCTTTTTCGGATGTAAACATTTTTCAAAAGCGAATGAAATTTTAATTGCTAATAATGAAGAGCCAATTAATTGGCAAATCGAGAATATATAGGAGGCTTAGATGAAAAATATTTTGGAAATTGTAGTTGCTGTTGTCGTTATAATACTTTTAGTTGGTGCAATGTTTTTTGTTAAGCCTTCAAACGTAGTTGTTGAAGAATTAGATAATAGTGGAGATGTTGTCGTTGACGAAAAGAGTGAAGTTGTTCCTTTTGAAGAAATTTCTGCAGAATATTCTATGGCGATAGCTATAAAAGAAGGTACTTTTGTAGTAGACAACAAAGGTAAGCTTTATAATAAAGTAGCGTTAGAGGATTTTTTTAAGGTAGTTAGAAATAATCAAAATGGTTATTTGAGAATTGTTCAAGAAGAAATGTCTGGAGATATTCAAGTTACAGAAGTAGAAATAACACAAGAAACAATTGTAGTAAAATATAGAGGTGTTAATTCGTCAATTAATCAAAATGAATATTTGAAATCTGATGGATATTCGATAAATTCTACTACAAAATTAACGAATGATGGTTCTTGGTGGAATGGATGTTATATAGTAAAGGATGAAAGTGAAGAAATCATCTTATTTGGATACACAGTTAAAAATACTGAAACATCTGGTGAAAATTTACCTCAATCAGGTGATGTTGAATAAATTTCTTGATTTTTGGCTAAAAAGAAGGTATAATATCCATGTATCGAATTGGTGTAAGGACAAAGTAGATTGTTGAAATTCCTTTAGAGATGGCTTGTCACCGGCTGAAAGCAAGCTTAGGATATACACAGTTGAAAAACTACCCTATAAAATATACCACGTGTGATTACGTTACAAATCTAATTAAGTTAAATTTAGGATGGAACCGTGCAAAAGCACTCCTAAGAGAGGAGTGTGCAAAGGAGCCATCTTTTTTTGTGCACTTCTACAAAAAATGTTTTAAACGATACTAAAACATTAAAATAAAAGGAGGAAAACAAAATGATTAAGGTAACATTAAAAGACAATTCGGTTATCGAAGTTGAAGAAGGAAGCAGCATTTTAGAAGTTGCGAAAAAAATTAGTGAAGGACTTGCAAGAAATGCAACTTGTGCAAGTGTAAATGGAGAAACAAAAGATTTAAGATATGTATTAACAGAAGATTGTGAATTAAATATCTATACTTTTGATAATGATTTAGAAGGTAAAAAAGCTTATTGGCATACAACTTCTCATATAATGGCACAAGCAGTTAAGAGATTATTTCCAAATGCTAAATTAGCAATTGGACCATCAATAGATAATGGATTCTATTATGATTATGATGTTGAGAAACCATTCTCACCAGAGGATTTAGAAAACATTGAAAAAGAAATGCAAAATATTATAAAAGAAAATGCCGAACTTGAAAGATTTTTATTACCAAGAGATGAAGCTATTGCTCTTATGGAAAAACAAGGTGAACCATATAAAGTAGAATTAATTAATGATTTGCCAGAA
The DNA here is from genome assembly GCA_964515475.1 of uncultured Eubacteriales bacterium. Classification (GTDB taxonomy): domain Bacteria; phylum Bacillota; class Clostridia; order TANB77; family UBA1234; genus UBA1234. Next base: position 4,637 of record CAZEVD010000012.1, read on the forward strand.
AATGAAGAAATATCTTTCTATAAACAAGGTGACTTTACAGATTTGTGCGCAGGTCCACACCTTTTATCTACAGGAATAGTTAAAGCATATAAGCTATTATCTTCATCAGGTGCATATTGGAGAGGAAATGAAAACAATAAAATGCTTCAAAGAATTTATGGTATTTCATTCCCTAAAAAATCTCAACTTGATGAATATATAAATATGATTGAAGAAGCTAAAAAGAGAGATCACAGAAAATTAGGTAAAGAATTAGATTTATTTTTCTTTGATGAAACAGCTCCTGGTATGGCGTATTGGTTACCAAAAGGATTTACAATGTTAAATACATTAATCGAATTTTGGAGAGGGGTTCATAAAAAAGAAGGATATCAAGAATTTTCAGGACCACAACTTAACAGTAGTGAACTTTGGAAAACTTCAGGACACTGGGATCATTACAAAGAAGATATGTTTGTTTTAACAGATGTAGATGGTAAAGAACAAGCATTAAAACCAATGAATTGTCCTAACTCTATAAGAATATATCAAAGTAAATTAAGAAGTTATAAAGATTTACCACTTCGTTTTAACGATGTTGATGTTATTCATAGAAACGAAAAATCAGGTCAATTAAATGGTTTATTTAGAGTAAGAATGTTCAGACAAGATGATTCTCATAACTATGTAACAGAAGGCCAAATTGGTAGTGAAATTAAGAACATTGTAGAGATTGCTAAAAAGTTATATTCTATATTTGGTCTTGAATATATTTTAACTCTTTCTACAAGACCTGAAGATTTCATGGGAGAAATTGAAACTTGGGATAAAGCTGAAGCGGATTTAAAGAAAGTATTAAATGAATTATGTGGTGAAAATAATTATAGAATTAATGAAGGCGATGGCGCATTCTATGGTCCTAAGATAGATATCAAGATGAAAGATTGTTTAGGAAGAGAGTGGCAAATGGGTACTGTTCAATTAGATTTCCAATTACCACAAAGATTTAATCTTTCATATATTGATGAAGATGGTGAAAAGAAAACACCTATCATGATTCATAGAGCACTATTTGGATCTTTTGAAAGATTTATTGGAATCATTACTGAACATTTTGCTGGAGCTTTCCCAACATGGCTTGCACCAGTACAAGTTAAAATTTTACCTATTTCTACAGAAAAGCATTACGATTATGCAAAAGGTTTAGCAGATAAATTAGATGAATTAGGATTTAGAGTAGAACTTGATGATAGAAACGAAAAGATCGGTTACAAGATTAGAGAAGCTCAAGTTCAAAAAGTACCATATATGTTAGTTGTGGGCGATAAAGAAATGGCTGAAAATGCAGTAGGCGTAAGAAATAGAAAAGATGGCGATTTAGGAGCAATGAAAGTTGAAGAATTTATAGCAAAGTTAAATGAGGAAATTGATTCAAAAGCTTTATAATTAACAAAAAGGATTAAACTAATTTGGTTTAATCCTTTTTTAGTAAATACTCATCTTTTCTGATGAAAGATTATTACAAAATTGAAATTAAGCTATAAGTTTTATTAATATTTGACATAGAGTTTATAGCATGGTATAACTTAAAAGCTAAGCATATTTGAAACATATCTGATTAAAACTTTAATGGAGGAAAAAATGTTTGATCGTTGGACAGAAGGGGTAGAACTATTAATCGGAGACGATTTGGTATCTTACCATTCGTTTTTTGGATTCATTTTTGCTGAAATTGCATTTTTGTGGTGCTTCGGCATTGAAAATGCGATGGTCTACACATTGTTGCTTATGGGAGCCGTATGTAATGTTTTGCTGATAGCAGCACTGAAAGGTAGTTATATCGCGAACTCAAATATTGGTTCTATGATTTTGAGTTTGGTATATCTTTTGGGTTTTATCGCATTGATGGTAGTTGCGAGTATGCAAAATATTCTTATTGGAATTTTACTTTTTATTTTACCATTAGTGTGGACATGGATTGCAATGATGGCTCGGATGTATCAAATCAGTGTTCTTTGCGGAAATTTCCCTAAGTGGATTGTTGCTTTGAGTAACTTTATCCACAAGCCGGTTGTAACAATGACAATTCAACTTATTATTTTGTTTATTCCATTACTGGCGTTTACAGCTTTTGTGATTTTCATTGATGTGGCTTGGTGGTTAAAAGTAATTTTACCTTTAGTGGTATTTTTGTTATCGCCATTTTGGGCATATATTGAGGATGAATGGGCGACACAAAACATATTTGAGTTGGCGTACGAAATGTATTAAAACAAATTTGGAAAGGAAGCGGAGAGTATTCTCCGCTTTTTGCGTTGTATAAGCATTAAATGTTTTGTAATAAATAAAACGTTATAATATAATAAAGAAAAATTAGGACAAAAAGTATATATAAACTTAGCTAAGTATGGAGGAAATATGAATTTAAAAAATAATAAATTAATTGTCGGAATGATACTGTTTTTTATTGTGATTATGAGTGTCCTTTTAGTAATTAATAAGTCAGATACTGATATTTATTTTGATGATTTTGAAACTATTACATCATGGGATATATATGATTATAAGAAAGATTATGAAAGTCAAAAGGTTTCAACCTTTAATATAAGTGAGAATTCTTATAATGGAAGTTATGCTTTAGAAATAAAGAGCGATGATTTTAATGATGCTCGTGTATATAAGAAAATAAAAGTTGAGCCAAGTTCGTATTATAAAATTTCTGTAATGACAAATGCTACGAGTTTAGAAGGTAATGGTGCTAATATTTCAGCAATGAAATGTCATAAATATGTTAATACTGCAACAACAAATGGAGAATGGAAGGAACTTGTTGCTTATATTGAAACCCTTGAAGAGCAAGAAGCAATTGAGTTAAGCTTGGGGCTTGGTGGTTATAGCAATCTTTCTAAAGGTAATGTTTATTTTGATAATTTAAAGATTGAGAAAATCCAAAAACCTTTAGATGTGGAGATAATTTCTTTTGAGAGATGGGATGAAAAAGAAGATGAGTCAACTGTTTCAAAAGAAGAAAAAGTAACATCAGTATTGATTTTTACATTTGCAATGGGATTTGTTTTAATTTTTTCAACTTGTATTTCTGTTAAGGAAAAAAATAATCCTAAAGAAGAGGGAAAACTTAAATTAGATAAAAAAGATTATATTATTTTATGCGTTTTAACTGTAATTGGTTTTATCATTTCTTTTTATCAATTGGGAAATGTACAAGGAGTCTCTTCGTATTGGAAAGCTGGAGCTCCTGGAGAAAGTATTGTTGTAGAATTTAAAGAACCAGTAAATATAAATAAAATTGCACATAATGGAAATGTTCCTAATAAGACAGGTTACTATAAAATATCTTATCTTTCTACAGGAACCACAATTTATAAAGAACTCTTTACTTTAGGAGAAGATATAGAAAAAGATACGGTAAATAAAAAAACAAAATCACGATTTTTTAGATGGGATTTTGATAAAGTGTATCTTAATTCTGTAAAAAGCATAAAGATAGAATCAATTGTACCAGGCTGGGGGATCAATGAGTTGGCATTTTTAACTCAAAATGCAAGTGGTGAATACGAAGTATTAGAGTTTGAAATTATAAGCTCTAACACTTCGGAATTAGCAGAAGGAAGTCCAGAAGCATTGTTTGATGAACAAGAATGTGTTCCTACCGTTTATAGTCACATGAATAGTACTTATTTTGATGAAATATATCATGCACGAACAGCATATGAACAACTTAATGGTTGGAAAATATATGAGACAACACATCCTCCTCTAGGAAAAATTATAATCTCGATTGGAATTAGTATTTTCGGTATGACTCCATTTGGTTGGAGAGTAATGGGAAATCTTTTTGGGATTGCTATAATTCCTCTCATGTATATTTTTGCATTGAAAATGTTTAAAAAGAAAAGGGTAGCGTTCTTTGCTGCATTTTTAATGTTATTTGATTTTATGAGATTAGTACAAGGAAGAATAGCAACAATTGATTCTTTTTCAGCATTTTGGGTAATTGCGATGTACTATTTCATGTATGATTATTTTACAAGTGGTGCAGAAAAGAAACCGTTGAAACCATTATTTTTATCCGGGCTTATGTTTGGATTAGGTGCTGCTACAAAATGGAGTTGCATATATGCAGGTGGAGGCTTAGCATTTATATTCTTTTTAACGAAATTTTTAGAATTTAAAAATAAAACAACAAAAAGATTGAAAAAAGAATGGTTTAAAAAAGACTTTTTGCCAACTTGTATGTGGTGTGTGCTATTTTTTGTAATAATACCAATTACCATATATATATTGTCGTATATACCTTATATGCCTTCAAAACCAGATATGAATTTGGTTGAGATTGCGTTGGAAAATGTCAAACAAATTTTTGAGTATCATAGTGATTTGGTAGCAACTCATTCGTACGAATCGAAATGGTACACTTGGCCGTTTGTGGTGAGACCGGTTTGGTTTTGCGGGGGGGCGGATTTACCAGAAGGTCTAAGAGAGACTATTGCTTCTTTTGGGCATCCATTGATTTGGATTATAAGCTTTATTGCAGTATTTGTTTCATTATTTTTTATATGGAGAGATAAAGATAAAAATGGTGTGCTATTGTTGGTTGCGTACGCTTTTCAGTATTTCCCTTGGATTTTAGTTACAAGAATTGCGTTTATATATAGTTATTTAACCGCGCTACCTTTTGCAATATTGTTATTTGCATACTGTATGAGTAAGATAAAAAAGAAGAATTTGATTGTTGAAATAATCATTTGGTTATATATGATTATTGTAGTAGAGTGGTTTGGATTATTTTATCCAGTTTTAACTGGAATGGTGGTTAAAGAAAGTTATGTAGAATGGTTAAGATGGTTCCCTAAATGGTATTTTTAGGCAGTTATAAGTTTTAAAATTGTTGACATAATTTGAAAAAGGTGGTAAAATATTCCTCGAGCGTATATCTTATTAATAACGAAAGGAAGGTAACAACGATGCTCGATACTCAAGGAAGACAATGCCTTATGGAAGAGTTGGTAAAACTCACCGAATACGAACCTGGCAAGGTTTACTTCAATATGGAGGACGATTATACATATCGGCTTGTACCCGAAGGTGACCTTTGCGATTGCTTTGACAAAATTGCGGGTGTAGGAACTATTGATGAGAAAAACCGCGTAATTGTACCAAAGCAAATTCGAGAGCTTTATTCTAAGCAAACGATCGTATTGGCCGATCGACATGAATGCTATCTTTTTATCAGATTCATGGAAAAGAAAAACACGCAACTTTATCAGCTCATGTTGAAACTTGAAGAACACATTGCTAGAAAGAGCGAGACTGTGACAAGTAATACCCCTAGATAATATCTGGGGGATTCGTCATTTTAGGAGAAAATACTAGGGCACAAAGCTTTTTAAGAGCTTTTTTAAATAAAAATAAAAAAATATAGAAAATACTTGCATAATAAATATATAGCTGTTATAATACTAGTCGATGCGATTTATGCGATGATGTGGAATGTGGCTACCGCTTACGGGTAGGGAACTTTCACGGAGTATGTTCGATTTAAAATCGGGCGACAGGGTATTAGTTTGCACTTTCCCCAGGGCTTGACCTGGGTTTTAATATGGGAGTTTTTGAAACACCCGGGTGCGTGGATGGCTTGTCGGCGCTAAAATTTTAAGGAGGTAAAAAAACAATGCCAAAAACAACAAAATCAGAAGAAGTAGTAGAAAAAGTAGCAAAAAAAGCTACAAAAACAACTAAAAAAGAAGCTACTACTAGCGTAGGAAAGGAAAGAATAAGAATTAGACTTAAAGCTTTCGACCATGCTATTTTAGATCAGTCTGCTCAAAAAATAGTAGAAACAGCTAAAAGAACAGGAGCAAGCGTATCTGGTCCTATTCCACTACCTACAAAAAGAGAAATTATTACTATATTGAGATCACCTCATAAGTACAAAGATTCAAGAGAACAATTTGAGATGAGAACTCATAAGAGAGTAATTGATATTCTTTATCCTACAGCAAAAACTGCTGAAGCTTTAATGAAAATTGAATTACCAGCAGGTGTTGAAGCTGAAATGAAAATTGATGAATAATTCGTCAATAATTTATATCACTTCTATATTAATAGGAAGAGAGTAAACTCGAACGTGATTATTACGGATAAGGTTATGAATAAGTCATACCGTATATTAGCAGCGAGCGAATAACCTTAACTAGCTCGAAGGAAACATTTATGGTCAAGTTCACCAATGGTTGTGAACCAATAACCAAGGAGGTAAATTTTAAAATGAAAAAAGGTATTTACGGAAAAAAATTAGGAATGACTCAAATTTTCGACCAAGAAGGATTAGTTATTCCTGTAACAGTTGTAGAAGTTGAACCTTGCTTAGTAGTAAGAAAGAAAACTGTTGAAACTGATGGTTACAATGCTTTAGTTGTAGCAACAGGAAAAGTTAGAGAAAAACATATGAATAAACCTATGAAAGGACAATTTGATAAAATTAAACTTTCATATAGAAAATATATCAAAGAATTAAGACTTGATGATGTTTCAGCTTACAACGTTGGAGACGAAATTAAAGCTGATATTTTTGCAGCTGGTGAAGTTGTAGACGTACAAGGCGTATCAAAAGGTAAAGGGTTCCAAGGTGTTATTAAGAGACATGGACAACACATTGGACCAAAAGGACATGGATCTATGTACCACAGAAGACCAGGTTCTATGGGACCTACATCATCTCCAGGTAGAGTATTCCCTGGTAAGAAATTACCTGGACAAACAGGTAAAGATACAGTAACTGTTCAAAACTTACAAGTTGTTAAAGTTGATATGGATAAAGAAGTTATCTTAATCAAAGGATCAGTTCCTGGTTACAAAAATTCATTACTTAGAATCAAAGAAGCAGCTAAAACTCCAGCTTCTAAGGTTACTAAATAATTAGAGAAAGGAGATTACATAGAATGCCTAAAGTAGATTTATTAAACATAGAAGGTAAAAAAGTAGGTAACATCGAACTTTCTGATGATATTTTCGCAGTAGAAGTTAATGAAGATGTTATGCACGAAGTTGTTCTAAATTACTTAGCTAATCAAAGACAAGGTACACAATCAACAAAAACACGTAGCGAAGTAAGAGGCGGCGGAAAGAAACCTTGGAAACAAAAAGGTACAGGTCGTGCTAGACAAGGTAGTATTAGAGCTCCACAATGGATTAAAGGTGGTATAGCTTTAGGACCAAAACCAAGATCATACAAATATACATTAAATAAGAAAGTTAAGAGACTTGCATTAAAATCAGCTCTTACAACTAAAGTATTAGAAAACAAATTAATCGTTTTAGATGCTTTAGAACTTGAAGAAATTAAAACAAAAACAATGGCAGGAATTCTTGCTAACTTAAACGTTGAAAAAGCATTAGTTGTATTACCAGAAAACAATGTAAACGTACAAGCTTCAACAAGAAACATTCCTAACATTAAAACAGCATTAGTAAATACAATCAATACATACGATATCTTAAAATACGATATGTTTGTTGTAACTAAAGCTGCTGTAGAAAAAATCGAGGAGGTGTACGCATAATGGTAGCAGAAGAAATTATAATCAGACCTATTATTACTGAAAAAAGTGCTGCTGCTCAAGCAGAAGGAAAGTACACTTTTGAAGTTCATAAAAAGGCTACAAAAATTGATATTAAAAACGCTGTAGAAAAATTATTCGAAGTTAAAGTAGCAGAAGTAAAAACAGTTAATGTTAAAGGTAAACCAAAGAGACAAGGTGTTCATGCTGGAAAAACATCTGACTGGAAAAAAGCTATCGTAACAATCGATACAAACGCTGAATCTTATAAATATTTAGGAAAAGGCGGAAAAGTTCAAACTGTTAGCAAAAAATACAAAACATCAATTGAAGAGTTTGGTGCTTAATAGATAGGGATACCCTGTATTATAGGTTTAAAGCAAGGGGGAATTTAAACCTGAAAAATAAAACCCCAAATAATTAGAAGGAGAAATTTAAAATGGGTATAAAACAATATAAACCAACTACACCATCAAGAAGAGGTATGTCTGTTTCTACTTTTGATGAAATTACAAAAACAAAACCAGAAAGATCTTTAACAACAACATTAAAGAAACATGCTGGTAGAAACTCATATGGTAGAATCACAGTTAGACATCAAGGTGGTGGAGCAAGAAGAAAATATAGAATAATAGATTTTAAAAGAAGAAAAGACGATGTTCCAGCAGTTGTTACTGCTATCGAATACGATCCAAACAGATCAGCTAATATAGCTTTAATCCAATACGAAGATGGAGAAAAAGCATATATCTTAGCTCCAGAAGGATTAAAAGTTAATGACAAAGTTATGTCAGGAACAAATGCAGATATTAAACCAGGTAACTCATTACCAATATCAAGCATTCCTGTTGGTACAGTTATTCACTGTATCGAATTAAAACCAGGTAAAGGTGCTCAATTGGTAAGAAGCGCTGGTTTAGGTGCACAACTTATGGCTAAAGAAGGAAAATACGCGCACGTAAGACTTCCTTCAAGCGAAATGAGATTAGTTAGCGTAAATTGTAAAGCTACAATCGGTCAAGTAGGAAACAGCGAACACGAGAATATTAAACTTGGTAAAGCTGGTAGAACAAGATGGTTAGGTAAGAGACCAGAAGTTAGAGGATCTGTAATGAATCCTAATGATCACCCACATGGTGGTGGTGAAGGTAGAGCTCCAATCGGTAGATCTGGCCCAGTTACACCTTGGGGTAAACCTGCTCTTGGATACAAGACTAGAAATAAGAAAAAAGCTAGCAACAAGTTTATCGTAAAGAGAAGAAATTCTAAATAATAAGGGAGGATATAAGGATGTCAAGATCAATTAAAAAAGGCCCTTTTGTGGACGCTAGATTACTTGCAAGAATCGAAAAGATGAATGAAGAAAATAGAAAAGATGTTGTTAAGACATGGTCAAGAGCTTCAACAATCTTCCCACAAATGGTTGGTCATACAATAGCTGTACATGACGGAAGAAAACATGTACCAGTATACATTTCAGACGAAATGATAGGTCACAAGTTAGGTGAATTTGTTCCAACAAGAACTTTCAAAGGTCATGCTGGTGACAAAACATCAAAAGTTAAATAGTAAATAGATAATAGTGGAAGGAGAAAGTTTCATGAAAGAGAAACAAGAAGTAATTGAAGCTAGAGCTAAATTAAGTCATGCAAGAATTTCAGCTAGAAAAGTGAAAATTGTTATCGACTTAATTAGAGGCAAAGATGTAAACGAAGCATTAGCTATATTAAAGTTTACACCAAAAGCTGCATCTCCATTAGTTGAAAAATTATTAAAATCAGCTATCGCAAATGCTGAAAACAATAACAATATGGATGTAAGCAAATTATATGTTGCTGAGATTTTTGCAAATCAAGGTGCAACAATGAAGAGAATCAGAGCTGCTACACAAGGTAGAGCAAATAGAATAAGAAAAAGAACTTCTCACGTTGAAATAGTTCTTAGAGAAAGAAATTAAGAGGAAGGAGGACATTAAAGAACATGGGACAAAAAATGGACCCACATGGTTTAAGAGTGGGAATTATAAAAGATTGGGATTCTAAATGGTATGCAAATAAAAAAGATTTCGCAGACAATTTAGTAGAAGATTATGAAATCCGTAGATTCTTAAAGAAATCATTTGCTGATGCAGGTGTTTCTAAAGTTGAAATCGAAAGAACAGCTAAAAGTATTAGAGCTAACGTTTATACTGGAAAACCAGGTATCGCTTTAGGAAAAGGCGGAGAAAAAGTAAACAAAGTTAGAGAAAACTTAACAAAGAAATTTAAGAAAGACATCAACGTAAATGTTGTTGAAGTTAAAAATCCAGATGTTGATGCACAATTAGTTGCTGAAAACATTGCAGGACAAATTGAAAAAAGAATTTCATACAGAAAAGCTATGAAACAATGTATGGCTAAAGCAATGAAAGCTAATGCTTTAGGTATTAAAACAGCTTGTTCAGGAAGACTTGCTGGTGCTGAAATTGCTAGAAGCGAATTTTATAGAGAGGGTACAATTCCTTTGCAAACATTAAGAGCTGATATTGACTATGGTTTTGCAGAAGCAAACACAACATATGGAAAAATCGGTGTTAAAGTTTGGATTTACAAAGGTGAAGTCCTTCCAACAAAGAAAGAAGCAGAAGGGGGTAGAGCATAATGCCACTAATGCCAAAAAGAACAAAACATAGAAAAATGCAAAAAGGTAGAAATAGAGGTAAAGCTACAAGAGGAAATACAATTTCATACGGAGAGTATGGATTACAAGCTACAGAAGCTGGTTGGATTACATCTAACCAAATAGAAGCTGCCAGAGTAGCGATGACACGTTTCATTAAAAGAGGCGGAAAAGTTTGGATAAAAATATTCCCAGACAAACCAATAACAAAGAAACCTGCTGAAACTCGTATGGGTAGTGGTAAAGGTTCAACAGAATATTGGGTAGCAGTAATTAAACCAGGAAGAGTTATGTTTGAAATGGCTGGTATTCCAGAAGAAACAGCTAAAGAAGCATTTAGACTTGCTGCACACAAACTTCCAGTAAAAACTAAGTTTGTAACAGTAGAAAAAAATGAAGGTGGTGAAGACGATGAAGGCTAAAGAATATATGAAAATGACTTCATCGGATTTAGAAAAAGAGTTAGCTGAATTAAAAACTGAATTATTCAAATTAAGATTCCAATCAGCTACAAATGGATTAGATAATCCGATGAAGATTAGAAATACAAAAAGAGATATAGCTAGAATTAAAACAGTTCTTAAAGAAAAAGAATTAAACGAAGCTTAAATTTTTAAAGTTATCCTAAGAAAGGAGAAAATAAGATGTCTGAAGAAAGAGCTTTAAGAAAGACAAGAGTTGGTAAAGTTGTAAGTGACAAGATGGATAAAACAATCGTTGTTGCTGTACAAACAAGCTACAAACATCCATTATACGGAAAAATCATGAAAAGAACTTTTAAATTAAAAGCTCATGATGAAAATAATGAATGTCAAATTGGTGATACAGTAAAAGTTATGGAGACACGTCCTTTATCAAAAGATAAAAGATGGCGTTTAGTTGAAATAGTAGAGAAAGTTAAATAATCTCAAATTAGAAGGAAGGAGAGACTAAAATGATACAACAACAATCAAGACTTAAAGTTGCCGATAATACTGGCGCTAAAGAGCTTATGTGTATCAGATGCTTAGGTGGATCTTTTAGAAAGACTGCTAACATCGGTGATGTTATAGTAGCTTCAGTTAAAAGCGCTGCACCAGGCGGAATGGTTAAAAAAGGTGAAGTAGTTAAAGCCGTTATCGTAAGAAGCAAAAAAGGCGTTCAAAGAGCTGATGGTTCTTACATAAGATTTGATGAAAATGCCGCTGTAATTATAAAAGAAGATAAAACCCCAAGAGGAACACGTATATTTGGACCTGTTGCAAGAGAATTAAGAGATAGAGACTATATGAAAATAGTTTCACTTGCTCCAGAAGTTCTTTAATACATGTCCTATTGAAAATTGAGAGGTAGGTGTAAAAATAAATGAGCATGCACGTTAAAAAAGGTGATACAGTAGTTGTAAACTCTGGTGTAGATGCTGGTAAAAAAGGTAAAGTTTTAGAAGCAATGCCAAAAGACAACAAAGTAGTTGTTGAAGGAGTTAACATTAGATCTAAACACACAAAACCTAGAAAAGCTGGTGAAACTGGCGGAATAGTAAAAGTAGAAAGTGCTATAAATGCTTCAAAAGTAAATTTATATTGCCCAAAATGTAAAACAGGCAGAAGAGTAAAAGCAGAATTTAGCAAAGATGGTGCAAAAATTAGAGTTTGCACAAAATGTGGTGAGGAAATTAAGTAAGAAAGGAGGTAATTCTGATGTCAAGTTTAAAAGAGACATACAAAAATGAGATTGTTCCAGAATTAATGAAAAAATTTAATTATAAATCAGTTATGCAAGTTCCAAAACTTGAAAAAATAGTTGTAAACATGGGTGTTAGCGATGTTCGTGATAACGCTAAAGCTTTAGAAAACGCAGTAAGAGACTTACAAATCATTACTGGTCAAAAAGTAATTACAACTAAAGCAAAAAAATCAATTGCTGGATTTAAAATAAGAGAAGGAATGGAGATCGGCTGTAAAGTTACATTAAGAAATGAAAAAATGTACGATTTTGCTGAAAAATTATTTGCAGTTGCACTTCCAAGAGTAAGAGATTTTAGAGGATTATCTCCAAACTCTTTCGATGGAAGAGGAAATTATTCAATGGGTGTTAAAGAACAATTAATGTTCCCTGAAATTGAATACGATAAAATCGATAAAATTAGAGGAATGGATATAATTTTCGTAACTACGGCAAATACCGACGAAGAGGCAAAAGAGCTATTAAGACTTCTTGGTATGCCATTTTCGAAATAAGGAGGTAAACCATGGCAAAAAAATCTATGATTGCAAAGCAAAAGCTAACTCCAAAATTCAGTACAAGATACTACAACAGATGTAAAATTTGTGGAAGACCACATGCTTACATCCGCAAATTTGGAATTTGCAGAATTTGCTTTAGAGAATTAGCTCATAAAGGTCAAATACCAGGCGTTAAAAAAGCAAGCTGGTAAGACTAAGATATAAAGTTTAAGAAAGGAGAGCTTAGAAAAAATGAACATTACTGATCCAATAGCAGATATGCTAACAAGAATTAGAAATGCAAATACACAAAGACATGAAACAGTAGATATTCCTTCATCAAAACTTAAGAAAGCTATCGCTGAAATCTTATTTGAAGAAGGATACATCAAGTCTTTTGAAGAAATAGAAGATAATGCACAAGGCATTATAAGAATAACTTTAAAATACGTTAACAAACAAAAAGTTATTACAGGGCTTAAGAGAATCAGCAAATCAGGACTTAGAGTATATGCTACTAAAGACGAGTTACCAAAAGTATTAGGTGGACTTGGAATAGCTTTAATCTCTACTTCACAAGGAATTATGACTGATAAAAAAGCTCGTGAAGCAGGTATCGGAGGAGAAGTACTTGCATTCGTTTGGTAATAAACGATTAGTTAATATGTTTTAAAGAAAGGAGTAAATAGAATGTCTAGAATAGGAAAGAAACCTATAACTGTACCAGCTGGTGTTGAAGTTAAAATCGAAGATGGAAATTTTGTAACAGTAAAAGGACCAAAAGGAACTTTAACAAAAACATTACATAGCGATATGATTATCAAATTAGATGCTGGAGTAATCACAGTTGAAATTAAAGACGAAGCTCAAGACGCTCTTCAAGGTTTAACAAGAACACTTCTAAACAACATGATTATTGGTGTAACAGAAGGATTCAAAAAAGAACTTGAAGTTAACGGCGTTGGTTATAGAGTACAAAAACAAGGTAATAAATTAGTTATGAATATGGGATTTTCTCATACAGTAGAATTTGAAGATAGAGGAGATACAAAAATCGAAGCTCCATCTCAAACAAGTATTATTGTTTCTGGACCAGACAAAGAAGCTGTAGGACAACTTGCTGCTGAAATCAGAAAAGTTAGACCTCCAGAACCTTATAAAGGAAAAGGAATCAAATATGTTGGTGAAAGAATCATCAGAAAAGAAGGAAAAATGGGTAAAAAATAAAACCTGATTAATTAGAACATTAGGAAGGGAGAGAATAATAAGTGATTAACAAAAAGTCAAGAAAAGAGACAAGAAAAGTTAGACACCTAAGAGTTCGTAAAAAAATAAGCGGTACTCCTGAATGTCCAAGACTTTGCGTATATAAGAGCAACACTGGTGTATATGCTGAAGTTATCGACGATGTTAATGGAAGAACTTTAGCTGCTGCTTCTACTTTAGATAAAGAAGTAAAAACAAAAGCTTGTAACATAGCTGCTGCTACTGAAGTAGGAACACTAGTTGCTAAGAGAGCAATTAAAGCTGGAATCAAATCAGTTGTATTTGATAGAGGCGGATATAACTATCACGGTAGAGTAAAAGCTCTTGCTGAAGCTGCACGTGAAGGTGGATTAGAATTTTAATTGAAAGGAGTAAATAAAATGATAGATGCAAGAACACTAGATCTTCAAGAGAAAGTTGTTACAATTAATAGAGTTGCTAAAGTTGTTAAAGGTGGTAGAACTTTTAGATTTAGCGCACTAGTAGTTGTTGGCGATGGACAAGGACACGTTGGTGTAGGTAACGGAAAAGCTGCCGAAGTTCCAGATGCTATTAAAAAAGCTATTGAAGATGCTAAAAAGAATGTTGTTGAAGTTCCAATCGTTAATGATACTATTCCACATGAATTGATTGGTAGCTTTGGTTCTGGAAAAGTTCTATTAAAACCAGCTAGCGAAGGTACTGGACTTATCGCTGGTGGTGCTGCAAGATCAGTATTAGAACTTGCTGGATACAAAAACATCAGAACTAAAAATTTAGGATCAAACAATCCTAGAAATGCAGTTTATGCAACATTAAATGCTCTTTCTGCTATGAGAACAGCTGAACAAATCGCTGTTTTAAGAGGAAAGAAAGTAGAAGAAATAATATAATAAGTGTTGGAATACGAAAAACACTTTAATATAATCAAATTATAAAATGAATAAATATATAAAGGGAGGTGCACAAAAGCAATGAAACTTGATGAATTAAGACCAGCACCTGGTTCAAAATCAACTGGAAGAAGAGTTGGAAGAGGAATTGGTTCAGGTTTAGGAAAAACTTCTGGTAAAGGACATAAAGGTCAAAAAGCTAGAAGTGGTGGTGGAGTTAGACCAGGATTCGAAGGAGGTCAAATGCCACTATTCAGAAGAATTCCAAAGAGAGGTTTCAACAATGCTAGAAATGCTAAAGTATACACAGAAGTTACACTAGCTATGTTAGAAAGACTTGAGAACGGAACTGAAGTAACAGCCGAATCACTTGTAGAACTAGGTTTAATTAAAAAAGTTAATGATGGAATCGTTATTTTAGGAAACGGAGAATTAACTAAAAAATTAAACGTAAGCGCAGCCAGAGTTACAAAAACAGCAGAAGAAAAAATTAAAGCTGCAGGCGGAAAGGTTGAGGTGATATAGTTGTTTAAAACACTATTTAACGCTTGGAAAATTCCTGAATTAAGAAAAAAGATTTTATATACATTATTGCTTTTGGCGATATTTAGATTAGGTTGTCATATAACGGCACCAGGAGTTAACTTGATGAATATTCAAAAAATTAGTGAATATTCATCAGAAAATCCTATATTAAATACTGTAAATATAATTACTGGTGGAGCATTTTCATCATTCTCGATATTTGCTTTATCAATAAGTCCTTATATTACAGCATCAATCGTTTTGCAACTTTTAACATTTGCAATTCCTGCTCTAGAAGAGATTTCTAAAGAAGGAGAAAATGGCAGAAAGAGAATTTCACAATATACTAGATACGTTGCAGTTATTCTAGCAGCAATCGAAGGTTTTGGTATATATATGATGTATAGAGATCCAAACCAAGGTATCTTTATACAAAATGGCGCATTAGCACCATTGATGTTTGTACTTACTTTAGCAATTGGTTCTTCACTATTGATGTGGATTGCTGATCAATTGTCTTCAAAAGGAATTGGTAATGGTACATCAATGCTTATCTTTGCAGGTATCATATCTCAATTACCACAAGCAGCAACATACTTAGTAGGTGTAGCTGCAGAAGGAGCAACTGGAGTATTAGTTGTTCTAGGAGTATTAATAGGAGCTATTCTTTTAATAGCTGGTGTAATTTGGGTTACAGAAGCTGAAAGAAGAATTCCTGTACAATATGCTAAAAAAGTAGTTGGAAGAAAAATGTACGGCGGACAAAGCACACACATTCCAATGAAATTAGCAATGGCAGGTGTTATGCCTGTAATTTTCGCAATGTCATTTATGCAATTACCAGCGATCATTATTCAATTAATCAATAATGATATTATGAATTCAACAGGATTCTGGGCTGGTGTATATAAAGTATTTGCATTCACATCTTTACAAGATGTTGCTCTTGTGAACGCAACAACAGGAGCTTTTGATTGGGCAGTGTTAGGATATGGATTACTACATATCTTAATATATGTTCTATTAATCGTAGGATTTACATATTTCTATACAATGGGAATGGCTTTCAATCCTATTGAAGTTGCTAATAACTTAAAGAAAAATGGTGGATTTATCCCTGGTATAAGAGCAGGAAAACCAACATCTGATTATTTAAATTCTGTACTAACAAGTATTACAGCTTTTGGTTCAATATTCTTGGCTATAGTTGCTGTATTACCAATACTTACACAATTCTTTGGACTTTCAATTTCATTTGGAGGTACTGCGATATTAATCGTTGTAGGTGTTGCGTTAGAGTCAGTAAGACAATTAGAATCACAAATGTTGACAAGACATTACAAAGGATTCTTAGAATAAAAAAGTTAAAAAAATCATTAGCAAGTGCTAGTGATTTTTTTATTCAAAACACTATAAAAATAAGCATTTTTTTGTTGATAAAACAAATCTTTTGTTATATACTTTACAAAGTAAAAGGAGGAATAAAAAATGAAAGGCTTTTTAAAAGTATTAATGTTAGTAGTTATTGTTGCAGTAGTAGTTGCAGTTGGTATCTTTTTAACTAAAGACAACGAAGTTGCAAACAATGAAGAAAACAACGTAAGTGGAGATACAGTAGTATCTGGCGAAGTAGTATCTGACGAAGTAGTTTCAGGAGAAGTTGTAGAAGATACAGCTTCTGGTGAAGTTGTTGTTTCAGGAGATGTTGTGGAAAGCGTTTCTGGCGATGCAGAAGTTGAAGAAACAGTTTCTGGCGAAGTTGCTGTAAGCGGAGAAGTAAACAACGAAGCTGAATAGATTTTATTTAGGAGGAAAAACAATGATAAGATTAATTATTTTAGGAGCACCAGGAAGTGGAAAAGGTTCTCAATGTAAATGGATTACAAGAGACTATGATGTTCCACATATTTCTACAGGAGATATCCTAAGAAAAAATATTGCAGATGGAACAGAACTTGGAATGAAAGCAAAAAGCTTTATGGATCAAGGTTGTTTAGTTCCAGACGAGTTGATAATTGATTTACTAAAATCAAGACTTGAAGAAGCAGATTGTAAAGAAAAAGGATTCTTGTTGGATGGATTCCCAAGAACACTTTCTCAAGCAGAAGCTTTGAATGAGTTTTTACAAGCAATTGGTGCAAATATAGATAAAGTAATTAACCTACATGTTCCAGACGAAGAGATAATGTCAAGAGCTTTAAATAGAAGAACATGTTCAAATGGCGAATGCAAAGAAATCTACAATTTGCGTGATAACCCACCAAAAGTTGAAGGTGTTTGCGACAAATGTGGTGCTGCATTATTCCAAAGAGATGATGATAACGAAGAAACTGTATCAAACAGATTAAGAGTTTATCATGATCAAACAGAACCTCTAATTGAGTATTACACTCAAAAAGGAGTTCTTGCAACAATCGTTGGTCAAGAAGATATAAACGATACAATAGCTCTAGTTAAAGAACAATTAGCTAAATAAAATTAAAAAAGCGAACCCAAAAAAGGTTCGCTTTTTCTATATTTAAAAAACTCTTTTCAAAGATTAAGTAGCGCATTAAAAAACTAGACTCTTGATATTTAGAAATGTTGAAAAATAACGTTTCTTATGATAAAATGTATTCGTTTTGGAAAGGAGAGATAAGATGATTTCTATAAAATCCGAACGTGAAATAGAAAAAATGAGAGAAGTTTCAAGAATTGTTGCTTTAGCTCATGAGGAAATAAAAAAAGCCATACGAGTAGGTATGACAACAAAAGAAATAGATGATATTACAGAAAGAGTATTTAGAGAACATGGTGCAAATCCTTCTTGCAAAGGATATCCAAAAGGATCTAGAAATCCTTTTCCAGCTGCTTCTTGTATTTCTGTTAATGAAGAAATTATACATGGTATTCCTAGTAACAGAGTCTTACAAGAGGGCGATTTAGTTTGTGTTGATATCGTGGCGGATAAAGATGGTTATCATGGGGATGCGACAAGATGTTATGTTGTAGGTAATGGTTCAAAAGAAGCTTTAAAACTTATTGAGATTGCGGAGAGAAGTTTTTGGGCTGGAGTTGATCAAGCGCAAGTTGGAAATAGATTATCAGATATTTCACATGCGATTCAAGAATGCGTTGAAAAAGCTGGATTTAGCATTGTAAAAGAGTATCAAGGTCATGGAATTGGTACATCGATGCATGAAGAACCGGGAGTTCCGAACTATGGAAAACCAGGAAGAGGTCCAAGACTTATGGCTGGTATGACTTTGGCGATTGAACCGATGATAAATGCTGGAAAGCCAGATGTAGAAGAGTTAGATGACGGCTGGACAGTTGTAACAGCAGATGGCAGCTTATCTGCACATTATGAAAATACGGTTCTTATAACAAAAGATGGACCTGAAGTTTTAACAATTTTATAGTACAAAAGATAACCTTAAAAATAGAAGATATTTTTAAGGTTTTTTTATACAAAAAAGGTAGTTAAAAACCTTTAAAAATCTAGTAATAAAGGCAAAAAAATGTTGACATATAGCGGGATAGATTGTATAATTATTGAGTTAGAAGTGGCTTTTTAGGAGTAATTTGCTTGAAAGGATGGATGATAAAATTGCGGAATACAGGTTGGAAGTGTAGTTATATCAACAAGTGGAAGAGATAAAGGCATGTATTTTATAGTAATTGAATCAGAAGAAAAATATGTTTTTTTGGTAGATGGCAATTTAAGAAAAATTGAAAATGCCAAAAGAAAGAAAATAAAACATATTGAAATGACACCTATGTTTTCAGACGTAATTGCTCAAAAAGTTAGTAACAAAAATAAAATCTCAAATCAGGACGTAAAAAAAGCTTTAAAAGAAGTTCTTAGAGATAAATAGGAGGATAAAGAATGTCTAAAGAAGATATTATCGAGGTTGAAGGAACCGTTGTAGAGGCTTTGCCAAATACAGAGTTTATAGTTGAATTAGAAAACGGACATAAGTTACATGCTCATATTTCAGGGAAACTAAGAATGAATTTTATAAGAATTTTACCTGGAGATAAAGTTAAACTTGAACTTTCACCATATGATTTAAATCGTGGAAGAATCACATGGAGAGCTAAATAAGCGCGGCACTTACCGAAAGGTAAGATAATTTATATATTATACTGGCATTTTAAGGAGGGAAAAAAATGAAAGTAAGACCATCAGCTAAGAAAATTTGCGATAAATGCAAAGTAATCAAAAGAAAAGGCGTAGTAAGAGTTATATGTGAAAACCCAAAACATAAACAACGCCAAGGTTAATTTCTTGTATTAACCGGGTCCGGAATTAGCGGACATGTTACAGAAGAGTTAGAATAATCTAACACAAATTTGGTATGAATATTATTATGGGCGGCTGTCTAGGTAGAACTAGATCCTAATAATATTTACATATAGACACTTACGTCACTAGGTGTCAAAAAAGAGAATTGTAATTGTAAACATTACAATCTCTACAAAAGAATGTAAAAGAAATTTTTGGAGGTGTATTTTTTAAATGGCTCGTATTGCAGGAGTTGACTTACCAAGAGAAAAGAGAGTTGAAATCGGCTTAACATATATCTATGGTATAGGAAGAACAAAATCTAACGAAATTTTAAAAACTGCTGGAATCAATCCAGACACAAGAGTAAAAGACTTAACAGAGGATGAAGTTATCAAAATAAGAGAAATCATTGATAAAGGATACAAAGTAGAAGGTGACTTAAGAAGAGAAACAGCTTTAAACATTAAGAGATTAATGGAAATCGGTTGCTTCAGAGGGTTAAGACATAGAAAGAATTTGCCTGTAAGAGGACAAAGAACAAAAACTAATGCTAGAACAAGAAAAGGTCCTAGAAAATTAGTAGCTAATAAGAAGAAATAAGGGAGGGTGAAATATAGTGGCTAAAGTACAAGCAAAGAAAAATGTTACTAGAAAAAGAAAAGAGCGTAAGAATATTGAAAAAGGTCAAGCTCATATTCACTCTAGTTTCAATAATACAATAGTTACAATTACTGACGTGCAAGGAAACACAATTTCTTGGGCTAGTTCAGGTGGACTAGGATTTAAAGGTTCAAGAAAGAGTACTCCATACGCATCACAATTAACTGCAGAAACAGCAGCTAAAGCAGCTATGGAACATGGTTTAAAAACAGTAGAAGTATTTGTTAAAGGACCAGGTGCAGGTAGAGAAGCAGCAATTAGAGCTCTTCAAACTGCAGGACTTGAAATCAGTATGATTAAAGATGTTACTCCAATTCCTCACAATGGTTGTAGACCACCTAAGAGAAGAAGAGTATAGTCGAAATTTTGGAAAATTAATTAAGAAAGGATGAATATAAATGGCAAGATATATTGGTGAATCATGCCGTGTTTGCCGTAGAGAAGGCGAAAAGTTATTTCTTAAAGGTTCTAGATGTTATACTGACAAATGTGCTTTAACAAGAAGAGCATATGCACCAGGACAACATGGAGCAAAAAGAAAGAAACAATCTGAATATGGCACACAATTAAGAGAAAAACAAAAAGCTAAAGCATTTTATGGAGTTCTTGAATCTCAATTCAGAAAATACTTCGAAGAAGCAGCTAGATCAAAAGGAGTTACAGGTACAAGATTACTTCAAATCTTAGAAAGCAGATTAGATAACGTAGTTTATAGATTAGGTTTAGCAACATCTAGAGCACAAGCTAGACAACTTGTTAGACATGGACATTTCACAGTAAATGGAGTAAAAGTTAATATTCCATCATACTTAACAAAAGTTGGAGATGTTGTAAAAGTAAAAGAGACAAGTTCTAACGGAGCAATCTTTAAAGAAATCGTTGAAGCTAACGAAAACGGAAGACCAGTTCCAACTTGGTTAGAAACAGATTTACAAAACAGAACAGGAAAAATAGTAGCTCTTCCAGCAAGAGATGAAATTGACTTACCAGTTCAAGAGCATTTGATTGTTGAATTGTACTCTAAATAGAAATAATTAAAAAATAAAATATATTTAGGAGGTTAAAGAATGATTGAATTCGAAAAGCCAAGAATCGAATGTTTGAAATTAGACAATGATAACATGTATGCAAAATTTGTTTGCGAACCTTTAGAGAGAGGTTACGGAATTACATTAGGTAATTCATTACGCAGAATCTTGTTATCATCATTACCAGGTGCAGCAATAACAAGTATTAAAGTTGATGGAATTCAACATGAATTTTCAACAATACCAGGTATCGTTGAGGATGTAGTAGAAATAATACTAAACTTAAAAAATGTAAGACTAAAGATATTTGATAATGAAGAAAAACAATTGAGAATTGACGTTGATGGTGAAGGAGAAGTAACAGCTGGAAACATCGTTGGAGACAACAATGTTGAAGTTTTAAATCCAGACTTACATATCTGTACTATAGCAGAAGGTGGAAGCTTACATATGGAACTTACTGCTAATAGAGGTAGAGGATATAATCCTTCTATAAAAAATAAAAACAATGATCAACCACTAGGAGTTATTGCTATTGATTCAATTTATACTCCAGTAAAAAAGGTAAATTTCTATGTAGAGAATACAAGAGTTGGCCAAATAACAGATTTTGATAAATTAACAATCGAATTATGGACAGATGGTAGTTTACTACCAGATGAAGCTTTGAGCTTAGCTGCAAAAGTTATGAATGAACATTTAGCTTTATTTATTGACTTATCAGAAGCTACAAAGAATACAGAAATTATGGTTGAAAAAGAAGAATCAAAGAAAGAAAAAGTTCTTGAAACAACTATTGAAGAACTTGACTTATCTGTTAGATCATATAACTGTCTAAAGAGAGCTGGAATAATTAACGTTGAAGACTTAACAAATAAGACAGAAGAAGAAATGATGAAAGTTAGAAATCTAGGAAGAAAGTCGTTAGAAGAAGTAACAAACAAGTTACGTTCTTTAGGATTAGACTTTATGCCTAGTGAAGAATAAAGTTTTAAGGAAGGGTGAAATAAAAGTGGCAGAAAATAGAAAGTTAGGAAGAACTGCTGACCATAGAGTTGCAATGCTTAAAAACTTATCAACAAGCTTAATTTGGCACGGACAAATCGAAACAACAGAACAAAAAGCTAAAGAAGTAAAAAGCATCGTTGATAGTTTAATTTCTCTTGCTATTAAAGAAAAAGATAACTTTGAAACAGTTGAAGAAACAGTTAAAGTTGCAAAAATAGATCCAAAGACTGGTAACAAAGTTACTGAAGAAGCTACAAGTAAAAATGGAAAGAAATTTAATAAAGTTGTTAAAGAAGAAGTGACTAGAACAGCTAAAAAAGACAATCCATCAAGACTTGTTGCAAGAAGAAAAATTATGGCTAACATTAATAAAGTTAAAGATGAGAACGGAAATAATGTTGACCTACCAGGAAAATTATTCGGAGAAATAGCTACAAAATACGCTGATAAAAAAGGTGGCTACACAAGAATAATTAAATTAGGTAAGAGAAAAGGCGACGCAGCTGAAGTTGTAATCTTACAATTAGTATAATATATAAATTATTAAGACTGAATCGAGCGACGGTTCAGTCTTTTTTTATTGGAATCCCAAAAGTTATTTATGAAGAATTGTTAACTTAGGATAGATAGAGAATAGGTTATTTGAAGTGTATGAAGTTACAATTGTTGAAAAACATTTACTAAAGTGTTAAAATTTAGATGAAAATAGATGGATTCATATTTGTGTTCGATAGGAAATATTTCTTATAGAAATTTAACCAATAGAGCAGAGTGCTAATATTGCGAAAGGAGAGTTGGTCATGGTAGATATTCGGGAATTTCAACATATGCCGATACGAATAATGATGAAGTGGTTTGCTGAACCTGGAGATGTAACCGTTGATATTAACAAAATTGGAGAAACACTTGAAGTATCTATATTGCCGCAAAATCTTTCGAAATATAAAGTTGGTGTTGAAAAGATTATGTGTGCATTTGTCACAAACGAACAAGGGAACTCTTGCATTTTTTACAATGATGACTTGGCAGAACACGCGGAGCGAGTTTTCATAATGATGGCTTTTGCAAGATGTATTGCAACTGGCAAAAAAGAATTTGTAATAACCGAGAAGTCCGAACTTTCGCAGCATGAAAAGACATTAGTGAATGAGCTGCTTATGCCTCAAGCGGAAGTAAGAGCTGTGGTAAAAAAGTTGCTTGTACCAACCACACATAATATAGGAGAAATTTTTCAAGTTCCTCAGGATTTTGTTCGCGCAAGGTTAAAAGAACTCAAAATAGCAGTAATGATTGCAGGATATAATTATTAACATGCATAGTGCAAGGCACGGAAATTTCCGTGCCTTTTGCATGCATTTTTTAGAAAAAATAATATTTTATGAATCTTTTTTTATGTGTTTTTTGAAATATAAATATAAGAATATAATCAAATAATGATGCTTGATTATATCTTCTTAGTACTATATAATAAAGGGGTATAAAAGGCGTTAATACTATACTTTGAAGGGAGATAAGACATGACTTCTTCTTTGAGAAAAGGAAATGAATACTTAGGCACAGTAGAAAATATAAAACCATACGGTGCTTTCGTAAAAATTGAAAACAGCGTCACGGGTATATTGTATAAAGAAGATATATTATGGTGCAAAGCTTATGACTTAAGAGAAAAACTTAACATAGGCGATGAACTTCATGTTGCTGTTAAAAAGTATGATCGCGATACTGGCAAATTATCTTTTTCATCTAATATAAGTCCAGAACATAGTTTTAATGAAAGAGTACAAGATGTTAAATGTGGAGATGTTTTAGGTGGCGTGATTAGAAGTAGACACAAAAACAGTGTTTTCGTCGAAATTAGCGGAGGCTTAGTAGGCTTAGCTGATTATAATGCAAGTTTATCTTACGGTGATTTTGTTAATGTTAAAGTTAAGAAAGTTTCAGAAGATGGACAAAGGATTAAACTAGATATTTTGGATTAATCTTATATTTTAAAGGAGGAAAAGAAAATGATTGAAGATAGTGCTATTAAAGCGCCTAAATCGCCATTTGCGATGAGGGATAATGAAATCAAAGTGTTTGATGGTAAGGATGGATATGCATCAATTGATCAAGTTGTTTTTAAAATTGATATGGGGTATATTAATGAATTGCATTTTCAAATACTAGAAATTATTAATGATTTCGAGTTTATAACATCTAGACAAATTTATCAGATGTTAATGAAAAAAGGATTGGAAGTTAAATCTCAAGACAAATTAAATAAAAAGCTTGAAGATATGATTAAGAGTAAAATTATTACTAGATATTATTTTTCAAGTGATGAAGGAAAAGGTATTTATAGAATTTATTGCTTAGATAAGATTGGTAAATACTTATTGAATTCAAGAGGAATAAAAACAACTTGGCAACCAACAGATAATACGAAGCCAGTATATATGTTAAAGAGAAGATTGGCTGGTAACCAAGTTATAATTGCATATATTCAAAAAGTTGCGGCTTATAGAAGCTTTACTATAAACCCAATGTTATTTGCAAAGAGACAAAACACAAAATTCCAACCTTCAGGTGGTGGAGTTACTCTTGTAAAAAATGATATTAAGGTTGATTTCATTTTTGAAGTTGTAAGAAGAAATCCTGGTTGGGAAGAAAAGTTCATGGAAAAAATGAAACTTTATGAAGAATTCTATAATAACTATCAAGCTAAAGATTGTGGTTTTGATAAGAGACCTCAACTTGTAATTATTGGTGAAGATGATGAACATATGATAGAACTTTTTAAAGACATTAAGAGAGTTAATGCAGAATTAAAAGGAATAGAATTATATTTCTCAACAGATTTAAGACAATTAGAACCTGAGATGAATAAAACATTAATTACATTCAAACAAGATCCTGAAACAGGCAGATATAGAATGGAAATGGCAGAGATTCCACTATTAGAAAACAAATAATAAAAGAGAGGTTTTTTATGAAAATATTATTAACAGGTGGAGCTGGTTATATTGGTTCTCATACAGCTGTAGAGCTTTTAAATGGGGGCTATGACATTGTAATTGGTGATAATTTTTCAAATAGTAAAAGAGATGTTATTGATAATATAAAAAAGATAACAAACAAAGATTTTAAACTATATGAAATTGATTTTACAGATGTTGAGGCGACAGACAAATTATTTGCCAAAGAAAAATTTGATGCAGTTATACATTTTGCAGGATTTAAAGCAGTAGGAGAATCTTGCAAAATGCCTATAGAATACTATAGAAATAATTTAGATAGTACAATCAGTATTTTATCAGCAATGAGAAAATATAATGTAAATAACTTGGTATTTAGTTCTTCAGCTACTGTTTATGGAGTACCAAAAGAAGTTCCTTTGAAAGAGGATATGCCTACTTCTTGTACAAATCCTTATGGATGGACAAAGTACATGAATGAACAAATATTAAGAGATACAGCTGCTGCTAATTCAGAAATGTCTGTTGTACTTCTTAGATATTTTAATCCTATTGGTGCTCATGAAAGTGGTTTGATAGGAGAAAATCCAAATGGAATTCCAAACAATTTAATGCCTTATATCGCAAAAGTAGCAACAGGAGAATTACCAAAACTAAGTGTATTTGGTAATGATTATCCTACAAAAGATGGTACTGGAGTTAGAGATTATATTCACGTAGTAGATTTAGCAAAAGGACATGTAAAAGCTATTGAATATGCAGCTAAAAATAAAGGTTCAGAAGTATTTAACTTGGGTACAGGAGTAGGATATAGTGTGCTTGATATTGTTAATGCTTTTGAAGAGGCTAATAGTGTTAAAGTTCCATATGCTATTGTAGATAGAAGACCAGGAGATATAGCTGAATGTTATGCTGACCCAGCAAAAGCACAAAACATATTAGATTGGAAAGCTGAAAAAAATATGGTACAAATGTGTAAAGATGCTTGGATTTGGCAACAAAATATAAAATTATAAAATGAAAAACAACCTTCTTTATTTATGAAGGTTGTTTTTTTATTTTCATAAAATAGGGTGCATAGAAAATACAATAAAACATTAGTGTACAAATATTTTTTATTAGAATTTGATAAAAATGGTTAAATAAAAGGAACAGCTTTAAACTGTTCCTTTAGTTTTAGTTATTATTATTTTTCTTAAAATCAATTAATATTGGATCACCATCATTATCTTCTATATTAGGTGAAAATAATGTGTTTGTCTTTGGCATTGGAATGCTTCCATCTATAAAGAAGTCGTTTATACCATCGTGACCGATATCAATAATAATATCATTGTTTACTGGTGTAGATGACGCGCCCAAATTTAAAGAATCAGACATGTTTTTGCTAAATGGAGAATCATCTACGATAGAGTTGTTAAAACCAGAATTTGAAGCATTTACGTTGCTTGAAGTTGCATCTACGTTAGAATAATAACTGCTATCATTACTAATATTGAAGCTACCAGAATTTACAGGAGCTGAAGTCATTGATGATGAATTTGTATCACTAGATCTGAATAGTTCAAAATTATAAGTTGCACATTTATGTGGTTCGTAGTATTTGCTGTTGATAAAATCAGTTTTACCTCTACCAACGATTGACTTACCAGAATCATTTTTCGTTCTATAAACACAAGTTTTAAATGGTAAGTTAACGATTTTTGCTGGTTTATAGTAAGGTTTGTAATCAACTTCTGCACCCATGAACATAGATGTAATTTTATCTTGTCCCTCTTGAGTGCTTCCATCAGCAAGTACACGTTTATATTTCCATTTCTTTTTAGTACCAAGTTCTGTTGACCAGAATTCTGCTTCTTCTTCAGTCATATCACCAAATAAGATATGAGTCTTTGTGTTAGTGATAATAACATCTTTAAAGTAAGCAAGAGATCTATTTTTTGTAAGCTGTGATAAGTTTTGAATAGTAATTAATGTACCACAACGATATTTTCTGAATAGAGTAAAGAATGCCTCTGTATCTTTGTTAACGTATAGAGGGAACTCATCTATATATATAAAGTGTGGTGTTCTAGAGTCTTCAATACCAGGTCTTCTTAAAACAGCATCTTTAAGAGATAAGATAACAAACATACCAAAAGCTTTTTGGTGAAGTTCACCTAAATCACCTTGTCTTGTACAAGCTGTTATAACTTGACCTTCAGCAAGTGCTGCGTCCAAGTTGATATTGTTATCTCTACTACAAAGTACACGTTTTACACCAGGGTTTCTTAAGAAGTTATCAAGCTGTGTAATAGCACCATAAACGTGTTTTTCAGTTTCTTTTCTACCACTACCATAAGTAGAAGCAATTTCATAACCATGAATATTAACTGGTGGTTTGTAGAAGTTCTTTTCAAAATATCCAATCAAAGATTTATAATCTTCTGCTAATTGTGGATCTTTCTTTAATACTTCACACATTTCTTCTGCCATATCAAAATCATTAAGTATTGCAAGCATATCTTCCAAAGTAGGAAGTGAGCCATTATGCATTCTAGGATATACAAGTTTTAAAAGAATAGCTAAGTTTTCAAAAGCTTGTTGAGAAACGTTTGCAAAGAAAACATTTTCACCACTAGAATTTTCACTTTCATACATACCTTTTAAAACTGTTGAAATAATACTAGCAACTTTTGCAGGGTCTGTTCCGATAAATGGGTTAATACCTTGTGAATTAGGATCAACTGGGTCAACAACATTTACTGGGATATCATAAGCTGCAGCTACTTTTCTAACACGTTCAATACAAGCATTATCTGGAGCTACAAGAGTAAAACCAACGCCTCTATAGAACATTTCGTTTGTAGTCGGATCAGTATATTTAAGCATATCTTTTACATAGTTTTTATATTCGCTAACTCTACCTTCTTTAGGTTCAAGATAAGATAGAGTAAAGTTTCTATTTAAATATTCGTTACTATAAGGAACCTTTAATGTAGCAAGTCCTGAATGAAGAGCATTATAAGCTAATTTTTTACTAACTTCTCTAAAGAAGTATTTACGCTCTAAATCCATCGCACACATCGGTTCAACAATCATAGATGTTTTACCAGTACCTGTAGCACCTTGAACAAGAACAGCTTCGAATCTCTTCTTTTCAGGTATAATTGCAGGTTTTCCGTTTTGGTCATCTAAACAAATTTTTGCGTTACACATAAATACATCAGGTGTTTTAATTGTAGATTTTGCAGGAACAAGTTTGAAACCTTTGAAATCTTCGAAAGAATCAATCCAATCTTGGTCAGCATCCATAACATCATTGATGTAGTAGAACAACGCATCTTTTACAGCAAGAATAGGATAAACAATAGTAACTGCTGTTAATGCTGGAGCGATAACCTCTGGTAAATTTGCTGCAATATATTTGAAATTAGAACAATGCATTAGTAAAAACCAAGAAAATTGGTTAATCCATTGTGCAACCATAACGGATGCAATTATTCTAAATGCATTCATATAATAAACGTAATATGTAACTGGTTGAAGAATTGTTTTACAGTATGGTGAAGCACACAAAACTGAATAACCAGCTACAACAATAAACAACGCAAACGTATACATTAGAGGAGACCAATAACTAACAAATTGTCCTGTGAATAAAACACAGAAAATCTCCAGTAATCTATCAAATGCGAAGCAAACAGTAACAATCCCTAGAACATAAGTAAAGAATGAACTTACGTCTATTTTAAATGGTTTTAGGATTGCTGCTATTGGATCCATTATTTTATATATTATTTTTTTAAGCATATACTAACCTCCAAAGTTCATTTTGTTGACAAAATGCACCATGTATATTATCCTATATTTTAGGTAAAAATTCAAGCTATATTGGTAAAAAAGTGTAACTTTTAAGCCTACGGAGGTATGAATTATGAAGATAATAATAGGGCTTCGGAAACCCTGGAAAAGAATATGAAAAAACTAGACATAATGCAGGCTTTATTGTAGTCGATGAAATAGCTAAAATGGCAAAAATTGACATAAATAAAAACAAATTTGACGCGCTAATTGGAGAATATATGCAAAATGGTGAAAAAATAATGCTTGTAAAGCCACAAACATATATGAATTTGAGTGGAGAAAGTGTACGTCAATTAGTTGATTTTTATAAAGTTGATTTAGAAGATGTCATAGTTATTTATGATGATATAGATATTGAATTAGGAAAAATAAGAATTAGACCATCTGGAAGTCCTGGTACGCATAATGGAATGAGAAATATAACGGAGTTACTAGGTTCAGATAAATTCCCAAGAGTAAGAATGGGGACAAGTAGACCGCCTGAATATATGGATTTAAAAGATTTTGTTTTAGCAAAAATGAATGACGAAGAAATGAAAACATTTGAAATTGCAGTACAAAATGCTGTAAAATCAATAGATGAAATAATTAGCAACGGAGTAAAAAGCGCAATGAATTTATATAATAGTAATGCAAATGGAGTAATAAAATGAGTGAGCTTATAGTAAATAAAAGTGATTCTGAAATAAATATTTGTATTTTAGAAAATAACGTAATTTGTGAGTTATATACGGCTGAAGCGGAAATCAAAAATATTATGGGGAATATCTATCTTGGAAAAGTTGTGAATGTCGTTGATGGGATGCAAGCAGCTTTTGTTGATATTGGAAATGAAAAAAATGCATTTATTTCAATAAAAGATGCACTTCCAAAAGTAGATTTAGCAAAAGAAAATCAAGTTATTGATTCTAAAATTTCAGAAGTATTAAAAGTTGGAGAGAGAGTAATTGTACAAGTAAAGAAGACTCCGACTGCCGAAAAAGGTGCGAGAGTTTCTACGCACGTAACGATTCCGGGAAATTATGTTGTGTTGATGCCTAATACAAACATTGTTACTATTTCACAAAAGATAAGTTCAGATAAAGAAAAAGATAGACTTGTAAATTTAGTGAAAACTATTTTACCTCAAAATTTCGGAGCTATCGTAAGAACTGATGCAGATGGAATTGCAGATAAAAAAATAAAAGAAGATTTAGAACAACTTGTAGAGTTGTGGAAAAACATAATCCAAAAAGCTGAAAATTGTGAAGAAACTACATTGCTTTATAATGAACATGAGCTTATATCTAAGATAACTAGAGAGTTATTAAATCAAAAACTAGAGAAGATATATGTTAATGATGAATTTTTTTATAAAAATTTAAGTAATGCATTAATCAAGAAAAATCTAGTAAATACAACTAAAATAGAACTTATGGAAAAAGATATTATTTCAGAATTTGGTCTAGAATCGCAATTAAAAGAAGTTTCAAGTAGGAAAATTTGGCTTAAATGCGGAGGTTACATAATAATAGATAAGACAGAAGCTTTAACGGCAATAGATGTTAATTCTGGAAAATACATAGGAAATAGTAATCTAGAAGAAACAGCATTTGAAGTAAATGAAGAGGCTGCCAA
The DNA here is from genome assembly GCA_964515475.1 of uncultured Eubacteriales bacterium. GTDB lineage: Bacteria > Bacillota > Clostridia > TANB77 > UBA1234 > UBA1234. Next base: position 35,104 of record CAZEVD010000012.1, read on the forward strand.
AGAAATAATGCGCCAAATAAGATTAAAAGATATTGGTGGCATTATAATTATTGACTATATTGACTTACTAAAGAAAGAAAACCAAGACAAGATCATTGAAATAATGCAAGCTGAGGTTGTTAAAGATAGAAGCAAAATAGATATAAAAGGCTATACAGAACTTAATTTGGTAGAACTTACCAGAAAAATGCTTAATATCTAAAAAAATCTTGCAAAAACCAGTAAAACGTGATATCATATCAACCGCAGTGAATCTGCCTTACTCTGTAGGCGTTACAGGGTCATATGTCCAAAAGGAGGTGTACGAAGAATGAATAATTATGAAACAATCATGATTATCAACTCTAATCTTGATGAAGCAGCTACTAAGGCATCTGTAGAAAAAATTACAGATTTAATCAATGCCAATGGTAAAGTTGAATCAGTTGAAGAAATCGGAAAGAAAAAATTAGCTTATCCTATCAAAAAACAAGCTGAAGGATATTATGTATTAGTTAATTTCTCAAGCAATCCCGAATTTATCGATGAATTAGATAGAGTTTATAACATCACAGATGAAGTTATTAAACACATCGTTGTAAAAAAAGACTAAGAGGAGGACTTTAATATGAATAAAGTAATTCTAATGGGAAGATTAACTAGAGATCCAGAAGTAAGATACACAAGCGGAAATAATACACTTGTTGCATCATTTTCTATTGCAGTAAATAGAAGATTTGCAAGACAAGGTGAAGAAAGACAAGCTGACTTTTTTAATATAGTAGCTTGGGACAAAACTGGAGAGTTTTGTAGCAAATACTTTAAAAAGGGTCAACAAGTTGGCGTTATAGGAAGATTGCAAACAAGAAACTATGACGATAAAGATGGAAAGAAAGTATATGTAACAGAAGTTGTTGCTGAAGAAACATATTTTGCAGACACAAAAAGAGATGGAGAAGCAAATCCATTTTCTACAGGTGTAGGTGCAACATTTGATGCAGCTGCAGCTCCAAGTGATTTTACACAAGTTACAGATGACGATTTGCCATTCTAATGTGTATAACTTAGTTAGGAAATATTAAGATTGGAGGAAAGTAAAATGGCTGATAAAAAAGGAACAAGAAAATTCAATAACAGAAATAATAACGATGATGATTCAATGCCAAGACAAAGAAGAATCAAGAAAAAAGTTTGTGCATTTTGTGCTGACAAAAATTTAGTTATTGATTATAAAGATGTTGAAAAATTAAAGAAATATGTTAGCGAAAAAGGTAAAATCTTACCTAGAAGAGTAACAGGTCTTTGTGCTAAACATCAAAGAGAAGTTACTGTAGCTATTAAGAGAGCTAGACATATCGCTTTATTACCATACACAGCTGAATAATTAAGCAAAAAGCGGGAATCTTATCCCGCTTATTTTTTATTGAATTAAAAAAGAAAACTCAAGAAAATAACCAGCTAAAAATCTGGTTATTTTTTTGCTCAAAATTTAAGTTAATATATACAAATTTTAAATATAAATGATATACTAAAAAAGATTTAAATGAACAAAAGAGGAGGAAGTTTGATGAAGAATCAAAGAGGTGTAACTTTAGTTACAGTAGTTATAATGGTTGTAATTATGGCAATAATAGCAACAGTTTCTATAACTGGAGGTGTATCTGTTATACGTAATGCACAAGATCAAGTAAAAGAAAAGAATTTAACAGATGTAAAAGTAATAGTATCAAGAGAGGCGGCTAAGTTTGGAACATCAGGAGTATTAACTCCAGTAAATATCAAGTATTACGGGCTTGAAAACGTTGAACTTGCAGGTACAAAATATAACGATGATGGTACGACAGAAGATATAATTCAAAAAATTGGTGATGACTGGTATTTCTTAGATGAAGATTCATTAATTGAAATGGGTGTTGAATATGCCGAAGAAACATATGTTGTAAATTATAGATATAACATAGTTGTTCCACTTTCAAGTGTTGAGAATATTCATGCTGAGATTGAGTATTACAACGGTTTATATAACGAATAAATTAACTAAAAACGTGTGAAAATCATTATCTTACGAAAAAGTTTATTTGCTCTTAGAGCGTAAGTTTCAAAAATTTCCGTAAAGTAACGATTTTGATACGTTTTTGTTTTCTAAATAAAATGCGAACAAGCTTCAAACTTTTGTTCGCATTTTTGTTGACAAGAATATCTGTTTGTGATACGATTTTTCCTGAGAATAGTGTACTAGGAGGAATTAAATGAAAAATACAGGAGCTACAGATAAACAACAAAGAGTTTTAGACTATGTTAGAGAACAAATAAAAAAAGAAGGTTATGCCCCTTCTGTTAGAGATATTTGTAAAGCGCTTGATTTAAAATCTACATCTACAGTTCATGGATATTTAACAAGATTGGAGAAAAAAGGTTTAATTCAAAAAGCTGCATTAAAACCTAGAACATTGAGAGTAGTAAGTGAAAATGAAGAAGAGGATAAAGGTTTTTATACATCAAAAGAAATGGTTGATGTGCCAATAGTAGGTAAAGTAACTGCTGGGTTACCAATATTAGCTGTTGAAAATGTTGAAGATACATTTCCTTTGCCAATTGATTTTGTTGGAAATTCAGAATCGTTCATGTTAAAAGTTAGAGGAGATAGCATGATTGACGCGGGAATTTTAGATGGAGATTTAGTTCTTGTAAAGAAACAAAATACAGCGGAAAATGGAGATATAGTTGTTGCTTTAATAGAAGACGAAGCAACAGTTAAAAAGTTTTATAAAGAAAAAGGTTTTATAAGACTTCAACCACAAAATCAATTTATGCAACCAATATTAGTACCAACATGTACAATCTTAGGAAAAGTTGCAGGAGTGTTTAGAAAGCTTTAATAAAAATAAAATGATGAAATTAAAAGTCAAGGAA
>CAZEVD010000013.1:0-37532 GCA_964515475.1 uncultured Eubacteriales bacterium
TCGGTACTCTCTTTCAATATTTATTTTTGTGACATATCTATTTTAAACCTATAAAGATTAGAATATTGAAAAAGAAAATCTAATATATTATAATTGCAACTATGAAATTTGCGTTCGTAGCTCAGTTGGATAGAGCGTTCCCCTCCTAAGGGAAAGGCCGGGGGTTCAATTCCCTTCGGACGCACCAATAACAAATCTGTTCGAATTACAGATACAAAAAATCAATCAGTAAAATGGTTGATTTTTTTTGCTTGAAAAAATCAATTAAAATGATAAAATACCGATAAAATATTTATGTTGCTTTATTTATAGTCCTATTTTACGAATGTTACAAATCATTCGTTTGAAAATTATTATTTTAAGGAGGAAAAACAAATGTCAAGAGAAAAACGTCTTCGGGAAATTAAGGAATACGAGGAAGCTGGTATCGATGTCGTTGCCATCGGCAGTGGAGGAACATTAGATTACTCTACTCAAGGTTTGGGAGGAAGTGAATGTTGCGACCAATGCAGTGCCTTTAGATTACTCCCTGATCCTGACCCTAATGATTGGTTCAGAGATGGAGACATGAAAGCTGTATGTCTGGAAGTTAATGGAGTAATTGCAGGTTCTCTTGAAAGACCTAGTGAATGGACTAATATTCCTAAACCTCTCTATTGTCCTAAGCTTGGTCGTGAGCTGAATGAAAAAGAAAAAGAACTATCAGCTCACATGCTGAAATGGGCAAAAGAAAGAATGCAGTAAAGAAAACACCTTCGCGACGGTTCACAGTTGATAGTATCCTTTTATGATTTGATGAATGTGATAAAGTGAAGGAGGAGCAAAGTTAGCTTTGCTCCATTTTTCTTTTAAAAAAAGATATATGGCTATTTCATTCCTCCTTATCTTGTAGAAATTAGAGTATAAATAAAAGTTAAATTTTAGGAGTTGATAAAATGTTGACGAACGAAGAAGAACAAATAAAGGAAGTTATAATTGCGGCTAGAACTTTAGAAGAGTATCTATGGGGAGAATATAATGGCCAATGGAATATTGAAGAGTGGCGTAGAATGTTTAGAAAACGCATACAAAAAATTGATGATATAGATGTAAATAATCCTCATGCTAAAATTGAAATGAGGAAAAGATTGATGCAAAATGCTGCATTAAGTGTAGCGCTAATGAAAATATTAGACGAAAAAGGAATACCTACACAAGAATGCGATATTCCAAGTAATTTGCCACAGTATAAAGAATAGTTCTTTGAATTTGCGAAGAAAAACATAGAAAAATAAATTATGGACTCGAAATAGAAAAAATATCTGTTTTTTTTACAAAATTAGAGCTTTTTTGCCGTCAAATGTTGATGGCGAAAATTTGAAAAAATAGCTTGTTAATGCTAAAATACTTCTACAAAAGTGAACATATATTGTGAGAGAACATACGAGAGCGAATAATAATTTAGGAGGGAGAGTTATGTTTCGGTTTGTAAAGTATAAGTATGACTTCAATGTATACAACGAGAAGATTCAGATGGGCCGAGTTTACGAAGTGGTAGGAAGCAAAATGCATGACGGCATGAGTTTGTATGCCTTCCGTGGTGCCCAGGGGTGGTTTAACAGCGAATATTTTGAAGAGGTACGTCCATATTTGGCAATTGCAAATGAATCTCCGGTGGTTAATCGGAAACTGACATGTTATTGCTTTGTTGTTCGTGAAAATGATGAAAAGAGTTTTAATGGCTGGGTAATGGAAAAAGTGGTAACCGGTGTGGTAAGAGCGTTTTTTCGTTGCGGCTATAACACATTTGTTGTTTTCACAGACACTGAAGTATATATCGTGCAAACTAAATAAAAAGACACGCTTAATCTGGAGGTGGTGAGCCACCTCTAGGCTAAGCGTGTTTTTCGTTATTTTGTCATTAACTTGTTGATTTCTTCCGGAACATATTTTGAAACTTCGTGATTGTGGTTGAAAAGCTCCATAACCATGCTAGAGCTCACAGTTCCAAGTTTGCCTGCACGGATATAGATTGTATCAAGTCCAGAAACTTCTTCATTGATGGATGCGATGTTTTCTTCATATTCATAGTCCATGCCGTTGCGGATTCCTCTAATAAGATAATTCGCGTTGAAAGACAAAGCCGCGTCTACAGTAAGGTTGTCGTAAATGATAACGGAAACGTTGCTAAGGTTTTCGCGAATCATGACTTGCTCGATAGCTTCTTTCATTTCTTGTTTGTCGTAGCGACGAGATTTTGCTGCATGTATGCCAATGCCAACGATGACTTTGTCAAAAAATGCTGCAGATTTTTTGATGATGTGTAAGTGTCCATTTGTGAAAGGGTCAAAACTGCCAGCGTAAAATCCAATATTCATAGATGTACCTCCAAAAACAATATACTAATATAATGCAAATTTAACACAAAATTATTCATAAATCAATAAAAGAGCAAAGGAGAACGTAAATAAATTATTGAAAAGTTATGTAAAGTATGATAACATAGCCATACAACTAAATATTGTGAAGAGGAGGAACATCATGAAATTCATCAAGTACAATGGTAGCAGTGACAACGTAGAAAATGGCAAAATTTATCAAGTCGCTCGGCGAACATTGAAAGGTGAGTACATTCTCAAAGGGATAGACGGCAGGTTTCCAAAAGAAGAGTGCATTCCTGTAGCTGTCCATGAGGGTACCGCTATCTACAGACCCAAAGTTGGGGAGTCCTTTAACTGTGCTTGTTATGAGAAAAAGCAGAAAATAGAGTATCAGACCACTCCGGTTACTGCTATTTTTTCTAGAGGGCACAAACAGTACATGGTTTATACGAAGAACAGCGTTTATATTATATTTGTACTGCTTGACGATTAGCAAGGCGCGCTCATACCTTTCGAGGGATGGGCGCGTTTTGTTTGACAATTTTTTTAAAGTTAGTATAGAATAAGGGAAAGGGGAGTGCGTGGTATGCATGAGAAATTTATGAAAGAAGCTCTGAAGGAAGCGAGGAAAGCTTATAAAATAGAAGAAGTTCCGATAGGTGCGGTTATTGTTAAAGAGGGGAAAATAATTGCAAGGGCTCATAATAGAAGAGAATCTAAAAAACAAGCGTGTGCGCATGCAGAGATTTTAGCGATAGAAAAGGCGTGTAAAAAATTAGGAGCGTGGAGGTTAACTGGTTGTGATATGTATGTTACATTAGAACCTTGTTGCATGTGCGCGGGTGCAATTATTAATGCACGTATTGCTAATTTATATATAGGAGCAATGGAGCCTAAGTTTGGTTCTGTTGGATCAAAAATAGATTTGATAAATGATGTAAAATTTAATCATACAGTAAAAGTTGAAAAAGGAATTCTTGAAGAAGAATGTGCAAGTTGCATGAAACAATTTTTTAAAGAATTAAGAAAAAAATAATATTGACATTCGATATAAAGTTAGTATACTAAATATAAGTGTACTAACTTTTGTTTTATTTATAAACAATGAAAGGAGAAGAAATGTATGGCAAATATTTGTACAGTTTTTAAAACAATAATTCAAGCAGAGTATCATAAGGTTGATAAAAAGTTAGAAAAGTATAATCTGGTAAAAGGTCAAGCAAGTTTACTTTCTGCTATTAAACAAAATGATGGAGCAACACAGTCTGAACTTGCAGAATTATTTGGTTTGACTAATCCGACAATGGGAGAGAGAATTAATAAATTAGAAGTGTTGGGATATATAATAAGAATAGTAGATGAAAACAATTTGAGATGTAAAAGGGTGTATATTACACCAGAAGGTAAAAAGGCTGCTATTCAATGTAATAAAATATTAAATGAATTTGATGAAAGTCTATTTAAAGGTGTTACGAAAAAAGAACAAAAACAATTAGAAGATATATTACTTAAAATGATAAAAAATATTAGTAAATAAAGATAAAAAAAGAAGAGCTCTAAGCTCTTCTTTTTAATTACTATTTCTTTTTAGCTACTGGCTTTTTAGCAACAGCTTTTTTAGCTACTGGTTTTTTAGCAGCTGGTTTAGCAGCAGCTTTTTTAGCTACTGGTTTCTTAGCAGCTGGTTTAGCAGCAGCTTTTTTAGCTACTGGTTTTTTAGCAGCTGGTTTAGCAGCAACTTTTTTAGCTACTGGTTTTTTAGCAGCTGGTTTAGCAGCAGCTTTTTTAGCTACTGGTTTCTTAGCAGCTGGTTTAGCAGCAACTTTTTTAGCAGCTGGTTTAGCAGCAGCTTTCTTAGCTACTGGTTTTTTAGCAGCTGGTTTAGCAGCAACTTTTTTAGCAGCAGGTTTTTTTGCAACTGGCATCGTATTTGCCCCCCTTCTTTTGTACATGTCTTTATCAAAAAATCTTGAAGTCTAATTTAGTGTCAAGAAAACTTGACCGAACAATTTGTATGCGGAATACAAATTGTATTAACTATATCTAGAATATAACTAATTTCGACTTTTTTTGCAATAGAAAAAATGAAAAAAATATATTGATTAAAACTGTAAGTATACTAACAATAAGTATGCATATTAATATACTTGAATGATTGCACAAGGTTGCGCAAAAACATAATTTGAAAATAAAACGTAATTTTTTTTAAAAAATTTTAGGAAATTTAAGAAAATTATAGAAAAATATCTTAAATATATAATTGAAATTGGTTGGTGAAAAAAGAAATTTATTGTCAATTTTTTGCGATGAAAATTAAGAGGATTTTAATAATGTTTTTAGTTTGTAAAAACGTGTAGAATTTTAAATTTAAAAATCTAAAATTATCGAATTTTTTTATTTTGAACTAGTATAAATAAAAATGTTTAATAAAAATGAAAAAGTTTTTTTATTTGCTAGTATTTTTTTTACTAATGTAATATAATTAATTTCATTGGAGGGAGGCGTAATATATGCAGTATGCGGGCTTGCAAAAAGAAGAGTTATTAAAGATACTTTCGCTTATGAAAGATGAATATGTGAATTTAAACTTTTCTGAATTGACAGGCATTTTAGGCTCTAATTATGATGAGCCAACATGGATGGATGCATATGTACAAATCTACAAAGCTAAGTTACCGCCAGATATAAAAAGCTATGACATCTTACTAGAAAAGCTTTCTGAAAAGTTGTTTTTAATGAGTTTTGAACATGAAAACAAGAATTACATTGTAAAAGCGGATGACATCATAATAAGAGAATATGCATATTATCTTATTAGTAAAGAACAGAAAACTTTTAAGATGAAGGCTAAATATATACCACACAAAAATTATGCAAACATAATATGTAAGCTACATAGATTTGTTGAGTGCGGAGTAGGGATTGAACACATAGAAAATGATAAATTTAGGATAAATCCAATAAATTTAGTTTTTGAAAATGTTCAAGAAGCTCGACTTGCGTATGATAATTTGTTAGATCTTAATGATTTCTATAAAAACATAAATATGGATAAGAAAGTAATGTTTGAAAATTACGAGGATGTCCTAAAATTAAGTAAAGATAAGAGGATGTTGGCTACTGTTAGCAATATTACCAATTATTTTGCTTGCAAATTCCATATGAGCTGTGGTAATATAGCATATGCTGGAACGGACGTGTTGATAAATGATGAAAAATCAGCAACGACTTTCCAAGCAAAGATTATTGATGCATATCATTTCTTTAGAAATGTCGTTAATACTTCTAATAAGAAAGATATAATTAGTGAGATTTATAATAAGAAGGTGGATCCTGCTATAAAAGCAGAATTCGAAGCAAATGCGGCTTCTTATATAAATGTTATGAAAAATAAAGATTTGATTGACTGGATTATTACTATTTCTAAGGAAAGCAAATATACATTAGAAATAACGTATGACGAGCAAGGTGTTTTCTATATTGATGGAGCAGTAATAGTTACTCCGCTTGATGCGAAAGAGTATTATATTGACTACATGGATAAAAAGAAAGAAAAGCTTGCGGTTGCTATATATAAGAATAATTTGGTAACTCAAATTAAGAAAATTTGGAATAAGTTTAGAGCTCGTTTTGTAAAGACTTAAAATAATAATAATTACCTTGTCTAAAGGGGTTAAAAAGTATATAATCATACCGTAAAGTGTATTTATATGAATGGTGTGCGATGAAAGGCTATGAACCTTGTCAGGTCCGGAAGGAAGCAGCAATAAGTAGATTCTTTTGTGCGATACGCCATTCATATAAGTATACTTTACGGTATTTTTTATTTGTATTGATAGAAATGAGGTTGGAGGTAGAAAAATGGCATATGTTGCTTTATACAGAAAGTTTAGACCACATAAATTTGAAGATATGGTTGGACAAGAACACATAACAAAAACTCTAAAGAACCAACTTATTAATTCGCGTGTCGCTCATGCATATTTATTTAGCGGTGGACGTGGAAGTGGTAAAACTACTACAGCGAAGATTTTGGCGAGAGCTGTTAACTGTTTAAATCCTATAAACGGAGAGCCTTGTAATGAGTGTGAGATTTGTAAACATGCGTTAGAAGGTACATTAACAGATATAAGTGAAATAGACGCTGCATCAAACAATGGTGTAGATAATATAAGAGATATTAGAGAAGAAGTTGAATTTATACCAACTAATGCTAAATATAGAGTTTATATAATAGACGAGGTTCATATGCTTTCAACAGGTGCTTTTAATGCATTACTAAAGACATTAGAAGAACCACCAAAACATGTTATTTTTATTTTAGCTACAACGGAACCTCAAAAATTACCGGTTACAATACTTTCTAGATGTCAAAGATTTGATTTCAAGAGAATTTCAATTGAAGATATTGTTAAGAGATTAAGAATAATTTGTGAAGAATCTAAAATTGAGATTGAAGAAAATGCTTTGAAAATTATTGCAAAAATGTCTGATGGAGCGATGAGAGATGCCATCAGTATTTTAGAAAGATGTATTGCTTCTGGTAATGAAAAAGTTACAGAAGAACAAATTAAAGAAATCGTAGGTATACCAGAAATAGAATATTTGCTAGCTCTTTCAGAAGGATTACTTACTAATAATCCTGAAAAAGTTTTGTTAGAAGCTGAAAAAGTTATTAATGAGGGAAAAGATTTAGATGTTTTTTCTTGGGAACTTGTAAAATTTATCAGAGATTTAGTTATGGTACAAATATCTGATAATTTAGTTCTTTATAAAGATGAAGAAAAATCTAAAATGTTAGAATTGGTGAAAGTTACAACTAAAGAAAGATTACTTTCTTTAATAAGTGAACTTTCAAAATTGCAAAGTGAAATGAAGTGGGCAACTGATAAAGAAATTATATTTGAAACAGGACTTATTAGATTGGCAGCAAAACCAACCGTTATTGTTTCAAATGTAACTAATAATGCAAAAGAAAGTGTAGCTAATACGGTTAATGAACTAGTGCAATCAACTGCTACTGTTCAACAAACTTCAACTGATAAAATAAAGCAAGGTATTTTATCAGCACTAAAGGAAAATCACAAAATGATTATGCATACAATTCTTTCAAATGCAGAGTTTCAAGAAGTTGAAGGAGATTTAGTACATATCAACTTTAGCAAAACTTTAGATGAGATGAACAAACAATATATGCAAAAAGAAGATAGCAAAATTCTAATAAAAGAGATTGTCAAAAAAGTGTTTGGCAAAGAGATGAAAATCAAATATGTATTTTAAAATTTATAAATGAGAAAGGAAGTTTTTTATTATGGCAAGATTTGGTGGATATCCAGGTATGGGTGGAGCAAACATGAATCAATTATTAAAACAAGCAAAACAAATGCAAGAGGAAATGATGAAGAGTCATTCAGAAGTTGAAGAAAAAGAATTTGAAATTAAATGTGGTGGCGGAGCTGTTACATTAACTATGACAGGTAAGAAAACGGTAAAAGCTATCAAAATAAATCCAGATGTAGTAGATAAAGATGATGTAGAAATGTTAGAAGATTTAATAATGACAGCTGTTAATGAAGGTATCAAAAAAGCTGATGAATTAATGGAAGAAGGAATGAAAAAATACAACATTCCAAGTGGATTAGATTCATTACTATAATATAAATTGTAATAAGGGGTTTTAAAGATGGGCTTTAGTGCTTCTATAGAAAAACTTATTGAAGAATTTGAAAAGTTACCTAGTATAGGTCATAAAACGGCTGTGAGATTAGCTTTTCATATACTTCGATTACCAGAAGAAGAGTGTGAACAATTTGCTAACACTGTAATTAACACTAGAAAAAATTTAAAATATTGTTCAATATGCAATAACATAACGGATGCAGATCCGTGTTCAATTTGCGGAAATGCAAAGAGAGATAAAGAAGTAGTTTGTGTTGTTGAAGATGTTAGAGATATCGTTCAAATTGAAAAAACTCATGAGTATAATGGTGTGTATCATGTGTTAAATGGAGTTATTTCACCGATGAATGGTATTGGTCCAAACGATATTAAATTAAAGGAACTAATGACGAGAATAGGTACTGGAGAAATAAAAGAATTAATACTTGCAACAAATCCAAATGTTGAAGGTGAAGCTACAGCGATGTACATTTCGAAGTTGGTTAAACCTTTTGATATAAAAACTACAAGAATAGCACATGGAATTCCTATAGGTGGGGATTTGGAATATGTGGATGAAGTTACGCTTGCAAAAGCGCTTGAAAATAGAACTGAGTTGTAGTTAGGAGGAGTTTTATGAGTAGTATTTCTGAGATGAAAAAGAACATTGAAGAATGGAAAGAAGTGAGAGAACAAGTTATTTCTCTTGGAAAGGGAGAAGTAACTGTTGGACAACCAAGATATTCGATGGAAGTAATGTATGCCATTAGAGCAGTAAGAGGTCAAGATCAAGAATGTGATTTTAGTTTGGTTAATGGTTCCAAAGCAACATCATTAACAAAAGATGCTGATGGCAATCCGATTCCAACATCAAGTGTTGATGAAATGCCAACAACACCTGAAGAGTGGGAAGAATGGTATGCTCTTAATGAAAAAATTGATTCAAAAAGTCCTATAGCATTATTAGTAGAAAAAGAAAAAAATGTTTTGGTTGAACAAGAACTTGCAACAAGACTTGCAGAACTTGAAAGTAAGATTTCTGTACAAGCTGCTAATTTAGGAATTGTTTTTGATGAAAAAACTGGAGAAACTCAAATTGATCCAATGGTAGAGGCAAGTGTAGATGTGGCAGAAAATATTGAAGAATTAGCTGCAGAACTTGGAATGAAAACAAAAGCTCCTATTGCAAAAGCTATTGAGCCGGAAGAAGGAGAAATTTCAAGAGGTAGTACTACTTACTCTGAAACAGTAGAGAAAAAATCTACTGATACGGAAAAAGATGAAGATAAAGATGATGTTGGTGAAATTGGTTTAGCTTCTGCTGTAGAACAAATGACATCAACTTCTTCTTCAGATGAAAGTAGCAATCCTTCTACTGGAAAAGAAGAAAAAAAACAAGAACAACCTAAGTCTTTAAAAGAGATGGCCCAAGAAATAATGAATCAACCTGCATTGGTAAAAGAAATAAATGCATTAAAAGAACATTTGATGGATAGAGATGTTAAAGCAAAAAAAGTATTAGATGCTCGTAGGAAATTGGAAGTTGCAAAAGATGCAATGGATATGGATGCGGCAATCTATACTGTTCAAAAATATAGAATGCAATTAGAAATTGCAACAATGAAAATTGCACTTATGCGTGCTGTAGAACAAGGAAAGCCTCACGAAGCTGATTTTCTAAAAAGAGGAATTAAAGATGTTGCAGGAAGAATTGCCAAATTAGAAAACGATTTTGCGATACGAAACGAAGGTCACTTGTTAGAAGTTGAAGGAGCAAAAAGCAATTTACAAATGGCACAAAAGACTGTAGAGATGGAAAGAAAAGATAACGGCTTAAAAAATTCTCAACTTTTATATTCTGAAGAAGGATTGTTAAAAGGTATGGGAGTTGAGGTTGATGTTAGTGGAAGAACTGTGCATGAACTTGAACTTTTTGATGAACGTGGTGTTATTGTAGAAGATGTAGAAGATATATTGTCTAAAAAAATGTCTTATAATATAGAAGGTACAGTTGTTGTTAGACATACTGATGTAGAAGCAGATAAGGATACCACAGATGTTTATCATATTGGTAATATGCAAACTCTTGAAATTGAAACAGAAGCTGGAAATGTAGAAATTAACGAACATGAAATGTATAATTCTGAACTTAGTGATAATGTGATAGCAAGAGGCCCTGAAAAATCTCCTGCAGATCCTAAGTGGGATGTAAGAAGAGATTTGGGAAGAGTTGCAAGAGCAGGAGTTGCTGTTGCAATGTCTGCATATATTGGTGCGCAAATGATAGAAACAGCAACAGATTTAGCAAAGTTAACTCCAGAAGCATTGATAGCGTTAAGAGATGCAGGATTGACTTTAGAACAACTAAGTAAATTAGATTTTGCAAGAAAAGGTGCTCATCCAGAAACAAGAGGAGAATCGCTTAAAGAATGGATTCAAGGTATGGGACCTGAAATGGAAAGATTTTTAGCAGATATATTTATGGATAAAGATGAAATAAAAAAGGAACAAGAAAATTTATACGATCCTAACGATCCAAACAACCGTAGAGAAAATCCTAATGCAAACAATTATTAATTGGAGGTGCAAGTTATGAATTATCAAAAACTTAAGCGTTTAGCAATTTTAATATGTGTTGCAATAGTTTTAATTTTAATTATTTCTCATTGCGAGATTAAAGAAAAAGGTCCTACAGAGCAAGAAATTGAACAACAACAAAATGTTTCAACAAATGATGTTGCTTTTGATATTTCATCTGTTGAAGATGATAGATTTATAAGAGATTATACAAATCCAACTGACGAAGAAAAAAGTGCAGCATATGAAAGATATGGTCAAAATGGAGATAAATGTTATTTTGATGAAAATGGTCTAAATGTATTAAGAGAGGATGGTAATGAATACGTTTTGATTACAAATAAAATTATGGAAGAGCATAAACGTTTTCAAGCAATAGTAAGACCTCCAGAAGATAAGATTGATTATTTTGAATATGCAGAAGAATACTTAAAAGTATATTTGAGAGATATTTCTTTAAAAGAAACAGAATCACACTTGAAAGATGTAAAAAAAGAATATGATTATGAGTTGCCAATTGTTGAAACTAAAGTAATATATAAAGGTGTAAATGAACATGGTGATAGAGTGACAGTTACATATGATTCAATGAATTCAAAAGCATTATTTAATTATACTTTTAAAGATTTAGAACCTGTTGAATAAAGATAAAAAAGATTCGAATAATATTATTCGAATCTTTTTTTGAGAATTTAATAATAAAATTTAGTTTTAAAAATGAAAATACCTTCAGATTAACTGAAGGTATTTTGTATATTATTTTTCTTTTAACCAGTCTTTACCGTCAACAATTCTTGCTGCAAGCATTGATGATGCTGAGTCGCCAACAACGTTTAATACTGTGGCTGGAGCATCAATAATTGTTGCTATGATAGTAAGCATTGGTAGTGCTGATAGTGGGCAACCTAACATTGTGATAATTAATGTTTCAGAAATTGTACCGCCACCAATTGGAACTGCAGTAACAAGTAATGTTGCAAATACAGATATTAATAAGATTTTGATAAATCCTGCTGGATTCATTAAATCAAGTCCAAATAAATATACTAAGAACATTGCTTTAAATACAGAACCAATGATTGATCCGTCTTTGTGAAAACTTGTTCCAAGAGGAATGATTGTTTCAGCGATATCGTCTGATACACCAATCTTCTTAGCTGCTTGTAAATTAACTGGAATTGATGCTGCACTAGAGCATGTTGCAAGAGCTGTAACTGTTGCTGGTATTATTGATGACCAATATCTCTTTACACCAGTTTTTCCTGCAGCAATAAATGCATAAAGTGTATAAACACCAAAGTAAGTAATTAAGCAAGCTATTGTGTAAATCACAAGAGTTTTTAGATAACCAACTGCGATTGATGCACCAAATGTACCAACTAGTGCTGCAAAATAACAACCAAGACCAATTGGGGCATAGTACATTACAAGTTTTAGAACAGACATAATTACTTCTGTTAAAGATTCTAAAAGTTCTTGTGTTCTTTTTCCATTTTCACCAGACATTCTAATTGCACAACCAAATAACAAAGCAAATACGATGATTGCAACAATGTTATTTTTAGAGAATAGTCCTGAAAAATCGCTAACTGTAAGTACAGAAACAGTTCTGTCTAAAATAGAAATTTCTTCTGTGTTACCTTCAGCTTCTTCGCCTAAGCTTTCGATAAGCATTTGTTTGTCACCAGCATCAACTAATTGAATAGGATAAGCTGCTGCTAAACCAATAAGTACAGAAACTAAAGATGTTATTGCGAATACAAGTACAATTGTACCCAGTATCTTTCCAACTCTTTTTGGTTGGGTAATTTTTGAAATAGAAGTTGAAATCGTAAGGAATACAAGTGGCACAATAATTATGAACATTAGATTAATAAATAAGTCTCCTAATGGACTAAGAACTGTGGCTTTTTCTCCTAAGATTAACCCCGCGATAGCACCTATAATTATAGCCGCTAACAAAATTAACGTTTGCTTGTAATTTTTTAGAAACGTCTTCATAAGTTTTCCCCTTTCTTTCCATAAAACCAGACTCGCAACAATCGGCTAAATTAGAAAGATTTTTAGCTTCATAAATATGAAACAAGAAGTTTTATGGATACACCGCTATTATATAAATATTAAAAAGTTTTTGCAATATGATATTAATATTTTTCGTACTTGGGGGACACTCCTTGTCATCAAATTTTCAGCATTAGGGCACACTCTTTGTAACAAAACCATAATATGTAAAATAATAACAATATTTGAAACAAGCGGTTATAAGTCTATAATATTAATTATTATGAAAACTAATATTACAAGGACTGTCCCTGTGGTACGAAAATTTGATGACAAGGAGTGTCCCCTAATGTTGAGATTTTACGATTCTTGTGATAATATTTTCATATAAATTTAGGAGGGATGTTAATATGTTAGAAAATGTTACTGTGTTTTGCCATAATAGTATAAAAATTGTTGGTTCAAAAACTATTTATATAGATCCATATAATTTAGAAGAAGCTTTTCATGATGCAGATTATATTTTTTCAACACATACTCATTACGATCATTTTTCAGAAGATGATATTGAAAAAGTATTGAAAGGAAATACGATTATTGTTACACCGGATTCTTCACGAGAATTGGCTTGCGATTTAACAAAAGATAGAAGTAGAGTTTTTATTGTTGAACCTAATAAAAACTATGAGTTACCAGAAGTTAAATTTAGTACAACATATGCGTTTAATAAAGAAAAAATGTATCATCAAAGAAAAGAAGAGTGGGTTGGATACATTTTAGAATTTGAAGGTGTAAAATATTATATTGCTGGTGATACAGACAATATAAAAGAAATTAGAAATGTTGAATGTGATGTTGCATTCTTACCTATAGGTGGAAAATATACAATGGATTATGAAGAAGCAGCTGAACTTGCAAACATTATTAATGCGAAAATAATAGTTCCAACTCATTATGGGTTAATTGTTGGAGAAAAAGAAGATGCAGAAAAATTTAAAGAATTAGTAAAAGATAAAGAAGTTAGAATTATGATTAAATAATTTGGAGGAAGAAATGCGAAATATAAAAATAACTATAGAATATGATGGTAAAAATTTTCCGGGTTGGCAATCACAACCTGGAAAAATGAGTATACAATCAGAAATACAAAAAGCAATTTTTGAAGTTACAGGTGAAGAAGTAGATGTAATTGCTTCAGGAAGAACAGATGCTGGAGTGCATGCGCTTGGACAAGTTGCTAATTTTCATACAAATACAAGTATTGAAATTAATAAAATTCCGTATGCTCTTAATTCAAAATTGCCAAAGAGTATAGTTATTAAAGATGCTGTTGAAGTAGAAGAAAGATTTCATTCTAGATATAATTGCAAATTAAAAACATATCGTTATATAGTTAATAATTCTGAATTTCCTTCAGCATTAGAAAGATATAGAGAATTTCATATGCCATATAATTTAAATTATGACGCTATGGAAAAGGCTATAAAATATTTTGAGGGAGAACATGACTTTAAAGGATTTAAATCATCTGGTGGAAGTGAAAAGAAAACAACTGTAAGGGTGCTTACTAATTGTTCTATAAAAAAAGATGGCACAAGAATTTATATAGAACTTACAGGTAATGGATTTTTGTATAACATGGTTAGAATTATTGCTGGAACTATAGTTGATGTTGGTCTTGGAAAAATAAATGCTGATGATATTCCGGAAATTTTAAAAACAGGAGATAGAACTAGGGCTGGAAAAACATTACCACCACATGGTTTATATTTGGTAAGCGTTAATTATGATTGCTAGGAGGAAGAATGAATTTATCTAATGAAAATGTAATTCATAAAAAAGAAAATGAGATTGAATATTTACAGTTTAAAAGACTTTTAGAGTATCCGGAAATTTGGCATGCTTTTGCTATGAAACCACTAAATTTTAGAGGATATAATGATGGTAAATTTATTGCTACAGATTATAAAAAGTTTTTAGAAAACCAATCTCAAGAATACAAGATGCTTATTAGACCACTTCAAGAACATACAGATAGAGTAGTACGAGTAGATGAAAAAATAAATAAAGATTCACCAGATTTGTTTCTTGAATATTTAGATCAAGTTGATGGTGTAGTAACTGATAAGAAAGAATTTATATTAGCAACAACAAGTGCAGATTGTATAGCACTAATAATGTATGATCCTATAAAGAAAGTTATCGCTAATGTGCATTCTGGTTGGAGAGGAACGTTTAAAAAGATTTCACTAAAAGCTATTGAAAAGATGAAAAGGGAGTATGGATGTAATCCTGAAGATATAAGAGTTTGTATTTGTCCAAGCATTAGAAAATGCCATTTTGAAGTAAAGTCGGATGTGGAATCTGAATGTAGGGAGATATTTGGATATACAAATAAATTAGATGAGATAATAAGATTTAAAGGTATTGAAGAGGGGGAAGAAAAGTTTTTTGTTGATACGATTCTAATTACTAAATTACTTTTAAAAGAAGCAGGGGTTAAAGACGAAAATATCATCGATTCTAATATTTGCAGCTTATGCGCTAATGAAAAAATAAATAGCAGAAGAGGCGACGGAGGCCATTTTGGATTAAACGCTGCGTTTATAAAGTTGAATTAATAAAAAGGACTTACAGTTTCATTTGTAAGTCCTCTTTTCATTATTTTACCAAACTAATTTCATTTACCTTATACTTTATCCAATTATTTTCTGGACAAGAAGTGATTGATAATGAAACATCGGTTACATTAACTATTTCTGAATCAATAGTTTCGCTAATTACACATTTAATATCATAAGTATCTTTATGAACTTTTGTTGAAGTTATGCTATCAACTTTAAAATATGATGGTGAGGCAGGTCTATAGTAATAATAATCGTTTTCGCTATCATATAAATAATAGAAGTCTTCGATTTCGATAGGTGATTCCAATTCTATGCCAGTGAAGTCTTTTATTATTGAATGCAAATCTTCTCTTGAAACGTATTGTATGAATGTTGTTTCATCAGAAAATTCATTGAATAAATTATTTTTTTCAGCAAGTTGCATTGCAACGTCTAAAAGTTTTTCTTCATCGTAATCTTCTTTTGAAAAGTTACCTAAGTTTACGATGATATCTAAATTAAACTCATCTTGTATTTTGGTTAAATCTGTTTGATTATTAACTGTGTCTGTTCTTGTAGAAAAAAAGATTGTTATAGCAACAACTATAACAACTAAAATTGCAATATATGCTATCATTTGTTTTTTCATAAGATTCCTCCTATAGTTTTGGTGGAGATGAGGAGAATCGAACTCCTGTCCGAAAATTCATTCACAAGAACTTCTCCGAGTGCAGTTTATCTTTTAAGATTCCCAAAGAAATTCGCCGGTAAACAGGCTAATTAAATTGGTAACTTTATGAATACCCGCTATCTCAAAGTTTTGATAGGTTCGTTTCCACTTTTAGATGACGCTTGCGTTATGCGAAAGTGGGGCACATAGGCAAACGTAGCTGCAACTAGGCAGCTAAAGCAACATAATTGTTGTTAGTTATTTATAATTCTCACATTTTTTAGATGGCCAAGTGAGAATCCATCACTCGCTATTCTAGCTTCAAAAAATCCGTCGAAACCTTTACATCCCCGTATTGTCAAACAACAAAATTATAACTTAAAAACGTGCAAATTGTCAATATTTATGGACCGCTTATTGCTTGACACAATACGACTTTGCATGTTATAACAGTTGGGTTCCCATATGTTTTGAAGTGATTTTTGTTATTATGAAAAGAAAGCGAGGGATATAAGCTAGAATGAGATTTAAGTTAAATCTGTTACTTTGCAATTCTAAACTCGAAATTTCGGAAGGAGGAATGCCGGAAGTTTTAGCGAGTCCAGATACAAGTGCGTATCGTCATATCAATCCCAACTGAAACTTAAATAAAGAATGATGAAGATTTAAGTGGAGGTATTTTGTGATGATTCTAAATGATGAGCAGAGAAAAAAGGTCTTGGACAATATGGGCCTTGTATATCATGTGATGTCTAAAAAACTTGACATACCACCGTGCGATTTTGAAGATGTGAGTCAAATTGGAATTCTTGGACTTATGAAAGCTACACTGTCATTTGATGAAAATAAAGGAACGAAGTTTTCTACTTTTGCATCAATGTGCATACGAAATGAAATTTTGATGTTTTATCGGAAGGAGAATAAAAAGAGATCATCTGTTATTTCACTTGATGAAGAAATATTCCATGTGAGTGAAAATGCAGAAAGCGATGTAAATACTTTAGCTGCGCGATTGTCAGATAATACAGATTTCGTTCAGGAGTTAGTGAATCGAGAAGAATTCGAATCGAGAATCAATTTACTTTTGAATGTTTTACCTACCAGAGAGCTAGTGTTGATACTTCTTCGTATTGGCGAATACCCTCAAAAAGAAATAAGCAAATGCTTAAGACTTTCTCAATCATATGTATCTAGGTTAGAAAGTTCTGTTTCTCAAAAACTGATTGCGTTAGAAAAATGTGTAGGGTCATCTGAAGATTGGAAATACAGTTTTAAATTTGATAAAGGAGAATACAAAGTTTTATATAAAATGCCACGAAAGCTTACGCGTGAAGAGGCTAGCAAGTTTTATAGTGAGTATGCCGTAGGAAGCGGTTATGATTTCCAAATAAGCTGTGTAGAAAATATTGTTGAATTAAGAGGTAAGCAAAATAGTTACTTTTTTGTCATACTGGCGCATTTTGAATTGATGTTGGAAGCTGAGAAATCAATACTTTAGCATATATATGAATATAAATTTAAGATAGGCACCTTATTGTTAGGTGCCTATTTTTGTATAAAATATACTAATTTTGACATTTTTGTTCTTGCGGATATTTATTTTTGTTGATATAATGATAACGATAATTTTGTAACCTTACGGAGGTGAGCATTGTGAGCGCTGACAAGGCCATTCAAATTAAGGGTATGCTTAGCAGAAAAAAAGATAGAATTAAATTAAAAAAGAATTTTAGAATAGTGTTTGGTTGTATGTTACTGGCACTATGCGTTGCTGCCGGCGTTTATACGTATGCTAAGGGTACCGTGGTTGAATATCATGCGAAAAGCGATGCTTTAGAAGTTGATAAGGAACAAGTAGTTAAAGATCAACTTATAATAGAAGAAACGAAAAAAGAAATTGAAGAACAAAAGAAAGAGATAGCTGAAGAACAAGAAAATCTTGCTTATACAGCAGAGATGTTAGCAAAGAACAATCAAAGTATAATAGAAGAAAACATGCGATTACAAGATACTCTTAAGATAGCTGCTGCCGTAGGAATTACGCCTCAAAATTATGGTGATGCAGAAGCTGCGGATGGTGCTGTTGATTTTAGCAAGCTTGAGTATGTGGGAATATTTGAAGGTACAGCATATACACCTAGCCCAGAAGAATGTAGTAATAATTTAGGTTTTACTGCTTCAGGAAAACCTATCGTAGCAGGAGTTTCGATTGCGGTTGATACTGACTATTGGAAATTAGGTACGGAATTTTATATCGAAGGCTTAGGATATGTAGTTGCTATGGATACAGGTAGCGCGGTAAAAGGAAGAAACCGTTTTGATTATGCTGTTTTTGATAAAGACTTTGCTTGGCAACTTGGAAGAAGAGATTGGAAAGTTTATAAAGTTATAAAGTAAAATTATATAGGCGTGGGAAATTTTTGAACTCACGCCGTTAAAATGCAAAAAATAAAAGGAGTGTGAGTTTACCATGATGAAGTTCTATAAGACACAAGACGAATACGGATTGTTTAGAGAAACGAATAAATTGGAAAAGGGGTGTTGGATAAATCTGGTGAACCCCACAGTTCAAGAAATAAATACGCTTTGTAATAGCATTGGTGTTTTGGAAGAGTTTTTAAGATATCCTTTGGACCAAGAAGAAAAAGCCAGAATAGATATCGAAGATGATCAAACTCTTATCATCATCGACATGCCAATAGTAGAAAGAAATTCAGATTCTATTACAGGATTTACAACTATGCCTCTTGGTATGATTGTAGTAAGAGATGATTATTTCATAACAGTATGTACACAAGAAACGCCAATTATAAAAGAGTTTTCGGATTGCAAAGTAAAAGGATTTTTCACATTCAAAAAGACAAGATTTATTTTGCAATTGTTATATAAGATTTCGACATACTATCTAACATATCTAAAATACATTAATCGTGAGACTGAAAAAGCAGAACGTAGAATTGAAAAAACAATGAAGAACCAAGAATTACTTAAATTATTAGAATTAGAAAACAGCTTGGTTTACTTCACAACATCATTAAAGTCAAACGAAATAGTAATGGAAAAATTAATGAGAACAAAATGCATTAAGATGTATGAAGAAGATGAAGATATACTAGAAGATGCTATCATAGAAAATAGACAGGCGATAGAGATGGGAACAATTTATAGAGACATCTTAAGTGGTACTATGGAAGCTTATGCATCAATAATTTCAAACAACTTAAACCTTGTAATGAAATTCTTAGCATCAGCAACAATCGTAATGACAATCCCAACAATCATTGGTGGTTTATGGGGAATGAATACTGCTGGACTTCCTTTTGCAACTCATCCTTATGGTTTTTGGATTGTTACAGGAATTGCGTTAGTGATTTCGATAATTGCTTATCTAATTTTAAAGAAAAAAGATATGTTTTAATAAGAATTAATATAAAAAAGACTGTAAGCGGTGAGGCTTACAGTCTTTTTTTGTATGTTAATTTGATAAATTATTTAATCCATATTCGATGATTTGATTTATGACGGCATTAAAACTAATTTTGTTTTTTTCAGCCAGCTCATTTATTTTGTCAAAAGTGCTACCACTAATTCGAATTGTACGTGTGATAGTATCATTGTTTTTGATAATATTTTTTATTTTTAATTTTTCCATAAATCTCCACCTCGTGGAAATAGTGTACACAAAAATGAGGATTAAATAAGTACACAAAAATGTGTACACTTCTTACGGAAAGTGATAGAATAGGGTTTGCGAGGGGGAGAAAAAATGAAGAAAATATACAGCTTTTTTGTAATACTAATGATGTTTATTTTGGTAAATTCAGGAATGTGTTTTGCAGTCACAATGAGTGGTGATAAGATGGTTTGTGAGATACCGTATATTTATGAAGCAGACCGTTATGTATATAATACTACTGAACAAACTGCAGATTTAAATTTGTATGATTCAAGGTATATGACTGTAAATAATAATAAAAGAACGCTGCCAGGAACACAAAATGTAATAGTATCTTTAAATGATAAGGAAAATTATATTTGGGCTGATGGAACATCTGGGGATATAGAGCTTGAATGGAAAATAAGCAAAGCGAAATTAGTGTTAGAAGATTACTGCTATTTTAGATATAACGGAAATGAAAAGAAACTTTATATAGCTAATGTGGTTTCTTCTTATCGTTGGACACATAATGATGCGAAATTGGAAGAGCTAGTAACTATAAGTGGCGGGACGGCAACAGATATAGGAGTATATAAAGCAACTTTATCTTTGAATGATAAAGTTAATAGTTTATGGAAAGATGGTACATCGGGAGATAAGGAATTTTTGTGGGAAATTAAGAAAGGACAAATTTATTTTCCTGATAGTACAAGTGTTTTTTATAATGGAAAAGAACATACTCTTGGAGATGAGCAAAGTTATTATTTTGATAATGAATTAATGGAATTTGTTTCTGGTGCTAAAGCGACAGAAATAGGAAATTATCAAGCTGTTATTGCGTTAAAGGATAAGGATAGATATGAATGGAGATTAGAAAGAAATGGAGAGGATTATTATACAAGTGAAGATCAAGTTGTTGATTGGGAAATCATAAAAGGTGGAATTGGATTTTCTCCTAACAATATAAATGGTGCATTGTCCAAAGTTTATACGGGTGAAAAACATGAATGTTCAATAAAAGATATGTTGCGTTTATATGGAGCTCATACAGAATATTATGGCAATCTAGAAACAATAATTGATTTGACTGGTAATGTTGGAACTGATGTAGGAAAATATACCGCGACATTTTCTTTAAAAGATACGGAGCATTATTGCTGGTATGTAGAAGATGAAAATGGTGATTGGATACCTACAGAAGAAGATCAAACTGTAGAATGGGAGATTACAAGAAAAAGAATAAATCCTCCAACGTTAAAAAAGAATCTAACCTATAACGGAAAAATACAATATGCGGTTTTAAAAAATTTTGACGAAAGTATAATGAATATTGAAGGAAATTCTGCTAGAAATGCAGGGGAATATACAGCAGTAGTTTCTTTAGAAAATGATAATTATGAATGGAGAATTTGGAATGAAGAAACTGGTGAATATGACTACACAACCGAACCGCAAGAGATTGAATGGAAGATTGAAAAAGTAATTTTAGATATTCCATATCAAAAAGAAGCGCAAGAATATAGTGGAAAATCACAAAAAGCAGAATTAATATTTTTCGATGAAGCCACAATGAGAATATCTGGTGATACTGCTAAAGAATGTGGAAAATATACAGCAACTGTTACCTTATTAGATAAAGCTAATTATGCGTGGAAAGTTTTTGATGAAGGAAAAGATGATTATATAAATACTTCTGTGGATCAATCAGTTGAATGGAGAATAATTGGTTGTACTATAGAGGTATATAAGAAGATTCAAAGAAGATTAGAATATACTGGTGAAGAACAAACACCAGAAGATAATCTATTTGTGTTTAAATATAGAGGTGAATATGTTACAGAATTTGAATTGCCATCAGATGCAATTGAAATTCGATGTGATGATCCGATTGCTGAGGTTGGAATATATTCAAAATTAATAGTGTTAATTGATACGGAAAATTATAGATGGAAAGTATATGATGGCGATGAATATTATTATACTACTCAACGTCAAAGAGGAGATTGGGAGATTGTACCAGCAGAGTTAGAAATATATAAAAAGGTTCAAAGAAAATTAGAATATACTGGTGAAGAGCAGACGCCTAAGTATATGTTTGAAATTGGATATAGAAACAAGTTGTGGAATGAAAATGAACTTGATGTAATTTCTGTTAGTGGCGATAAAGCTGTAAATTCAGGAAGATATTTAAAGACTCTTTCTTTAATAAATGATGAGAATTATGTTTGGAAAATTTATGATGAAGAATTGGAAGAATATATTTATACAACAAATGATCAAGTAGCAGAATGGATAATAAATAAGATATCGTTGGATATTCCGGTTCAGAAAAACAATTTGTGCTATGATGGTTCGGAACAAACTGCAAATTTAAGATATTATGATAATTTACTAATGAATATTTCAGGAGATAAAGCGACTGATGTTGGAATACACACTGCTGAAGTAGCTTTGAAAGATTCGTATAATTATTGTTGGTCAGATGGAACGAGCGACACTAAATATATTGAATGGGAAATAAATAAGGGAACTTTAGATACATATGAAAGTTCTAATGCTAAAAAAATACCTAAATATATAGGTGAAGAAATCATATACTATCCTATTTGGTTTGACGAAAAAACAATGAATATATCTGGCAATGTAGCAACTTTAGTTGGAGAATATACACTTACAGTATCTATCAAGGAACCTGATAAATATTCATGGGATGATGAAACTACTGATGATATAACGTATTCGTGGGAAATTCAAAGAGGCGATTGTGAGCTTGATGTATTAAAAAGAAATTTGGTTATAGGAAAAGATACGAAGTTAGAATGTGTATCAACCCCAAATGTAACTGATGGTGTTATCACAGTTTTATATGAAGTGTTTAATAATGGTGGTACATATACAGAAACAATGCCTACTGAAGAGGGTTTATATAAAGTTAAATTATCTTTAACCGGAGATTCTAACTTGTTAGATTCTGTTCATGAAGAATATATATTTATGAAGAAAGATGATGTTATTTCGGGTGATACTTCTTCTGGTGATGCGAACACACCAAATAATTCTGGTGATTCAACTATTGTTGAACCGCCAATAAATTCGGGGGAATCAGGTAATACTGATAGTTCTAATAATCAAAATTCAACAACGATTCCAACAACACCAACTATTCAAACACCTTCAACGCCAACGGTCTCTACAAATAGAGTTTCATCAGGCGGTGGTGGTGGCGGTGGAGCTACAACTACTAAATATAAAATAGATGTTATTGTAGGAAATAATGGAAATATTTCTCCAAAAGGAAGTATTAAAGTTATAGAAGGTACTGATAAATTATTTGAAATAACAGCTAAGAGTGGATATGTTATAAAAGACGTTTTAGTAGATGGAAAAAGTGTTGGGAAAGTTACGGAATATGTCTTTGTAAATGTGACTAAAGAACATTCTATAGAAGCTATATTTGAAAAAGCATCAGAAGCTGAAATTGTTTCTGGTGATACAATGAGTGGAGATACAATTACTGATGAAAATGTTAGTGGAGATGTATTAGAAACTAATGAAATAAGTGTGGATTCATTTGAAGATATAAATAGTGGAGATTGGTATTATGATGCTACTAAATATGTTGTTGAACAAGGTTTATTTAAAGGTGTGAGTGAAAGTGAATTTGCACCAGAAACAACAATGGATCGTGCAATGATAGTTACAGTACTTCATAGATTGGCTAATGAAAAAACGGCGTCAAGTGATGCTACAAAATTTAATGATGTATCTCAAGATACATATTATTACAATGCTGTAAATTGGGCTGTTGAAAACGGCATTGTAAATGGTGTTAATGAAAATACATTTGCACCATCAGATAGTGTTACAAGAGAACAACTTGTTGTTATGTTGTATAGATTTGCTAAGTTAAATGGAACTGTGGCTGGTTCAGAATCTGTGTTGGTAAGTTATGAAGATGCAAATGAAATTGAAAGTTACGTTAAAGAGGCATTTGCTTGGGCTATAAGTGATGGAATTATAACTGGTAAATCATCAACAATACTTGCACCAAAAGATACTGCAACGAGAGCAGAAGTTGCAACAATGTTAATGAGATTTGAAAAATAAAAAGGATTTTAAAAAGCAGATGGAAAAATCCATCTGCTTTTTTGAAAGGTGAATTATGAGTAGGAATAAAACTATTGATTTGATTAGTGTACTTATATTTATTGCGCCACTATTGATGGGATGCTTGGATTTGTGGGCGATTAGTATACTTGCAATAAGTTGTATTATTGGAATTATAATAAAAGCGAAACAAAATAAAAAGATTATTTTACCGAAAGATTTTAAATTTGTTTTACTTTGTATATATGTCTTTAGTTTTTTGGTGGTTCAATTTTATGCAGTAGATAAAGGTATGAATTTGATTGGATTTTTTAAGAGTTTTACGATAATTATTTTTATACTTTTGTGTATGCAATATGATGAAAGAACTAAGCAAAAAGCGATACAAAAAATTCCGTGTTCAGCGTTAACTTCGTTAATACTTAGCGTTTGTTTTTTAGGTGTAGGAAATGTGTTCTTAAATAATAGATTACATGGAATATTTTTATATGCAAATGCTTATGCATTGTTTTTAATTTTGGGAATAATAATTTTACTTTTGAAAGATGAAGTGAAAATAAAAGATTTTATAATAGCGTTGATTTTGTTTATAGGAGTTATTTTTACTAATAGCAGAGCGGTAATTATTTTAGGTGTTTTATCTATACTTTTTTGTGGGATTTACAATAAGAAAAGCAGAAAGAAAGTTTTGTTTGCAACAGTTATATTGGCAGTTGTTTTGATATTAATCTATACTTTTTCTGGTATTGAAAAAAGAATAAGTTTAGATATGTTTAAAAGTGGAGAAGTTACTTTAAGAGTTGTTTATTATAAGGATGCGTTAAAAATGATTGCTGAAAATCCTTTTGGATACGGTTCTTATGGTTATATGTATAAGCAGGCTGATATACAAACAACTACTTACGATACAATGTATGTGCATAGTTCGATATTACAAGTTATTTTAGATGTTGGAATTATACCAATGATAGCATTGTTGCTATTATTAATAATTATATTTTTTGAGAAAAAGCAAAGTGTTTTAAATAGGATGCTACTGTTTTTGATAGTAGGCCATTCTTTAATTGATATCGATATGGAATATATGTTTTTTGTATATTTAATATCTATGATGATAGAATTTAAATCATTTGAATTTAAAAAGAGCAAAGTGATAAATGTTGTTTGTTGGGTTATTTTAATTAGTTATATATTTTTGTTTGTTGGAGGTTTAGCTTTTAGAACAAAAGATTATGAACTAGCATATGTAACAGTTCCATTTTATACAAAGGCGATGGAAGAAGAACTATATACAACAAAAAGTTATGACAAGCAAATTGAAATGGCGAAAAAAATTTATCCACTTAATAAGAATATAAGCGGTGTATATGAAGCGTTATCAAATGAAGCTAAGAATGATGAAAATTATGAAAAAGCCTTGGAATATGAAAAAGCAAGATTGATTTTAAATAAGTTTTATATGGAAGATTATTTATTGTATTTAGATTTTTTAGAAGAATCTTATGAATATAATATTGAAAAAAATGATGTGGAAAATGCTGAAAAATATAAAAAAGAGATTTTAAATTTAGAGAATACATTTTATGAATATACTAAAGAATCTCCGACTAAAGTTGAATTTCCAAACGAAATAAAAGAATATATAAAAAAATACCAATAAATAAAAAATATGGCATTGACACAAACTGACGTTTGCTATATTATCGTTTGTGATGAGGCGTTCGGATATGATGTGATTTGCCCTTTTTCACCAAAGAAAAAGGGGGTGGTGCTCATGATAAAAACAGAATACATATGGTTTGTATTAGATGTTTTGATTTTAGCATCCTTCTTTAAGTACATACTAAAGAAGATAAAATAAACAATAAAAAATCACTCTATCCATTTGCAGCGGCTTAGAGTGAATAAACTTTAAACTGGGCAAGTCACATTGTGACTAACGCCTCATCCTTAATTTAATTATAGTATATTGGAATTTAAAGTCAATATTTTAACACAAAAAAGACTGTAAGCGGTGAGGCTTACAGTCTTTTTTGTTTTACTTCCAAAATTCTCTGGCAGTGTCGAGAATCTCTAAGAAGTTTTGATCTACGCGGCCGAGTTCGTGTTCGAAAAGCCAGAAACATTCGCCCATAGAGTGTTTGCCGTTTTCACTAAGGCGTACAGTAAGCGGTGCCTCTTGAAGCTGAGTTGTTGCTTTTGCAAGTGTGCATTCACCGTTTTGATCATAGTACAAACTCGTGATGTCGGCATCAAGCTTGTCACACATGTATGCAAAGATAGATTCGGGGGTTTCGTGCGCATCGAATTCAAGAATTAACGCTTCGTATTCATCCTTCTTCTGCAGTTTTGCGAGTACTTCTTGAATGGCTTTGTGACCGATTGAAAGTTTTTCTTCGGCAGAAACGTTGTCACATGGGGTGATGTCAGGAATCTTGATTTCTTCGGTTTCGTGTAACACTAACATCATGATGACTTTTTGCAAATCGATGTTGTAGTGGTATTCGGATTCGATTGCAATTGCCAACATACATGTGCTAAATACGTGTTCTGCGACGCTTTCAAGGCGTTCGCGAGGTACGTTCCATTGTTTCCAACCAGAACGAATCACTTCTTTGAGTTTAGAGGCCAGAAAATAGAATTCCAGCACATTTCTTGCTGCGGTTTGACTCATATGAAATTCTCCTTTACAGTATTTTTTTATGCATGGTGATTATTTCATACGGAATGCGTAGAAGTCAAGAAAATTCTTAGTAGACATAAATTGAATTTGATGATATAATGCGCTTGTCTTAAATAGTGAGAGTATTTAATGTGTGATTGCTCTAACTCACACAGGCAATGATTTTGTTTTCTGGCAAATGAACTGCAGACACGGAGGTTGCCTTTGATGGTGACAGGCAATAAACATTTTGGCAAATATGGAGGTAAATTCAAGTGGAAGACAGAAAAGTTCAAGTGTTATCGAAACCAATTATTAATCGGAGCGAGCAAATCGCTTATGAGGTAATGTCGCTGCAACGCAGCGCAGGGCCTGGACTCATGGTCGATGATTATATCGTCGATTGTGCAAGATTCATCGCAAAACGTACAATCATCAAGATGGCAAACACCATTGAAGATGTTAGCGCGTACTGCAAGTTTAAAGACAAGCACAGCTTGGTTCTTGAGGTTGTGAAGCCCGATTTGGACGCATACGACGAGGTGTGCACTATTCGTTGGAGACATCCTGTTTATCATGAGCTTAACGGTGAGCTGGATTTGGAAAACGAGTATGGATACACCTTTGCACGAGAGCTCGAGAGAGCGTATTTCTACGAAGAGTGGTTTGAAGAACTGATTATGGAACTTCAGCTGTGGCTGGACTCGATGGCTCATGTCATTGAGAAAGAAGACGTAATCGTTTACAAGTGGTATATTGTTCTCAAGAAATAGTAAACAGGAGGAAAATGGATGAACGATATTGCGGTTAAAGTTGGAAAGGTTCTTATTGATGCAGAAGAAAGAAGAGCCTTCGAAATTATTTCTCTGCGGGAAAAAGCGGACTCTGGCAAGAAGCCTGATGACTATATCGAGGTGGCGGCGAGATGTATTGCCAAATCGATGATGAACATCGTGACGGACCGTGTTGATGAACTGGCGATTTTGCACGGTATTCCCAATATGCCTCATGCGGTTGAGCTGGAATTTGGCAAGCGCTATGAGAAGATTGGCGATAATGTCTACAAGTGTTGGTACGATTTTTCCTGGAACGACAAGACCTGCGAAATGACTAAGGAAACTTTCAAGATGGAAGAACGATTCGGTTTCGTCTATGAGTACGCGTCCACGTATTTCTCGGAAGAACTGGTCGATGCAACAGTTAAGTGCTTGTCCGACATTTTGGGCGAGCCTACAGAAAACAAAAACAGATTCTACAAAACTCATACCTGGAGTTACGAGGTAGAGTAAGAATCCTAAAACACCATCAGCCTTAGTGGTTGGTGGTGTTTTTGTGTTTTTCGATTTCCGTCCAAACGGGGACAGCCTTCCGACCAAACGGGGACAGCCTTCCGTCCAAACGGGGACAGCCTTCTTTGGACACATTTTTAAAAAGTAGATTATTGAAAATGTTATTTTTATTCATGTGTCCAAAGAAGGCTGTCCCCGTTTGGACGGAAGGCTGTCCCCGTTTGGACGGAAATCGCGGAAACCCAAATTTCCGTAAGAAAAGGCTTGACATTTATATAATATAAGAAGTATAATATGCGTAGCATAATAAATTGATACTCGAAGAGTGAGGGAGACCTCACTCTTTCGTTTTGCAAGGAGGTATTATGACTAACAAAGAAAAAGAATTAGAAGGAATACTAAAACCAATAGTTGAAAAATTAGGATACGAACTATATGACATTGAATATGTTAAAGAAAATCAAGAATGGTTTGTAAGATTGTTTATCGATAACGAAAAAGGAATCGATTTAGATGATTGTGAAAAAGTTAGCGAAGCTGTTGGTGAAGAATTAGATCGAGTTGATCCGATATCAACATCATATTCTTTAGAAGTTTCGTCTTGTGGTTTAGAACGTAGATTAAGAGAACCAAGACATTATGAAGCTGCTAAAGGTAAGCAGGTTACAATAAGTTTGTTTAAGCCAATAAATAAAAAGAGAAATTTTGAAGGTGTATTAAACGACGTTAAAGATGAAGAAATAATAATTACATCAGATAATGAAGAAATAGAAATCGCATTTGCAGACATATCAAATGCAAAAATATTATTTAATTGGGAGGAATCAAAAAATGAATAAAGAATTTTTTGAAGCGTTGGAAGAGTTAAGTATAGAGAAAGGTATTAGCAAAGAGTATTTATTAGATGCGATAGAATCAGCTTTGCTTACAGCTTATAAGAAAAATTTTAATGCTCAAGAGAATGTTAAAATTGTTATCGATGAAGAAAAGGCTTCAATAAAAGTATATTCATTAAAAGAAGTTGTTGAAGAAGTATTTGATCCGGATATCGAGATTGCAATTGAATCTGTAAAAAAGGGTAGAAAGAAAATCGAATTAGGAGATATTATAGAAGTTGAGATTACACCAAAAGATTTTGGAAGAATATCTGCTCAAACAGCAAAACAAGTTATCGTACAAAAAATTAGAGAAGCTGAAAGAGAAATAGTATTTACTGAATATTCAGATAGACAAGGTGAAATCGTAAGTGGATTAATTCAAAGAGTTGAAAAGAACATTATGATTGTAGACCTTGGAAGAATTGAAGGTATCATGACAACGAATGAACAAGTTCCTGGTGAATCTTACGAAGTTAATGATAAAATCAAAGCTTATGTTTTAGAGATTCAAAAGAATATGAAGGGTGTTCCTCAAATGTTAATTTCAAGAACACATCCTGGATTTGTTAGAAGATTATTTGAACTTGAAATCCCAGAAATTTACGAAGGTTTAATCGAAATTAAAAATATCGTAAGAGAAGCTGGCTCAAGAACTAAAATTGCTGTTTATTCAAAAGATATGAATATCGATCCTGTTGGTTCTTGTGTTGGTCCAAGAGGAATTAGAATTCAAAATATTTTAAATGAGTTAAGAGAAGAAAAAATAGATGTTGTTGAATGGAGTGAAGATCCAGTTCAATATATCGCTTCATCACTTAGCCCAGCTACAGTACTTGCAGTAGATATCAATGAAGAAGAAATGGCATCTAAAGTTGTTGTTCCAGATAATCAATTATCACTTGCAATCGGTAAAGATGGACAAAATGCTAGACTTGCAGCTAAGCTTACAGGTTGGAAGATTGATATAAAGAGTGAAACTCAAATCAAAGAAGAAATGGGTCAACAATAATAATCGAAAGGATTGAAATATATGAAAAAAATACCGCTAAGACGTTGTCTTGGTTGCTACGAATCAAAACCAAAAATGGAATTGTGTAGAGTAGTAAGAAAAACTGATGGCGAAATATGTATTGATAAAACAGGCAAGATTAATGGTCGCGGTGCATATATTTGTCATAATATAGAGTGTTTAGAAAAAGCAATTAAAGGTAAGAAACTTGAAAAAGAGTTTGAAACTACTATTTCAAGTGAAATATATGATTGTTTAAGGAGAGAATTAATAGGTGACGAATAAAATTTATTCGATGATAGGTCTTTGTATGAAGGCTGGAAAGCTAAAAGCGCGGTGCGGATGTCTGTATCGAAAATATAAGAGCTGGCAAAGTTTATTTAGTTATAGTTGCTGAAGATGCTTCGCCAAGCACGATTGAAAAGTTTCAGTATATAACTGAAGAGTGTAATACAAAAATGATTTTATATGGTCAAAAAGACGAATTAAGTGCTGCGATTGGTAAAGACAATAAAGTTATATTCGCCATCTTAGACGAAGGGTTTAGTAATAAAATATTAGAATTAGTTAAAGAATCAAAGGGGGCAAACAATTAAATGGGAAAAATGAAAGTACATGAACTAGCTAAGGAACTTAATATGCAGAGTAAAGAGCTAGTTGATAAATTGGTTGAACTAAAATATGACGTTAAGAGTCATTTGTCTGTTCTTGAGGATGAAGATGTTGCAAAAATTAAGAAACAATTAAAAGGAAAAGATGCATCTGCAAATTCAAACATAGATAAGTCTCAACCTAAAAAAGAGAAAAAACCGATAGCACCGGTAATAATTAGAAGAGAGGTTACAAGAGTTACAGAAGTGCCAGAAGAAAAACCTGTTCAAAGAAATCCTAGAACAGGAAATGATTTTGGTGTTGTTCAAAGAAGAACAGATACTTCTATGAATATTAAATATAGAACACCTCCAAGAAAAATAGGAACTATAACTCCTAAGAAAGAAGAACCTGTTGCCCCAAAAACAGAAGTAATAGAAGAAAAAATAACAAAAGTTGAGAATACCAAAGTTATTGAAGAAGTAAAAGAAGCAAAGCTTGAAAAACAACCAGTTGAAGTTACAACTCCTTCAGTAAAGCAAGTTGAAGATAAGAAGGTTACTGAAATAAAGAAAGAAGTTCAAAGTCAAACTGTAAAAACAGAAATTGATAATAATAGAAATAAATATGTAGATAATAAAAATAGAAATAATGATGGTCAAAGATTTAACAACAACAGAAACTTTGATGGTAATAAGAACTTTGACGGACAAAAGAGATTTGATAATAACAGAAATCCAAACTCAAACTTTAATAGAAATGATAGATTTGGAAACAATAATCAAAACAGAAACAATGATGGAAGATTCCAAAACAGAAATAACGACGGTAAAAACTTCGAAGGTAGAAACAACGGCGAAAGATTCCAAAACAGAAATAATGATGGTAAATTCCAAGATAGAAATCAAGGAAATAACAGATTCCAAAATAGAAATAATCAACCAAGAGAAAGTAAAGTTGAAAAAGAATTAAAAGGAATTTTATCTACACCTGTTGAAGCATCTACAAAAGAACAAGGCAGAGAAACTGTTAGAACAGGTTATAAAGATAAAGAAAAAGATAATAGAAAATTTGAAGAGTCTACAAGAAAAACAAAGAACAGACCATCAAAAGGAAATAACGAAGATATCAGCTTTGATACATTAAGAGATATTCAATCTGAGAGTAATTTCTCTAATATGTTCAATGATACAGAAAGTAAGATGTTTGATTACTACGATCTTTCTAGAAGAAAAGGTAATAAGAAAAACAAGAAAAAACCTACTGAAAGTAAAGATCATATCGATCAAAAGATTTTCGAACTTACTGATATAGATATTCCAGAAACAATTACTGTTAAAGAGCTTGCAGAAAAATTAAAGAAACAAGCTGCTGAAGTAATTAAAAAATTAATGGCATTTGGAATACTTGCAACATTAAATAATGAATTAGACTTCGATACAGCATTTTTAGTATCTGCTGAATTTGGAGTAACAGCACACAAGAAAGAGGTTGTATCTGATGAAGATATTTTATTCGACGAGTCAGATGACCACGAGGATGATTTAGAGCCAAGACCACCAATAGTAGTTGTTATGGGACACGTTGACCATGGTAAAACATCATTACTTGATGCTATTAGATCAACTAACGTAATTGAAAAAGAGGCTGGTGGAATCACTCAACATATTGGTGCTTACAAAATTAAAGTAAATGATAGAGAAATAACATTTATTGATACACCTGGACACGAAGCATTTACAGCAATGCGTGCTAGAGGTGCTCAAGTTACAGACGTTGCAATTATCGTTGTTGCAGCAGATGATGGTATCATGCCACAAACAGTTGAAGCTATTAACCATGCTAAAGCTGCTGGAGTTTCAATTATCGTAGCTATTAATAAAATCGATAAAGAAGCTGCAAATATAGATAGAGTAAAACAAGAAATTATGGAATATGGTTTAGTTCCAGAAGAATGGGGTGGAGATGTAATCTGCGTTCCAATCTCTGCAAAACTTGGAAAGAACATTGATTCATTACTTGAAATGGTTCTTTTAGTTGCAGATATGAAAGAATTAAAATCAAATCCAAATAAACAAGCTAAAGGAACAGTTCTTGAATCAAGACTTGATAAAAACACTGGTGTTACTGCATCACTTCTTGTACAAAGAGGTACACTAAATACAGGTGACACAATCGTTGTAGGTAGTGTAATCGGTAAGATTAGAGGCATGACAGATGATAAAGGACAAAAAGTAAAAGCTGCTGGTCCATCTACACCAGTTGAAGTTATTGGTTTAACTGAAGTTCCAGATGCTGGTGAAGTATTCTACGAAGTAGAAAATGAAAAAGTTGCTAAACATTTGATTGAAAAGAGAAAACGTAAACAAAGAGAAGAAATGCTTAGAAAAGCTTCCCCGGTTACACTTGATAACTTATTTAATCAAATTGAAGAAGGTAAGTTAAAAGACTTGAACATTATCATTAAAGCTGACTTACAAGGTTCAGTTCAAGCGTTAAGAGCTTCTCTTGAAAAGATTAGAAATGAAGAAGCAAGAGTTAGAATTATTCATAGTAACGTTGGTGGTATCACGGAATCAGACGTTACACTTGCTAAAGTTACTAACTCAATTATTATAGGATTTAATGTAAGAGCTGAAGCTAGTGCAAAAGCATATGCAGATAAAGAAAAAGTAGATGTTAAAATTTACTCAGTTATTTATAACGCTATTGATGATGTTGAAGCTGCATTAAAAGGAATGTTAAAACCTAAATATAAAGAAGTTATCCAAGGTACAGCTGAAATTAGACAAACATTTAAAATTACTGGTGCCGGCATGATTGCAGGATGCTATGTATTAGATGGTAAGATTGTTAGAAATTCAGGACTTCGTGTAATCAGAGATAACGTTGTTATTCACGATGGTAAATTAAGCTCATTAAAGAGAATGAAAGATGATGCTAAAGATGTTGCTGCAGGATATGAATGCGGTGTACAAATTGAAAATTATGAAGATATCAAAGTTGGAGATAAATTAGAATCATACATCATGGAAGAAATCAAACAATAATCTTAAACTTGAAAGGATAAAGATATGGAAAGAACAGAACGTATTGAAGAAGAAATAAAAAAAGTTGTTGGACCTTTTATAGATCAAAAATTAAAAGATCCAAGACTTGATGGAATGATAAGTGTTACTAAAGTATATCTTGCGAAGGATTTCAAACTTTGCAAGATATATGTAAGCATGCTAGCTGTTAAAGATCAAGAAGAAGCTATGGATGCATTAAAATCTGCTGCGGGTCTTGTTAGAAAAGAAATAGGAAGCAAGATTAGAATCCATTCAACACCTGAAGTTAAATTTGAGTTTGATGATTCTATAGAGTATGGTAACAAAATTCAAAACATCATAAATTCATTAGATATTAAACCATTAGAAGATGAGGAAGAGGCTTCTGATGAAGAAGAAGGGGTTTAGAGTATGTCTGTATTAGAAGATATAAAAGTTATAATAGAAAATGCAAAGAAGATACTAATCGTTACTCATGAAAATCCAGATGGAGATGCAATTGGTAGTTCTCTTGGTTTTATGCATGGTCTAAGAAAATTAGATAAGGATGTAACCGTATATATACCACTTGTAAATAAAATGTATAATTTCTTACCTGGATGTGAAGAGATAAGACATGAATTAAGTGATGATGAAACTTTTGATGTATGTGTAGCTTTAGATTCTAGTGATATCGAAAGATTAGGTGAAGGCAAAAAGTGGTTTGAAAAAGCTGAGAAAACAATAGTAATAGATCATCATATAACAAATCAAAATTATGGTGATGCAAACTACGTAAATGCAGTTGCTTGTTCAACTTGTCAAAATATAATAGTTGTACTTGCTTCAATGGAAGTTGCAATTAATAAAATAATGGGAACTTGTATATATGCTGGTATGTTAACAGATACAGGTGGATTTAGATATAATGTACAATCTGAAACATTTGAATTTGTAAGTATGCTTTTAGAAGCAGGAATTGAAATTGCACCTATATACAGAAACTTATTTGATTTAACAACAGAATCTAGAACAAAGCTTTTAGGTAGAGCTCTTGAAAGATTAGAAGTTTTAGAAGATGGAAAAATCACTTTTACATATGTAACTAAATCTGATGAAGCTGAGTTTAATTGTGAAGATGGGGATTACGAAAACATCGTAAACTATGGTCGCAATATCGAAGGTGTTGAAGTTTCAATTTTCTTTAGAGAAAAAGGCGAAGGAAATATAAAAGTTAGCTTAAGAGCTAATGATTATGTGGATGTTTCAATAATAGCTTCAAAATACGCTGGTGGCGGACATTTAAGAGCAGCAGGATTTGAAATTTCAGGAACATTAGAACAAGCTAAAAACATCGTAATAGATGAAATCAAAAAACAAATACAATAAAATGATAAGGCGGGTGAAACAAACCCGCCTCTGCTTTGTCCCAAACCGGGACGGACCTAAAATGGGACAAAGTTGAATGATGAATTATTAACGGAGATCGTGTTGTCCCATTTTAGGTCCGTCCCGGTTTGGGACAAAGGAGGAATTAAAGTGCAAGATGGAATTTTAATAATAGATAAACCACAAGATTTTACATCGTTTGATGTAGTTGCAAAAGTTAGAAAAGCTTTACATACCAAATCTGTTGGCCATACTGGCACTTTGGATCCTTTAGCAACAGGTGTATTAGTAGTGTGCGTTGGTAAGGCAACTAAACTTGTACAATATTTAACTTGTGAAAATAAAAAATACGAAGCAGAGATGAAGTTTGGAATTCAAACAGATACAGGAGATATAACCGGAAAAGTTATTTTAGAAAAAGAATATGATTTATCTTTAGAAAAAATAAGTGAAGTTATATCAAAATTTATAGGCGAACAAAAACAAGTGCCACCTATGTATTCTGCACTTAAGGTTAATGGAAAAAAACTTTACGAATACGCGCGTGAAGGTATTGAAATTGAAAGAGAAGCTAGAGATATAATTATACACTCGATTGAAAATGTTTCTTTTGAAAATGATACTTTGAAATTCACAGTGGCATGTTCAAAAGGAACATATATAAGAACATTATGCGAAGACATTGCAATAGCGCTTGGAACCTGTGGAACAATGACGAATTTAAGACGTGTTCAAACAGGTGAATTTGAAATAAAAGATGCAATAAAAGTAGAAGAAATATCTGAAGAAAAAATAGTATCAATAGAAAAACTTTTCGACAAAAATATTGATGTAAAAAACAATATGAAGAAACTTTTAAATGGTATGGAAATAGCTGTAGATTTACCGGATGGATTATATAATTTATACGCTGATGAATATGTTGGAATAGGTAAAGTACAATCAAAAAAATTAAAAAGAGAAATCATTTTGTAGAAAAAACACAATCGAAAAAATTTGAACATACATATTAAGTGTGTGAAAATAAAAGTATAAAAAATATTTTTAAGGGAGAATATTTTATGATACAAAAAAACGAAGAGTACGTAGTTGATATTATTGATATGGGATATGAAGGCGAAGGAATCGCTAAAATAGAGGGGTATACGTTATTTGTGAAAGGTGCTTTAACTGGTGAAAAAGTAAGAGTTAAAGTGTTAAAAGCAAATAAAGATTTTGGCTTTGCCAAACTATTAGAAGTGATAGAAAAAAGTCCAAAGAGAGTTGAACCAGTTTGTCCAGTATTTGAAAAATGTGGTGGATGTGAACTTCAACATTTAGATTATGAAGCGCAATTACAACATAAAACAAACATGGTAAAAAACACATTAAAAAAATCGTTAGGATACGAAGTAAATGTGGAAGATGCAATTGGAATGTGCATACCATATAACTATAGAAATAAAACAC
The DNA here is from genome assembly GCA_964515475.1 of uncultured Eubacteriales bacterium. GTDB lineage: Bacteria > Bacillota > Clostridia > TANB77 > UBA1234 > UBA1234. The sequence continues at coordinate 35,934 of CAZEVD010000013.1, forward strand.
AATATCCTGTAATGAATGATAAGATTGGATTTTACGCTGCACGCACACATGTCGTAATTGAAAATGAAGGATGTTATATTCAAAATAAATATTCGGATGAACTTGCTAAAAGTACGTTTGAAATATTAAAGAAAAATGGTAACACAACATATAACGAAGAAACTAAAAAAGGAAATCTAAGACATATAGTAACAAGAGTTGGAGCAAATACGGATGAAGTAATGTTAATGGTGGTTACTAAAGAAAATAAAATCAAAAATGCAGAAAATTTTGTAAAAGAAGTATTAGAACAATATCCAGAAGTTACTACGATTGTTCAAAATATAAACGAAAAAGATGGTAATGTAATACTTGGCAAAAAGTGCGTAGTATTACATGGTAACGGATACATCGAAGATAGCATTGAAGGAATAAGATTTAAAATATCTCCATTATCATTCTATCAAGTAAATCCAACACAAACAGCACAATTATATTCAGTTGCAAAAGAATTTGCAGAATTAACTGGAGAAGAAAATGTATTTGATTTGTATTGCGGAATCGGAACAATAGGATTATTTGTAGCAGATAAAGCAAAGAGTGTTTATGGAGTAGAAATAGTACCAGAAGCGATCGAAGATGCAAAAGAAAATGCAAAACTAAATGGCATCACAAATGCAGAATTTATTTGTGGAAAAGCAGAAGAAATAATCCCACAAAAGTATGCTGAAGGAAAAACAGCAGATGTAGTATTTGTAGATCCGCCGAGAAAAGGTTGCGATGAAAAACTATTAGAAACGCTAAAAGAAATGCAATCTAAAAAGATAGTATATGTAAGTTGCAACCCGGCAACACTTGCAAGAGACTTGAAATACTTAACTGATAATGGATATGAAGTAAAGAAAGTGCAACCGGTAGATATGTTTCCGCATACGAGTCATGTCGAGAGCGTAGTGCTTTTAGAACTGAAAAATGCTTAAAAATCAATACTTCGGGGTGTTTTTTTAAATTCTGAATTTTGATAAAACCTCAAAAAATAGAGGAAAATCTATAAAAAATTAAAGAAATTAAATTTTACCTGGTATAGGGTAGACATGTCAGAAAAAAGTGAATCACGAATAATAACCAACAAAGTACAGATAAAAATGTACTTTGTTTTTTTATAATAAAAATGAAGATTTTGAAGACTGATAAATATAACAAAACATCACTTGTATTTTGGTGTTTTGGTTCCCAAAATGCCAAAAAACTTGATTTTGGGAAATGAAAAATGGTATAATATGATAAAATATGGATAAAATAAATAGGGGTGAGTAATCATATGAAGATAATAGAAAGAGATTATTTACAAAAGCTTATAAATGTAATAGGTACTCCAGATATAAAAGTAATAACTGGGGTTAGACGTAGTGGGAAATCAAAATTGTTGGAAATATTTGAAGATTATATAAGGGAAAATATTGAAGAGCATAATATAATTAGTATAGATTTTAATTTATTAGAATTTGAGAATTTGCAGAATTATAAGGAATTAAATGCCTATATTGAAGGAAAGTATAGAGAAGGTAAAAAGAATTTTATTTGTATAGATGAAATACAAATGTGTGATAATTTTGAAAA
>CAZEVD010000014.1:0-35666 GCA_964515475.1 uncultured Eubacteriales bacterium
GAGAAGGCTTTTTATCTGGAGTAGATGATTATATGGTTAAACCTATTAATATGGATGAAATGATTTTAAGAGTAGGAGTATTGCTTCGTAGAGCTAATATAGTAAATCAAAGAAAGTTGAAAATAAAAAATGTGGTTTTATCGTATGATGAGTACACATTAACTAGAGGTAACGAGACTTATCAGGTGCCTCAAAAAGAATTTCAATTATTATATAAATTATTAAGTTTTCCAAACAAAATATTTACGAGACAAGATTTGATGGATGAAATTTGGGGACTAGAAAGCGAATCAGATTTAAGAACTGTAGATGTTCATATAAAAAGGTTAAGAGAAAAGTTTAACGATTTTGAAGAATTTGATATTGTAACAATAAGAGGAATTGGTTATAAAGGAATAATAAAAGAATAGGTGAATGTATGAAAAAAACAAGAAAAGAATTTCAATCGTCTTTATATATTTATATAAGCATATCTTTCTTAATAATATTAGCAGTTGTAATGCTTTCGACAGTTGTGTATTTTGGTTTTATACATAATTATATAGCTAGAATATATGGAACGGATATACCAGTAAAGGACTTACTTGATCAAGCATCTATTGACCAAGCTACTGTAAATAAAATTATAAGTGGCTTAAGGTATGCCGCACTATATGGTACGTGTGTAGGACTAGCATTAATAACTGTGGTCGCAAGTAGAATAATAAAACCGATAAGAAGTATAACGGAAGCTACTAAAAAAGTGGCGGCGGGAAATTTTAGCGTAAAAGTAAACACAAAACGAAAAGATGAAATTGGTAATTTGGCAGATAATTTTAACATAATGGTAGATGAGTTAAATAGTATTGATTATTTACGAAAAGATTTTATAAGCAATGTATCTCATGAATTAAAAACCCCGATTGCCTCGATACAAGGTTTTGCGAAATTGCTTGCTGAAGAAAATATAAGTAAAGAAGAAAAAGATGAATATATAAATATAATAATAGAAGAAACTACAAGACTATCTAATCTATCAAGTAATATGATTAAGTTATCTAAATTTGAAAATCAAGAAATTGTTACAAACAAAAAAGAATACAAATTAGACGAACAGTTAAGAAAAGCAATAATAATGTTTGAAGAACAAATAAGTCAAAAAAACGTAGAGATAACTTTGAATTCAGAACCAATCACTATAATTCAAGATGCAGATTTGATTATGGAAATATGGATAAATTTATTAAATAATGCAGTAAAGTTTACTAAAGAAAACGGAAAAATTGAGATAGAAGTAGAAAAAAATAATGAGAATATAATCGTGACAATAAAAGATGATGGAATAGGAATACCAAAAGAAAAACAAGGCAGAATATTTGAAAAATTTTATCAAGCAGAAAAATCACATTCATTAGACGGTAGTGGATTAGGTCTTGCTATTGTAAAAAGAATAATAGATTTAGTGGGTGCTGAAATAGATATTGAAAGTGATGAAGGAAAAGGAACAAGCTTTAAAGTACTTTTAAAATCAAATTAGAGAGTCGTATTGTCGATATATTATGTATAAGGAGAAAACAAAAATGGAAAAAGATAAAAAGGATTTGAAAAAAATCATAATATTGATATTAGTTGCACTTGGCGGATACTGGATAATTAATAATTTAAGCACAATTGGCAGTTTGTTTAGCAATTTGTTTAGTGTGTTATTTCCATTTATTCTAGGTGCATGTTTAGCCTTTATACTAAATATTCCAATGACTTTTTTTGAAAGAAAATTATTAAAAAAAACAAGAAAGAAGGAAAGTGGCAAAGGAACAAGAATATTATCAATTATATTTGCAATAATGGTTATTTTATTAGTGGTGATATTGGTAGTTAGATTGATAGTGCCAGAATTAATGGAAGTATTTAGTTTGTTGATAGATAAGATTCCTTATTATTTGGAAGAATCTACAAAATTCGCTGAAAAATATATAGAAAATCCTGATGATATAATAAATATAATTCAAGAAAGTAACATTGATATCGAAGGGATAAAAAATCAACTGAAAAATATAATACCGAGCATGGTGACATCATCAATTTCAGTAGTAAGAAGTATAATTGGTGGAGTATCTACATTTATCGTTTCAATAATTTTCGCTATATATATGTTGATGGATAAAGAAAAGTTGCAAAGACAAGCAACTAAAATTTTATATGCATATACAAAAAAAGAAAAAGCAGATAAAGTAATAGGAGTGGCTAAACTATCAAATAATACATTTAAGAAATTTTTTACAGTGCAATGCCTGGAGGCAACAATATTGGGAACACTTTGTATTGTAGGAATGTTGATTTTAAGAATACCATATGCAGTACCTGTTAGTGTTCTTGTAGGAGTAACAGCGTTGATACCTGTAGTCGGTGCTTTTATTGGAATAATTGTCGGAGTATTTTTAATATTAGCAGTAAAACCAATTAAAGCGTTAGTATTTCTTATATTTGTGTTAATACTACAACAAGTAGAAGGAAACCTCATTTATCCAAAAGTGGTAGGAAACACAATAGGACTACCTAGCATGTGGGTATTATTCGCGGTTACGGTTGGAGGAAGCGTAGGCGGTGTTTTGGGAATGCTAATAGGCGTGCCGGTGGCAACAATATTATATACACTATTAAAAGAAAACGTTGATAAAAGATTAAAGAAAAAATCGTAGTAAAAGTTTTAAATAATCGAATTTGATAATTAGATTTTTGATGTTAGGGTAGAGTATGAGCATTAAGGATTTTAAAAACGAAGTTATAGAATATACTGCAGAGAATTGTAACAGTTTTATTGATTTACGCCAAAAAATAAAAAGTTTATCTAATTTACTAAAGAAAAAAACATAAAAAGTATAGAATTTAACATAGTTGTAATTTTTAGAAACAAGGAATAAAAAGAGAGAGCGGAATAATCCGCTCCCATATTTGAATCGACTATACATTGCACAAAATAAAAGTATTTTGTAAAGTGATTGTGTAAACCGACTAACGAAAAAAGTTAGTCTTTTTTATTACCTAAAAATAATTAAAAAGGGGAATAAAACTATGATACCTATTGAAAATTTGAAAGTAAGATTATTAAAAGTTGAAGAAAGAACGTACGAAAATAATGAATATTTACGTGTTAGATTTCTTCACGAAGCAGAATTCATTGATTTAAGTTATTACTATAACGAAAAAAACAAAGAAAAGTTTTTTGAACTTAAAAAACTTCCAGTCAATTCGGATTGCTTAATTGAATTAGGTTTGAATCCAGAAACAAAGGCTTTGAAACTTGTTGATTGGGCGGTGATTTAATTATGGCTATTGCTGATTATAGAAAAGAATTAGAGGCAGAAGAAAGAGAAAAAGCAAAAAGAACATCTATATTTTCTACTGAAACAAAAAATATTGAAGATTTTGAAAATTTCATAGAAGCTTGTAGCATTTATATGAAAAATAAAAAAATAGATATGATTAAACTATCTTTATCTTTTGACTTTTTGGAGTTTGAAGAAGAAAAAGATGAAGAAGATATTAAAAAAAAATAATTCCAATTAATCCAAAGACTTGGCACGATTGGAGTAAGGAGAGTATAGAACATGAAAAAAATTAGTTTATTAATTTTAATGTTAATCTTTTTATTAATTCCAACGTGCGTAAATGCTAATTCAGTTAGTTATGAAGATTTTGCGCTTGAAGTTGAAAAAGCTACTGGTTTAAATTTTACTGAAATTTTAAATTCAAACAATTTATATTCTACATTTATAAATGACTTTAACAACTGTACTTCTTTTGGCTTGTTTGGTGACTTTGGTTTCGCTTCAACATCGCCAACTGTTGTTGGTGCTGAAAATATGTGGGTTGTTTTTAATACTGATGGTTCAAATACAGTCAACTTTACTTCAACTGCTTCTGGTCAAGTTGCTTATACTTTAGGAACTTCTAATAGATATGCTACAAAGTATCAACTTTTTGTTGATACTGAGAAACTTACAAGAACAACTTATACTCAATCAAGTTTGTTTAGTTATAATCTCGATGAACAAATAAATTGGTCACAAACTAATTTTCTAAGCGAAACTGGTATGACTTATTTTTTAGATACTGCCTATACTTTGTCTTGGAATTTAACTGCAAATTGTAATTATTATAATTTAGTAGATGGTTCTTATGTACGTGTAAACAAAGAAGTTGAACTTGATAGTTTAAGCGATACTGATTTTCCATGGGAAGATGATAATTCTGGTGGTTCTACTTCTGGTGATATTTCTTATAATTATGATTTTATTGGTCCAATGTCACAGCCAACTTTATTTAAGCTAACAGATTTATCTTTTATGGGTTCTAATTCTGGTGATGGTATTTTTGGTATAAGGATTTTAACTGGTGATACCAATAAATATCCTATAAACGAGCTTTTTTTAGATTTAGAAGTTTATGAAGTTTCTCAAAGTTATCAAGTTAAATTAGTTAATACTTATAAAAATTATTTTGGAAATTATTTAAATGCTGAAAATTTTATTTCTAAAAGTGTAGGACAAAATGATACAACTTATACTTATAATTTAATTGATACTTTTAATAGAGAATTTTTATCTTCTTATTTTGAAAGTATTGAAACTTATTCATTTACGATTAAGTTGTATGACAAAAATTATAATGTTTTATCTCGTATTGATTTAATTTATTTTGGTATTGATAATAATTTAAATAATTTTGAAAATTTAGAAGATTATTATAATCCACCATATAATAATGGTGATTTAAATTTAAATACTGATTTTGATGATTTAATTAGTCTTTTTACTTCATTCATGTCTACTATTATGGGATTTCTTTCTATTTTTCCATTATGGATGAATAGTTTAATTGGTTTAGGTATTACTGTTGCTATTATTTTAAGGATTGGGGGTAGGTAGTATGAGTGGAGATATTACTACTTATTATGACTTGATAATTGATTCTGCCTTTAGAATTTTAGATTTGCGTATACGTTTTCCTTTAAGTTTTGACGGTACTGAATTTGTTGATTGTCCTTTATATGTTTTTTTTATAATGGAATTTATTGTGTCTTTAATTTTAGTATTTTGGGCTGGTACTATGTATTCAAATAGTGATATAGAATAGGAGTTTATTATGAAAAATAAAGCTTTAGAGTGGCTTGAAAGCCAAAAAGAGTATATTAAATTTATGTTAGATATTGATGAAGAAGATTTTGAAAATTCGGAAGAGTTCAAGACTAGTATTGAAGAATTAAAAATTGTAAATTTTATAATAAAAAGATTGGGTGATTAGATGAGCGGTGAAGAGTTAATTTTAAATGAATTAGAATATCAAACAATGATTTTGGAAAGTGGAGATTCTTATCTTGAAAATATTAATTATAATTTAAATGCTATAAAAGATATGTGTTTTTGGGTTTCTGTTCCGTTATTTTTAGTTTTGGTATTATCTTTGTTTAAGAGGTGATTTTATTGTTAGTTGAATTTTTAACTAATTTTATGGGTATTGAACCTACAAATTTCCAAATTTTTTATTTTGGCACATTGTTTTTAACTTTGTTAATAGTAATGATTTGGAGTTTATTTTATGTTGTTTTTAGACTGTTTAAATAACAGTTTAAAATATAAATTTTTTAGAAAGGATAAGTGTGATTACAAATGTCTGGTGAAATTTTAGTTCAAAATGTTAGTACAGTTATTGACATTGCAAAACAAGGTTTAACTTTATTTGGTGAATTTCCACTTAATATAATGGTAACTGCTGGTATCGTTGGTATCGGTATTGCATTAGTTAAAGGATTCATTCCAAGAAAAAGACCTAACTAAGGCATACTAATACGCGGGTACGTTGCTTGCGCGCCCGCGTATTAGTAGCAATTTAAAAGAGTATGATTTTTTCGTACTCTTTTTTTATTATAAAGGAGATGTTTTTATGGGGTTTGAAGAATTTATAGTATCATTAATGCTTGTAATTGCTTGTTATTTTATGTATCAAGACTTGTTTTATAAAGAAGAAAAGAAACAATGTATGTTACATGGTGGAGTTTGTGAAGAATGTAATTGTTGGAGTTGTAAGAGAAAAGAAATTTTGTTAAAAAAAGATGAAATAGGAAAGAAGTGATTTTATGTGTAATTGGCGATATATCATAATTACTACTTATTTTGAAAATGGTATTGAAAAAACAAAAGATGTTTTTTATCGTTCAAATTATAAAGAAGCCTTATACAAAATAAAAAGAATTCAAAAATTATCTACAAAAGAATTACGTATTTACTTATATTCTTGTGAATCTATGTTTATTTTTCATGGACATTTGGAAAGTGGTGATTAAATGAAAGTAAAAATATTATATACATCCTATATAACTAGTAATTTAGATAAAAAAATAAATGAGTTTATAAAAGATAAATTTGTTTGGGATATTAAATATCAAATTGGAAAAAGTTATTATTCTGTTTTGATAATGTATGATGAAAGCGGTGATTAAATGATTTATATATACGCTGGAAAGCAAGGTGCTGGCAAAACTTTGCGTGCCGTTTGTGATATTTTAAAGTATGATAAGTGGGGTTCTAAAATTTATGCTAATCAGTATATAAAAGGAACATATAAGCTTTTAGATGATTGGTATAATTATAGATATGATGAAAATAGTTTACTTGTTATTGATGAAGCTCAACTTTCTTATAATTGTCGTAATTATAGTGACAAAGACAAGAAGCAAATGTATGAAAAAATTTTATCGTATTTAACACTTTGCAGACATTATCGAATTGATATTTTATTTATTACTCAATCTTTAAATCGTTTAGATGTTCAAATAAGAGAGTTAGCTACTGCGATTTTCCGTTTTTCTCGTACTATTCGTATCCCATGGTTAAATTTAAGAAGATTTAAAATTTGCCGTTTGCCAATTTTACAAATTGGTCGTGAATTTGAAGATGATGTTGAACTTCAACATTATTTAAATTCGGTTTCTGGTAATTATAATGCTTATGGTCGTTTATTTTTAAGATTTATTAATTTTAAAGCTTTAGGTATGTATGATACTCATATTATTGATAAGGAATATATGGACAAAGAGATATGTCCACTTTTGATAAATGAAAAATTTTATTATAAAGGGGTTTTAGTATGTTAAATTATTATTATTTTTTAAAAGATGAAAATAATGGTTTGAAATATACTGTTGATATGCTTAGATTCTTTTTTTATATTTATCCAAATGAGCATAAGCTATTCCTGGAAGAATTAAAAAATTATTTTATACTTTCAAAAGATGAGAATAAAAAAATGTATAATACTTTAACAAATAAAATAGGTTTATATGCTGATAATTTTGTTATAGATCATATTTGGATTGGAGTCGGCTGCAACAATCCTAAATCAAAAAATAAAGACAAGATTCTTGTAACTTTTGAATTTAATCCTAATAAGGTTGAAAATTTTGGGGGTATTTTTCAATTTTTAAAAAAGTTTAAAGATAAGATATGTCTTAAAAGATTTGACTTAGCAGTCGACATTCCAGAAAATATAAATAATTTAGAATTTCAAAATTTAAGAAAAAGAGCTTCAACTGTCTATTATCAGTATCAATCAAATAAAACTATTTATTTTGGAAAGGGTAGCGGTCACACAAAAATTTATAATAAAAAAATTGAATCACAACTTGATTATGAGCTTACGAGGTATGAAGTTACAAAAGAAGTAAATAATTTATCACTTAAAAATTTTGATGTTTCTGGAATTAATATTGAATTTTTAGGTGCAATAAAAAAACCATATAACGAACATACTGGAGATAAAACTCATAACGCTATTGCTTATGCACTTAACAATGGCTTTCATTTTAAGGATTTATCTCGTGATATGCAGAAAAATATTTGTTCAGAGTGTTCTATAAATTATGATTTTAGGCAAGATTTGGCTTTAAAGGTTTTATTTCAAACAGTTCAGTTGTTATTTGTTTAATTATACGCGAAGCGAACGAGGATTTATCCGAGTTAATTTGCACACTTTCGCAAAGTGTGTCGAGGAATTGCTTGCAAGGGCTGAAAGCCGTAAAATATCACAGCTGTTCTCCTTATTAATAAGAACAGCTGTCCAATCTATACTACATGGAGGGGTTATTATAAGGGGGACCGATGTTTCTGGTTCCCACATAATTAAACAAATACAGAAAGGAGAAAATATGTTCAAATTAAAATTTAAGAAATATGAATTTCCATTTATGATAATAAAAAAAGAAGAATATAAAGATTTAATAGAAGCTAAAGAAAATTTTATAAAATTATGTGATGAGAAGAAAATAGAACCTTTAAGTGATTTTGAAATGTATATTTTTAGTTCGCCTTTGTTTAGTTTTAGTACAAGATTATTATTAAGAAAATTTAAGGAGAATAAATAAAATGAATTTAATTATTATTTTATCTGTACTTACAGCTATTATGCCAATACTTTATGAAGTAAATACAATACTATTTGTAGGTGCAATTCTTACATATTTAATTATTGGATTCTTTTGGATATTTTATGAATAATTTTTTAAGGGGGAAGTAATGAAAAAATATGAATTAAAATCAAATGAAATAAATTTATACAAAATTATTTTTGTAACAACTACTAGTGATACTGGTTGGGATGAAGATAGATTGTTTTTACTTGAAGATATGCCAAACACTGAAAGAGGTAATGTTGTTTTAGCTGAGGGTGGTCATTGTTCTTGTTATGATTTTGATGAGGTTGTATGGTCTTGTTGGGAACTTAGCTATTCAGAACTTGAAAAATTACTTGAAAAATCATCTTCTTATGATAAGTGTAGATTATATTTAAGAAGATATTTAAAAGATAATTAAGTCACCTTATCTAATAAGGTGACTTTCTTGCAGATTTCTGCAAAATTAAAAAAATATCTTTACTTAAATTTATAACTATGTTATAAATAGGGTAGGTGATAAAGATGAAAAACACTTTTTGGTTATGTCTTACACTTTTAGTTTGTACAATAATTATTTGTACTACTGTTATATATGTAAAACATTTAGAAGTTGAAAACGCTAAAACTAATACAGAAAATGTTGCAGAAGATTTTGCAAATGATTTATTTCAAGGTATTTACGAAAGTTTTACATCTAATTAAATAAAGACATTCAAGGGAATGGGTGCGAACATTCCTATTTAAGGTTAGTTTATACATTGCACAAAATAAAAGTTTTGCGAAAAATAACCACGGTTTTTCAGAAGATTTGCCTCACGGCGTATATATTGGTATATCTGCATTTGAAGCTTTTAATTGGCTTATTTTCAAATTATTATTTATCAAATGAGTTATTTTATTATCCACTAACAAATTTATTATAATCGACTTTAGTTTTACTGAAAATATTTTATCATACAATTTAAATTTGTTTCTATTTTTATTTATAATTTATTTTATTCTAATAATTTTTTCTTAAATAAATTTTTATAATTCATTCTTAAATAATTTTATTTTACATTATAATAATTTCTGTTTTTCATTTATGATTTATATAATTTTATTACTTATTTTTTCAAAAACTCCCTATTTGCCTTATTTTCGATTTTAACTGTTTTTTTGAGACATGAAACTATATTACCCTCATCAAAAAAATCGAAAATTAGCGATTCTCGTGCGTTGTTTTTTTGCCTATTTTTAGCCATTTTCAGGATACCTTTAGTAATATCAATATTTTGGCGATTTTTCATTTTTGTAGTAGATCGTGTAATGATTTTAAAAGAATATAATTTTACAAATTATAAAAATTATTTTTAAAATTTCAAAAATTAAATTTCAGAATTTGGAATCTAAAATTTTGAAACTTAAATTAGTAAATTTAAAACTTATAAATTTCAATTATAAAATATCATTATTTAAAAAATAAAATTTAAAATTAATGCGATTTCATTGACATGTATTAAGAACAATTATTAATACTTTATATTAAAAAGTTCTTGTTATTGCCTATCACAATTCTTAAATAAAAATTCTTTTTAAAGTTAACATAATTACAAAATAAAAAAGAAAGTAGGTAGCACTTTTTATTTAAATACTACCTATCTTTTTATCTTTATTTCATATTCTTTAAAGCTTTTGGTAATTCAGAAATATCTTCTATTGAATGCTCTGTTTTTAAATCTTCACCAAAACCATACTTAGCTTGTATAAATTGCAATTCAGCAATTTGACTGGCTTCAAAATCTTTAATTGTATCCCCTACATAAATTGCATTCTTTATATTATTTCTTTCTAATACAGTTTTTATTGCTTCAGCTTTTGTGACTTGCATTTTAGCTGCAGCAGCAAAATCAATAAAATATTTTCCTAAACCAGAAGATTCAAAGAAAGACTCTATATAACCAGCAGCACAATTACTAACAATTGAAAGTTTATATTTTTTACTTAATTTAATAAGAACATCTTCTAAACCATCATATACATTTCCACCAACACTATTAAGTTTATTTGCTACTTCATCTAGCATCTCTTGTAAATATTTTTCTCTTTCTTCTTTTTCGATATAAGGCATATATATTTCTGCAGTTTCTGCAAAGCTGCATCCCATCGTTTTGGCAACTTGCTCTTTTGTTATTTCTTTAAGATTATCATATCTTTTTATGACTTCATTCATTACTTCAAATGAAACTTCTTCTGTGTCCCATAATGTCCCATCTAAATCAAACATTATCATTTCAATTTTATTATTGATAGCATCGAATTCTTTTACTTGGAAAAATAATGCTTTAATACTATTAATCATTCTAACAAAAATATTTTCATTTTTTACAACTAAAGAGTTGTTTGTATCTTGTGTGTTTTCCATTTTTAATACCATCCTACGTATATTTTAATTACCCAAATTATATCATTACATTTTTTATAATACAAATATTTATATGTTATCTCCCCGATTAGGTATTTTTATTTTAAAAGGGAGAAATATTTTGTGCAATGTTTACTTTGCAAAATTTTAGTGATACACTTTTAGTAGCAAATGATTTTTAATATAAAATTTATCGTTTCATGTTTTGATTTTTATATTTAGTACTACTTAAAATATCATCTAAATATGACGCTTTAAATGCCTCATTTTTCGATTTTATAAATTTTTTAATGAAGAGTATCGTCTATAAAAATAATACTCTTCCCTATTTTTATTTTATACGGAGGTAATATATGTTTGATGGAAATGTTCCAAAACTTTTAAGAGATTATTTAAACTATAGTTCAAACTTAAATAAATCTAGTAATACAATAAAAGAATATAGATATGACTTAATGAACTTTTTAAAATATATGAAATGGCAATCTATGAATAATAGAAAGACTACTATTGATGATATAGAAACAATCACAGATATAGATTCTAAATTTTTAAACAAAATAGATATTAATGATCTATATGAATATATGAGTTACTTAAAAGATGTTTGTAACGATTCTGCTACAACTCGCGCTCGCAAAGTTGCAAGTCTTAGAGGTTTTTTTAAATATCTACACACTAAAGCTAGAGTAATAGATGATAATCCTGCAAAAGAATTAGAGAGTCCAAAGCTAGGAAAGCGTCTTCCGAAATTTTTAACATTAGAAGAAAGTATGAGTTTACTTGATGGCATAAAAAATGGTGAGCTTATCGGTAGACAGCACGATAATAGAATTAGAGATTATGCAATAATTACTTTGTTTTTAAACTGTGGTATGCGTCTTGCAGAACTTGTTGGAATAAATATTAGTCATATAAAATTTGATGAAGCGATTCTTACTGTTATAGGAAAAGGAAACAAAGAAAGAACAATTTATTTAAATAAAGCTTCTATGGAAGCAATAAAAGATTATCTTGCTGTACGACCAACTGATGATAGTGTTGAAGATAAAGATGCATTATTCTTAAGCGAAAGAAAACAAAGAATAAGCAGAAGGACAGTACAAAATCTAATTAAAAATTATCTAAGAGATATATGTGGTTTAACAGAACATTATTCTACGCACAAACTAAGACATACAGCGGCAACTCTTATGTATCAATTTGGTAATGTAGATATAAGAGCTTTGCAAGAAATATTAGGACATGAAAGTATAGCTACAACTGAAATTTATACACATGTAGATAACTCTCAAATAAGAGAAGCAATTGAAAATAACCCTCTTGCAAATTATATTCCAAAAGAAAAATAGCTTACACTTGTGGCACTAATAGTTCTTGACCTACGAATATCATAGAAGAGTCTAAATTATTTATTTCTTTTATTGTATAAATGTTTTCTCTTACATTACCTTCTAAAGAACTTGCAATAGACCATAATGTATCACCATCTGAAACAATGATAGTATCATATTCAATTGGCGAAGCAGAGAATACAACACTTGTAAGCATGCTCATAAAGAAAGATATTACGAACACTATGATTGACATTGATATTATAAATCTTGGTAAATTAACTATTTTCATATAAAAACCTCCTTAGAACATCTGTTCTTATCTGCAATTATTATATTATACGAACATGCGTTCTTTGTCAATCATTTTTTAACAAAAAATACAAAAATATGTTCCTATATTAAGAAAGCCATATAAATAGAGGGCTACCATTTTGGGTAACCCTCTTCAAAATTAATTATTATCTATTCCTATTTATTTACACTAATATATTTCTCAATTAATTCTTTAAATGATAAAATTTGCAAATCATCAATAAACGAATCTCTTCTATCTGGTTTATTTGCTGATTTCATAATAGACATATTGTACTCTATCGCACTGTTTAGATCTACTTCCCTCTTCATTATAAACTCGTTAACTAACTTAAACAATTCTTCACCTTTTTTGCTATTTATTATTACAAGTGAAGTTCCTTTATTATCAAACATTTCTTCACATACATGTTTTATTCCCCAAAAATCTGCTAAAGTAATATCTGCAATTTTGTTTAATCCTTTTGATTTACAATCATAACAAGAATCCCTTAAACACAAATCATTTAAAAAAATTTTCATAAATATATCGTCTTTATGATTTATAGTTACATCTTTTGTCGCATATTTAAACTTTACTTGATAATCTCTCCAACCCTGTTCTTTATCTCTAAAAAATATCTTTGTAGGAATATCCTCATCTTTTGATTTTCTATACTCTAAATACTTTTTCCATACTGTAGTTGAAGGTACGCCATGACAAATTAAATCTTGCAAATATAAATTATCATAACTTTTTCCAAGGAAACTATTAAGTCCAGCAATTTGACAAGGTGTTCCTGAAAAAAGCACTTTTCTTCCAGCTTTAAGAAACTCTTTTACTTTAACAAATGAATTTCCTATATTACTCTGAATATATTTAGAACCTCTTAATATATCTAAATTCTTTATATTATCTACGTATGTGTGATAAACATTAAAATCATTATCAAAAGCTGCTCCAAATACCACTCCGTTATCTTTTATAATAGCTTCTGCAATCAGTGAAAATACACCACCTGAAGAACTTTTTGATCTAATTTCTTTATCTGGATTAATAACAGCATATGCTTTTTGATTAAATCCATTTATTGTATCTTGAGATACAAACATAGGACAAACACTTTTACATACTCTGCACTGAATACACTTCTTTTTATCTACAATAGGATATTTAAAACCTAGCTTATCTTCTTTAAAAGAAATGGCGCTTACAGGACACGCATTATAACACGCTAAGCAAGCAGAACACTCTTCCTTTCTTTTTATATCAATCACAGATAATCAACTCCATTATTTTATATCTAAAGCTCTTTCAATAAAATCTAAAGCCTTTTTACGTTCTTTTTCTAATATCTCATTAACTTCTGAATAATCATATATCAAATGATTTTCTTTAATACATTTTTCATATCTTCTATCGCTAAACTTAAATGTTTTTACTAAAGTATCAATCCTTGTATTCATAGGGAGTATTTTATCACTTACCCTGTCATATACTATAAAAGGTCTGTTATATATAATTGCAAAAACACATGAATGAAAAGAATCTGTAAAAATTACCTCGGCATGTTTTTCTAAATATAAAAATTCACTTGGTCCTGAAGGATGAAACGGATCCTGTTCATCTAATAAGTTAATTACTTTCCAATTATTCTTTTTTGCAATCTCATTTATTTCATTTCTATGTTCCTCAGAAAATTCCCCTAAAAAACAAGTTAAAATAAACTTCTCATTTTCATCTAGCCCAATAGGTTTATCAGCAATCTTATCCCATTCTTTAGCAGATAATAGCATTGTAGGATCTATAAGAATTTCTGAATCTTTACGTCCATTTATTTCCTCAACTATTCTCTTAGCATTTTCTTCACGAACAGATATTGCTTTAAAACTATCTAATCCTGTTTTAAAAGAATTAATGTGTTCGTCTGGTATATCTAATATTCCTATACTTGCAGCATATGCAATATTTTTATTTCTTTCTTTAGAAAAATTAAGAAACACACTATTAGAATCAAAGACTGGAAATGTAGGATTCCAAACTTGATCACTTCCAACTACGAAATAATCATATTCCTCTTCATTAATATCTTTGTAAGATTCTAAATTAATATTCTTTATATATTTATGAGTAAAATTGCAAAACACATTAAATCTCTTTTCTTTATTTGTAATTGGATTTTTTTTCAAAAGAGCGTGAGCTTTGTATTTATCTTTTTCTTCTAACCATATATTTTCAACATCGTTTCCATATCTTTTTAAAACTTCGATCATCGCATAATTTTGAAGTCTATTTCCGAAATTATAATTTCCATTTAATGTAATAACTCCTATTTTCTTCATTTTCTGCTCCTTTAGTCCAAATTTTGTTAAATTTCACTATTTTAGCGTGTAGAGTATTTCTTTTTAAATGAATCTCTCTCTTAGTTCATTTTTCACAATGTGTTGATTATATACTATATAAACGGTTTAGGCAACATAAATATTTTCATTCGAACTTATTCTTCATTTTTAGACAAAAAAAGAGGGCCCTAATTCAAGTTAGGCAACCCTCTTCACATATCATTATATATAACTATTTAACTAGTCTTAAAGCTTCTTTAGCAATGATTTCTTCTTCGTTAGTAGCTATAACATACATTTTGATTTTTGATTCTGGAGCACTAATAATTCCTTCATACATTTCATCATCTTGGTATGCTGGATCTAAAACGATTCCGAATTCTTCTAAACCTTCAACACAAGCTCTAACTACGTCTGGATTGTGTTCTCCGATTCCACCTTCAAAAGTAATTACATCAACATGTCCTAAAACAGCCATGTAAGAACCAATGTATTTTCTAACTCTGTAAGCTAAAACATCAAGTGCTAATGCAGCTCTTTCATTTCCTTGATTTCTAAGCATTCTTAAATCTCTAACATCACCTGTTTGGCCAGATAAAGCAAGAAGACCAGATTTTTTATTTAATATTGTAACCATTTCATGGATATCAATATTTTCTCTTTCCATTACGAACTCAAGAATAGCTGGATCTAAGTCACCACTACGTGTTCCCATTACTAAACCTTCAAGTGGAGTAAATCCCATTGATGTATCAACACATTTACCATTCTTAACAGCTGTAATACTAGAACCATTTCCTAAGTGACAAGAAATCATATTTAAGTTTTCTTGAGGAATTCCTGTGATTCTAGCAGCTTCTTCTGTAACGAATTGGTGTGACATACCATGAGCACCATATCTTCTTACACCATATTTTTCATAGTAATCTCTTGGAAGACCATACATATATGCTTTTTCAGGCATTGTTTGGTGGAATGATGTATCAAAAACTAATACTTCTGGAATACCAGGCATAATTTCTAAACAAGCTTCAACACCTTGTAATGCAGCTGGGTTGTGTAGTGGTGCATATGGGATAGATTTTTCTTTAAATGTATTTAATACTTCTTCTGTTACTAATGTAGATTCCTTAAAGAAAGGTCCGCCATTAACAACTCTATGTCCAATAGCAGATACTTCATCTAATGATGCAACAACACCAACTTCAGCATCTGTTAAATATCTAACAACATTTTGGAATGCTGCTACGTGATTTTCTAAAGGTAACTCTTCAGTAACTTTACCTTTAGGTCCTTTATATTCTATAAAAGGAGATCCGATATCACCAGCACCAGCGCCGATTCTATCGCATTTACCTTTTGCTAAAACTTTGTTTCCTTCCATATCTATTAATTGATATTTTAATGAAGAACTTCCACAGTTAACTACTAATATTTTCATATTTATTACTCCTTTACTAATTAATTATCCATAGCTTTTGCTTGAAGAGCAGTTATTGCTACAACACCAACTATATCATCAGATTTACAACCTCTACTTAAATCATTAACTGGTCTTGCAATACCTTGAGTAACAGGACCATAAGCTTCGGCTTTAGCTAATCTTTCAACTAATTTATATCCAATATTTCCAGCATTTAAATCTGGGAATATTAAAACATTCGCATTACCTGCAACTTCACTTTCAGGAGCTTTAGAAGCACCAACAGCAGGAACTATAGCAGCATCTAATTGCATCTCACCATCAACTTTTAATTCTGGCATTTTTTCTTTAACTAATTTAGTTGCTTCCATAACTTTTGCATTCATATTCTCAACTGCAGGAGCACTTCCCATAGTTGAATAAGAAAGCATTGCAACCTTTGGTTCAGTTTCAGTAAGTAATTCCCATGTCTTAGCAGAAGAAATTGCAATTTCAGATAATTCTTCAGCATTAGGATTTACATTTAGTCCGCTATCTGAGAATATAAACATTCCATTTTCACCATATTCGCAATTAGGAACATTCATTAAGAAGAATGCAGAAACTAATTTAACGCCTGGAGCAGTTTTTAAAATTTGAAGTGCTGGTCTTAATGTATCAGACGTAGAACATACGCTACCTGCAACTAATCCATCAGCATCTCCCATTTTAACCATCATTGTTCCAAAATATATATTATGCTTTAATGTTTCTCTAGCTTGTTCGATTGTCATTCCTTTAGCTTTTCTAAGCTCATAAAAAGCATTTGCATACTCTTCATATCTTTCAAAAGTATCAGGATCAACAATTGTGATATCAGAAACATTGATGTCACCAGCAACATTTCTAATTTCATCTGGATTACCAATTAAAACAACTTTTGCAAAACCTTCATCAGTAACTTTTCTTGCGGCCTCGATAACTCTAATATCGCTAGATTCAGGCAATACGATAGTTTTCATCGAAGTTTTTGCTCTTTCTTTCACTGTATCAATGAAATTCATTTTGTTTTCCTCCCCTTTTTTAACATACATGGTATTATATACTTAAATACGTACTTTTTCAAGAAAAATAGCAGTTGTTAACATAAGAAAAATGATATATAATCTCTATTGGAAATATTTGAGAAAAGCTTTCCTACTCCATCGTTACGAGGTGATTAAAATAGAACTAAAATATGTTGTTGATTCAAACGAAAATGGCAAAATTTTAAAAGATATATTAAAAAACGAATTACATATCTCTGCAAGATTATTAATTAAATTAAAAACGTCTGATGCAATATTGGTAAATGGAGAATCAAAGTTTGTAAATTACACCGTTAAGGAAAAGGATATCGTTACCGTACTAATAAATTTTGAAGAGGAAGATTTTATAGAAGCAGAAGAAATGAAATTAGATATATTATATGAAGATGAATACATATTAGTTGTAAATAAACCTGCCGGCATTGTGGTGCATCCCTCTTCATATCATTTAAATAATACGTTAGCAAACGGAGTTAAATATTATTTAAATAACAAAAAGAAAATTAGACCAATAAATAGATTAGATAGAGATACTTCTGGCATAGTAATGTTTGCTAAAAATGAATACGTACAAGAATGTTTCCAAAACAAATCTGATTACAAAAAAGAATACTTAGCTATAGTAAACGGAATTGTTGAAAATGATAAGGGTACTATAAATAAACCTATTGCGAGAAAACCTGGTAGCATAATGGAGCGCGAAATAAATTATGAAGAAGGACAAATTGCAATCACACATTATGATGTATTAAAAAGATTCAATGAAGAGGGGTATACATTAGTTCATATAGAATTAGAAACTGGTCGTACGCACCAAATACGAGTGCACTTTAAATCAGAAGGACACACTTTATTAGGAGATGATTTATATGGTGCTCCAAGTAATCTAATAAATGGACAAGCTCTACACGCTTGGAAAATTTCTTTCAAACATCCAATAACGAATGAACAAATAACTATTACTGCCGATGTACCAAAAGATATAAAAAGAATTATAGAATAGCACTAATCCCAACCACATATTTTAAAGGTTGGGATTTTTTTGTTAGAAATACTTTTACCTTAATTAAATTGCACAGATAATAAGGTACTAAGTGGACTCGTTATACTATTAAAGTTATTTAGTGAACGAAGTCTTAAATAATCATTCCCTACTTCGGCTAAAATCCCCGTTCTTCGAACAACGTTATTAGCGTTTTGAAATTCACAAGTGCATCTATTCCCTATATTGTTTGCAAGCAAATCTCTTAAACACCTTGGCGAAGAATTACATCCACAATTTGAATTTTGATTTATAGATAACGAGTAAAGATCATTATCTGAATTTATGTTTCTTGAAGAGTTATTAAAACAACCACACATATGTAAGTATCACTCCTTACCTTTTTTATATATGTTATGTTTTATTGTTTTATTTTGTTACAAAAGAAAAAGACCTGCCTTAAAAGCAGATCTTCTTCATGTAATAAATATAGAGCAAATCTATAAGCCGGGTTCTGTATTTGATAATCATTTATCTAGGACATATGTCGCCATATGCCTCAAGCCACGTTTTGTGAAAAAGAACTGACGAGCAGCCCATATGTTCTTCTTCCAGTGTTGCTCCAGGTGGGGTTTACATAGCAGATATGTCTCCATATCTCTGGTAGGCTCTTACCCTGCCTTTCCATCCTTACCTTTTCAGGCGGTATCTTTCTGTTGCACTTTCCTTAGAGTTACCTCCACCAGCCGTTAGCTGGCACCCTGCTCTGCGGAGCCCGGACTTTCCTCTCGTATTTCTTCAATACCAGCGATTATCTGACTTACTCCATAAATATATTACAATTTTTTCTAGATTATGTCAATAAGATTTTGTCCGAATTTTTAAGACCCAGCTGATTTATATTGCTTTAAACCAACATGCCACACAGCATGTGAAATTCCTAAAAATATTAATGCGGCTAATGGCGTTAATCCATACCATATAGGTACGTTTCCTTTATCTAATATATATAGTAATGGATAATAGTTTATACATCCAAAAGGTATCACAAAAGTGAATATATTCGCGAACCATTTTCTATAAATGCTTATTGGATATGACGATAAATCCCTTCCACCATCCGAGATTATATTCATTGCTTCCATACCCTCTATTGTCCAAAAACTAAATGAGGCTTTTAATAAAAGTATAGAGAAAAATAATATAAGTGATCCCGATAGCATTAATAAAAATACAAAAACTTTATATGATGTCCATGCGACATTTACAGTAGATATTCCATATATCAATATCACAATTGCTTCTATTATTCTACCGATTTTAGTTGCCTCAAAATCCGAACATAAAACTTGCAGAGTAATATTTCTCGGTCTAACTAAAATTCTGTCTAATAAGCCGTTATTTACTTGTTTATGGAAGTGATCTAATCCTCTACCAAACATTTCTACTACTACATGTCCAAATATTGCAATACCTGTTGTAAGCATTACTTCACTTTTACTCCAACCATCTATACTTCCAAATGTATCTAATAATATCCATATTCCTAATACCATAAAAAGTGATGACAGCGCAGATGAAAGCATAATCAGGATGAAAGAAAGTTTATATTGTGCATCACATTTTATTTTCATCCAAATAGATTTTAAATATAAAGACATTTTATCCTCCCCTTTCTATCCACCTTGTATTTCTAATCTTTTAGTCGCTCTATTTATAAAAGCATTGCCAATTAAAAGAGTAATACCAATCCAAACAATTTGTATTATTATACTTTGTAAAGCTTCAATTGTTCCAATATTTCCAACATAAATTCTATATGGCAGATCCATTATTAATCTAAATGGTAATGCGTAGCATAATGTTCTTAAAGCTGTTGGCATAAATGGAATTGGTACAACACCGCCGGCAAAGAAATCTGTTATTACAGTAGCAATATTGAAGAGGCCTCGTGACGACACTGTATAAAAAAGCATTATATATACAAGCATTAGTATTGCTACAGATAATATAAATCCTAGAAATAAAGTTATAACAAATAAAATAAATGCCGAAAAAGTTTTCGGTGCACCTAAGCCATATTCACCAGGAATTAATGCTGCAATTATTATCATTGGAATAAATCTTAATACTGAAGATGCAAGTTTGCCTGCCGCAAGTTTTATATACCAAAACCAATATAAATTTGATGGTCTTACTAATTCATAAGAAACTTGTCCAGTAACTAAAGACTCGATAATATCTTTATCTTTATAACCTAAATAAGTGAACATGAAGAGGGATTGTCCAATCCATATATACGAAACTAACTGTGACCATTCCATAGGAGTTTCAATACCTGCACGATAATATGCTTCATAAATCATAATCATCATAAAACCCCAGAAAATTTGAGTTAAAACCCCAGCAATTGCAGCAAAACGATATTGAAGTCCGACACTAAATCGAAGTTTGAAAAAAGATAAATAAGATTTCATGTTATCTACCTCCTATTCAATATTAAGTTCGGTATACATTTTCGCAATTACTTCTTCTATAGGAGAACTTTCAACTTGTATATCCACTATATGCACTTGCGTTGCTAATAAAGAAATCACATCCTGCAATTTAATAATATTCGAGTTGAATTTTAAAATTGCGCGCTGTTCGTTTTGCTCAGCGGTTTCAACATTTGGAATACTGACTTTCTTGTTAGTGTATTCGTATTGCACACTTAAGATGAACCTTGGAGAATATTGTTTTCTGATATCTGTTAATGCTCCATCATAAAGTTTACAACCTTTGCCTATTAATATTACACGATTTGTAAGCGCTTCAATATCTTGCATATCATGAGTTGTAAGAATTACAGTGGTTCCTTCTTCTTTATTTAAATCCTTAACAAACTTTCTAACAGCAATTTTAGAAACAGCATCTAAACCTATAGTAGGTTCATCTAAAAATAATATTTTCGGCTTGTGTAATAAAGAAGCTGCAATCTCTGCTCGCATCCTTTGACCGTAAACTTAATTGTCTTGTTGGAACATTAATGATTTGACTTAGATCAAGAGTTTCAATAAGCTTTGCTCTTGTGTCTTCGAATTCCTTTTTAGGAACTTTATAGATATCTCTTAAGAGATAGAAAGAATCATCGGGTGGAACATCCCACCATAATTGAGAGCGTTGTCCGAAATACAACACCAATATCCTTAACATAGTTTTTACGTTCTTTGTAAGGTACCTTACCATCAATAACGCATTCGCCACTAGTAGGATTTAAAATGCCACACATAATTTTAATCGTTGTGGACTTGCCGGGCACCGTTTGGTCCAATATAACCAACTATTTCGCCTTCTTTGATATCAAATGAAACATTTGATAAAGCGTTGACCTCTCGATACCTTTTCTTAAAGAAAGATTCTAAAACTTCCTTTGAAGAACTGCCTCGTTCAGCAACTCTGAACGTTTTTGAAATATTGTCTAGATGGATTATGTTTTTACTCATTTCACGCCTCCTTCTAAAAATATTGTAAAACAAAAAGAGCAACTCTAAACTTTATGTTAAAATTGCTCTTTTGAAAAACGAACTGTCGCTAGTTTACAACAACATATTTTGTTTGTAAAGTATATTTCGAAATTTTTCTACAAAATATTTTGTAAGTTTTCAAATATATATCAAACCTTCAATAAGCTACTAAACTTTTTATTTGACAACTTACTGTTCATGTTCTATACTACAAGTAGATTTAGTAAATAAATCATTATGCATGGTTAAACAAAAAAGACTAGAGTCGTCGCTCTAGTCTTTTTTCTTGCCTTAATACACAACATTTTCAAATAATATGTACATTATTATTGTTAGTATTAAGATTCTCTTTAGTAAAAAACGCATGGTTAAACCTCCTTCCTTAAAGATTTCCTTCAAGAAGGATAATTCAACTATACATTCGACAGTTTAGTCAGTCAAAAGTTTTCGTTCGATATATTTCAACATACTACAATGGTTATAATTCACTAGTACGTTTTGATATGATATAATGTAAATCATATTATAGTGGAGTTATACATGTTATAGTTCCCCGTTACATTCTGATATGATATAATTGGTACAGAAACTAAAAATAGAGTATCACAGTTATAGTTCCCCGTTACATTCTGATATGATATAATTTATAGTCCGGGTGCTTTACTTTATTATCTGTTATAGTTCCCCGTTACATTCTGATATGATATAATTAGATTTAAAGTATATTCTGTGCCACTTGTGTTATAGTTCCCCGTTACATTCTGATATGATATAATATGAAGCCTACAATATAGCTTTAACAGGTGGTTATAGTTCCCCGTTACATTCTGATATGATATAATGTATGATACGAACTTTAAAACTGGTAAAACGTTATAGTTCCCCGTTACATTCTGATATGATATAATAAAGTGCTTGTAATGAATATACCGCCCAGAGTTATAGTTCCCCGTTACATTCTGATATGATATAATTCTTATCAATACGAATTTAATTATACATAGTTATAGTTCCCCGTTACATTCTGATATGATATAATGTTAGTAATACCAGTATGCAGGAAATGCCAGTTATAGTTCCCCGTTACATTCTGATATGATATAATTAGTTCTCCGCCCTCTCCTACATCATCAAAGTTATAGTTCCCCGTTACATTCTGATATGATATAATATTTGAGCCATCATTCATTTCTGTTACCATGTTATAGTTCCCCGTTACATTCTGATATGATATAATGATAGATTGGGCAATGATTGAAGTGATGACGTTATAGTTCCCCGTTACATTCTGATATGATATAATGAAAGATGATCCAACTAAGTTCTACACGGTGTTATAGTTCCCCGTTACATTCTGATATGATATAATCAATTGCCATTTCATATTCATTCATCCACAGTTATAGTTCCCCGTTACATTCTGATATGATATAATGGTTTATTGTTGAGAGCAACTGCGTATAAAGTTATAGTTCCCCGTTACATTCTGATATGATATAATTGTTCTATCTTGCTTATTAGCATTTATAGTGTTATAGTTCCCCGTTACATTCTGATATGATATAATAGAAAGAAATTAGATAGTGATATTGATAACGTTATAGTTCCCCGTTACATTCTGATATGATATAATACTGATGAAGTAAATTCTAATAATGAGTTGTTATAGTTCCCCGTTACATTCTGATATGATATAATTTATGAAAAGGACAACTGACCATAATATCAGTTATAGTTCCCCGTTACATTCTGATATGATATAATTAAAGACCAATACTATACATTTGAGTATGGGTTATAGTTCCCCGTTACATTCTGATATGATATAATAGATATAGAAAGAATAAATGAAGCTTGTCAGTTATAGTTCCCCGTTACATTCTGATATGATATAATATGTGGTCCTATAACGCGCTTACATCAAGACTTTCAAGCAAAAACGCATTAAAAAAGTAGCTATTTTAATCAAATAAATAGCTACTTTTTTATCTTTTAAAATATAGATAATTGTTCTGCATTAACTTTTCTCTCCCTTATTGTCTTTTCTCCTAATAATATTTCCATACTTGCATATTGTTTTTCTGTAACTTTCATACATCTTATTGAACCTTTCTTTGGCAAATGTTCTTTTAATCTAGCATAATGTTTATTTACCCCATCATCTCCATTGCATATTCGAGAATATACTGAAAATTGTAACATATCGTATCCATCATCAATTAAAAATTTTCTAAATTTAGCATATATTTTTCTGTCTTTTTTCGTTACTACTGGCAAATCAAAAAATACTATCAACCTCATAAACTTACTCATAGGAATGTCTTTCAAGCGGTACAACAATTGGTACCAATAGCTTGTTGTAATCTTTGTATTGTATACTAGTAGTAAACGAACTTATCATAACGGTTATCGCATTTAATACGCAATGCCTCTTTCCAGATATAATCACATCGTAATTTAATAAATCTACTAGGTTTTTTCTTTTTTCAATATCAAATTCTTCTTGTAATGTTACATTTTGTACAACCCATAAATCTATTAGAGGTCTAAATGCTTCAATAAAATCATCTGCTAAATTAAAATTATTTAATTCACTTTTGTGATGGATTCCAATACACGGAATATATCCATATTGCGAGATGCTTCTTGCAATAGCACCTCTTAAAATAGTATATCCATAATCAAGACAAGCATTATATATATTATCAAAATTCCTATTAAAACCGCTTTTTAAACAATTCTTCAAAATAAATTTTGGCAGCTTGTCCTTCAATGTTTTGAGTATCTCCCGAATCTACTTTTTCTACTAATTTTAAAAATTTTTTCTCTACGTCAAACTTTCCGATGCATCTTAAAACATAAGCTTGATTAATTATTTTTTGTTTTATTATTTTCTGCCAACATCTTTTCTTAAAAGGTTCTGTTAATGCAATTTGACTTTTAATTATTTTTGCACATCTACTATGTTGAAAGTATGGTAATACATATCCGTTTGGAATGTGTTTAGAATCACATAAATACACTATTGTATTGTTCTCACACAACTTACTTAATAAGCCTTCTGTAATCACTACTTGCTGTGATTCAAGCACAAGTGCAGATACATCCTCTAAAGGAACATTCCAAACTTCTTCTTGTTGAATACATAATTGATTATTTTTTAGGAACAACTTCGAGGGACGAGATATAATCAAACTCCTCCAACTCATCCTATCACCTCCTATTTATTTTTATTTTTCCTCCTTTCCCGATTTCTTTTTTCACTTTATGATAATTTCCAAGAATGTCTACTTCGTATTTATCAAAAATTTCTAAGCTTTGAACTCCAATACCTTCATACCTTTCTGAGTTATCATGGGCTATCAAATTTATCGCTCCTGTGCCTCTATGAGTAGATGCATAATAACCGATTATTATTTCTTTTCCTTTTTTCTTTATAACAACCAAGTCATTTGAATACAATGAAAATCTAAAATTATAACTTTCATTCATTATTAACCATTCAGATTCTGATTTGTTTGCTACTATTGCTTTATTAGGTAAGTTTTCTTTTACCATATCCGCAACATATATTGGAACCAAATAATTTTTTCCATTCTTTTCAAAGACATCTACTCTTACCATTCCACCATTTGCAGCAAGACCTTTTTCTACTTCAACTCCAGCTTTCATAACAACAGGAACTTTTACACTTTTTATGATTGGACCTTCACCTTTTAGGGATTTTCTTTTTAACACAAAGTCTTCAGTAAACGCTTTATCTGCTTTAAAATTAAATTCTTTCATTCGTTTATAAATTCTATCGTACATATCTTTGTTACTTTGATATAATTCTTTACAGTCCTCTGAATTTATTATCATTTCAATTTCGGCTTTTGAAATTTGGGATAATTCTCTTTTTATGGTTACAAATCCTTTTTCTTTATGCTTTACCGAATATATTGTTTCCTCGTGTGCTTGTCCATTAACTTTTCTATTAGGCGTTCTTGATACAAAAATTGGTCTTATAGTTTCTTCAAGATTTTCAATATCATTATAATTTGTTATCTTTTCAGTTTTAATCCATTCGGCCGGTTTGCTACTCATTCTCGCTTCTAATTCTTCTTTAAACTTTTCCCAAGGTCTTACCATTTCGTGTTCTTTATATTTTACATCTACAATTTCACCTGTCTCAGGATCAAAATACTCACCGTTTTTATTTGGATAATATAATTCCTTTTGTTTGCTATATTCTCTTATTTTTCTTTGAAATTTTTCAGTAGCACAAGCAATTATTACTGCATCTTCAGCGTGATGTAAATCGTTCTCACGGCTTTTTGAAGCTATTCCCCAATAATGTCTTAATGCCGTAGTTAAAGCACCTTCTATTGTTTTTACTTTTATTCTATTTTCGTTTTCTTCAAAATTATCAAACATCAAATTCTTCTTTATATAATTTGACATGAATCTTGCAATATATTTTGTGTCGTTTATATTTCTAGCAATCCAATCTTTTTCTTTATCTTCATTAAAATTTTTTACAAGTAAATTTTCTCTTTTTCTTGGATTGTTCTTATATGTATTTTTTACCCAACCTTCAAATGCTTCCCATTTTCCGTTAATAGTCAAGTATTCGTACGGTGTTCTATTACGTTTGTTTTGATTTTCTCTTGTCTTTATTAAAACTTTGTTATTATATGAATCATCGAAAGATCTACTAAATGGAATCGCATGATCTATTTCAACATATCCAGGCTCTAGTAATCTTTCATAATCTAGCGTTTCTAAAGAATATGCGCATTTGCCTTCTTGTTCGTGATAAAGTTTTACTTTAAGCATATCTACGGGTTTTGCTGTTTTGTTAAAATGTTCTTGAATATCTTGTTTAATAAGTTCGTTCGAAGTCCTATTAGCATCTTGCTTGTTTTTAATATCTATTCTTTCTTTAAAACTTTTTGTCAAGTCTCTTGCAACTTCTATATGAATTTCAAAAGGCGAACCATATTTATCTATTATCGCATTTATAACTTTTCTAGTTTGAGTAACGCTACGAAGTACTACTGGATTTCTTATTTCTTCTTTATGTATTACAGGAAGTTTATATTGTGGTTCACCTTCAAGATTTCTAAATTCATACCCTACTAATTCACAAGCTTCATTATATAATTTTCCTTCTTCTAAATAAGGTAATATTTTTCTAATAGCTTTATGTGATAAATGTCCAAATTTAACAAAATCTAATTTAATTAGTTCTTCAATCACTTTAGAATCTATATCTAATGCATTTAATTCTTTTCTTATGCTTACATCGGTTTTATTTAAAGTTAATATATTAGCTATTTCATCAAATTTTTCAGTGTTTTTTATTAAGTCTTCAAATTCTTGCTCAGCTTCAGCATTTTTATACGCCGTTTTAATGTCATGGAATCCTTTTAATTGGACTACTTTAGCTTTTTCAACTGTTTTTATAACTTCATCTAAAGTTTTTTCTGGTTCATATTCTCCTGTAATTTTGTTTTTCTTTTTTCTAACATAATAATCTAAACCTACAAATCTTGCATCATCAGGAAGATTGAACTCTTTTCTAATTCTGTTAAAATCGACACCTGATTTTTGCGAATAAGCTAGCTCTATTACACGTTCTTTTTCTTCAGGTTTTAATGATAAAGTCGTACCATTAACTGAATATTTAAAGTTATTTACTTTTTGCAAAAGCATAAATCTTTCAAAAGTCCAAGTATTTTTAGCAATACGAGGTTCATCTTTTTCAAAAGTACACTTACCAATCATCTTTTTCATAAGCAACTTAGTCATAAATGGTTTTTGATATTCAAAAACTTGTAAATATTCATTTTCAAAATCTTCTGAAGCAAATTGATTATCAAACTTTCTTTGTGATTCAAATAAAACCTTAATTTCTTCTTTTAAGTCTTCTCTTAAAACACAATTAAAATAATTTCCACCTTTATTTCTTTTGTTGTCTTGATATTTTTCATCTTTAGCAAACATTTCGCCAATAGTTCTATAACCTTTTAACTGCATATACTTTTTATTTTCTTTTGTTGATTTTAAAAGTTTACCATTTTCTTTGTCGTTTTCTTCTAATGATTTTCTGTTTGATTTAAATCCTCTTCTTTTAGCAATTGCGGTCAATA
The DNA here is from genome assembly GCA_964515475.1 of uncultured Eubacteriales bacterium. GTDB lineage: Bacteria > Bacillota > Clostridia > TANB77 > UBA1234 > UBA1234. The sequence goes on from CAZEVD010000014.1 coordinate 27,916, forward strand.
CCCTTGCCCACTCTTTATTATCTAATCTTCTGTCTAATCCTTCTGATCTTAACGTCCAAATATCTTTATCGTTTGCTGATAACAAATATAAACTTTCTAATTCATTTTCAGAAACAAGATTATATTCTAGAAAAAGTTCTTTGATTTTATTCATGCGAACTCTTTTTCTTTTTAGTCTACGTCTAAGACCTCTAGCAATTCTTCTTTTTTCATTTATAGAACCTCCATCTTTTGGACGTTCTGCTTTTTCAAAAACTCTAACGCCTAAACCTTCAATTCTGCTTTTATCTAAATTAATTACAGCCCAACCTATAGAAGCAATACCTATATCTAACCCCATAGAATATTTAAAATGTTTTTCCATACTAAACGCCTCCAAAAATATTATAAAAGAAGATACCCCTTGCTCCATAAGAAACAAGGGGTAGTTTAAACTTCGCATCTCATTGATTACTCAATGGGTGGAGCTAACTCCACGAATTTATTATAGTAACCAATTACACTCTGATATGATATAATTTGTAAATTAATAATATATGTTTATTTATACAAAGTCAAGACAAATTATTCCCCATAAAAATATTATATCACTTTTGTAACTTAAAATCGACAATAATTCATTAAACATTTACAGCTACAATTCCCATTACATATATAACCTTAAAAGAACTAAAAAAGCGACAATTATTTCCCTTGACTTTTACTCTCACTATAATATAATTAAATGAAGATGAGGTGTTAGTCACAATGTGACTTGCCCATGGTATGTGTAAAATCACACTAACCGGAGCAAAAAGGATAGTGTGATTTTTTTATTTGTTACTGAAACTTCTTTAGTAAAATTTTAAAGAAGCATGCTAACGATATAATTTCAATTACAAAAAGTATGTAATCATTTTTTATCATGAGCATCACCTCCCTTTTCATTTGTAAAAATGGAAAGGGCAAATCACATCATATCCAAACAACCTCATCGAAAAAATATTATCGCGCACATTAGTTCGTGTCAATAATGAAAATTTAAGAGCACCCTTTCGGATGCTCTTTTAATTTCATTATTAATATTGAATTCCCCAGATAACTTCTGTCTTAGCTGGTTTGCCACAACATACGCAAGTATCTGAAATGTGTTCTTGTTCTTCCGGGAACGGAATACATCTTGATTTTGTTCCACGAATTTCTTTAATTTTAAGTTCGCATTCTTCATCTCCACACCACATAGCTTTTACGAAACCTGGTTGTGTATTCATGATGTTTGCCATTTCGTCTAAGTTTGTAGCTGTAAATGTAAGAGCATCTCTTCTCTCTGTTGCCATTTTAAGTAGATTGTCTTGGATTTCTTGTAGTAAATCTTCAACATAATCAGCAACACCTGAATCAGCGGCAATTGTCATCTTTTCACGTGTATCACGTCTTGCAACAACGATGCTATTTTCTTCAAGATCTCTCGGACCAATTTCAATTCTAACTGGAATACCATTTGTTTCATGTTCTGCAAATTTGAATCCTGGTGATTTTTCAGACATATCTACAAATGCTGTGATTCCTCTATCTTGTAATGCATCTAAAATTTCATCAGCTTTAGAAATTACATTTGATTCATTCTTAATTGGAACAATTACAACTTGTCTTGGAGCTATTTTTGGTGGAAGTACTAATCCGTTATCATCACTATGTACCATGATAAGTCCACCAATCATTCTTGTAGAAACGCCCCATGATGTTTGGTATACATGCTCTAACTCGTTGTTTCTATTGCTAAATGTAATGTTAAATGGTTTGCTGAATTTTTGTCCGAAGTAATGTGATGTTCCACTTTGTAATGATACACCATTATACATTAAAGCTTCAATTGTATATGTATATTCAGCACCAGCAAATTTTTCTTTTTCTGTTTTTTGTCCAACAATCGCTGGAATAGCTAAATAATCTGTAAAGAATTTTTGATAAATTTTTAACATTCTCATTGTTTCTTCTTCAGCCTCTTTAGCAGTTTCATGAATTGTATGACCTTCTTGCCATAAAAATTCTCTTGAACGTAGGAATGGTCTTGTTTCTTTTTCCCATCTCACTACGTTAACCCATTGATTATATAATTTTGGTAAATCTCTATGTGAATTAACTGTATTAGCATAATACTCGCTGAATAGTGTTTCAGAAGTAGGTCTAACACACATTCTTTCTTCTAACTCTTTTTTGCCACCCATTGTTACCCAAGCAACTTCAGGTGCAAAACCTTCAACATGTTCAGCTTCTTTATTTAAAAGAGATTCCGGGATGAATACGGGCATATTAACATTTTGATGTCCAGTTTCTTTGAACATACCATCTAATACTTTTTGCATGTTTTCCCATATTGCGTACCCATTGGGTTCGATAATTACGCATCCTTTAACACCTGAATATGTAGCAAGTCTTGCGGCTTTAACTACGTCATCATACCATCTTGCAAAGTCTTCACTTCTTGGCGTAATTGCTTTGTTCTTCATATAAATACCCCTCTCTGATTTTTTACCGTAACACCTTCTAGATTTATGTAAGGCATCACACGGGTTATATTATACCACTTGAATGCCTAATATATCAATAGATTATTGACAAAATAAACCAAAGAAGATATAATTCTTTATGTTAACTTTAGAGTTCTTTTTACCAAGGAGGATTACAATGAATGAACGCGTTAAATTAAGTCTATCCAAGGCAACCTATCGGAGAATTATGAAAACCGAGAACAAAATTTGGGAACTGCTCCACAAGTATTTCAAGGTCAATGAGAGTCTTCTGACGACTACACTCGTAGGTGAACCTGACTATGAGATCTGCAACTATCCCGGCCTACTGAGCTTTCTTGAAACAGAAAAGCTGTTCGAAGAAAAGCAAATCAGTCAGTTCTTCATTTTCGAGCGTGAATCTGAACCGGAAACCCCCTGCCCGCTCTTCGTAAATGAAGAAAGAAACCCCAAGGAATGGGAAAAGTACTACCGCGCAGCAACCAAATATCATCAGGAACGTATCAAAGTCCTGAAACCTTTTATCGGCAAGGTAATTGCCACTATTGAAGCACCTATCGAAGTGCGCATCGCCAACTAATCAAAAAGCCCGTCTGTTACGACGGGCTTTTTGCATGCCATTCTTTAATATTTATCCTTCTATTTTCCATATATTGCCAATCGTTAAGCTATAAAATTGACAGTTTTTACTAAAAAATGTTATAATATTTATGTAAATCTTATTTCTTTTTTATAAAGGAGACAGCCATGACTCGCACATCTATGTACAAAAACCGGAGTGATTATCGTAAGGCTCTTATCGCAGAAAATGCAGAATGGGCCAAACTTGCTCGTATTTTTGACCTCGTAATTGCAACTCCAACTGCAATTAACGAACCCGAGTACGATATCAGCTCTTTTGGCGGACTGGTGCACTACGTCAACAGCTCTTATGACCTCTGCAACAACGACGATGTTGCTGCATTTATGTTTTTCCCGAAAGTTAAAGAATCCCATCCTAAGCAGCCTAGTGCTCGCTATTCGGACGAGATCAAATATCCCGCACTCTGGGGCGCATACTACCGCGATGCCGCACGGTATCATCGGCATCGTTTGGCTCCTGTCAAGAAATTCGTTGCTACGATCATTGCAACGAAAGAAGGTCAGATGACCTAAGATTTCAAAATGAAAACCCGCCAACTATCAACGGCGGGTCTTTCTTTTGATTAAAATTTTATTCTTAAGAAATTATATATAATAAACCGCACCTTTATTAAACTGCACCTTCAAACGTTAGATTTTTTTGTCTAACATTTGGGGTGCAGTTCATATTTAGATGCGGTTTTATTTTTAAAACTCTGTTTTCTTTCCTCTGCTCATAAGAATCTTTGTTGCTTCTTCTGGAGTTTTTCCATTATGAATTATATCGTACATTTCATTAATAATTGGTGTTCCAACACTATGTTTTTGAGCTAGCACATACGCACCTTCAACTGCATACACGCCTTCTACAACCATTCCAACTTCTTTCATAGCATCTTCAACAGACATTCCTTGACCAATTAAAATTCCAGCTTTTCTGTTTCTACTATGTTTGCTAGAACATGTAACAAACAAATCTCCTACACCAGTTAAACCATAGAAAGTTTGTCTCTTAGCACCGGCTTCAACACCAAGTCTTGATATTTCTACAATACCTCTTGTAATTAAAGCAGCAATTGTATTATCACCATATCCAAGACCTATTGCAATTCCACACGCAAGCGCGATGATGTTTTTTAAAGAGCCTCCCATTTCAACGCCTAGCAAGTCGTCGTTTATATATACTCTAAACTTCGGATTCATAAATACTGCTTGTAAATGCTCAGAAGTTTCATCATTCTCACTTGAAATTACTACAGCAGTAGGGATTCCTATAGAAACCTCTTCTGCGTGGCTAGGTCCAGATAAAGCACCAACAATATTATTAGGGAAAATTTCTTTAATTACTTCTGTATAAACTTTTTGTGTATCCTTTTCCATACCTTTTGATGCAAGAACAAATACTTGATGATCTTTTACAAAAGGTTTCATATTATTTAAAGTTGCTCTAATCGCACTAGATGGTGTAACCATTAAAACTATATCCGTGTCTTCTAAAGTTTCACCTAAATCCGTATAACAATTCAATCCATCAGGAATTTTTACATCAGGTAAAAACTTACACACTCTATCATTATTAATAAGATCCGCTTCAGTAGGATTGTAAGACCAAAGTTTAACATTATGCCCATTGGAATGTAAAAGAATTGCTAAGGCAACTCCCCAACTTCCACTTCCTATAACTGCAATTTTTTCACTCATTACTTACCTTCCTCCTCTTTAGCTTCTTCTGCTGCTAACGCTGCAGCGGCTTTTTCTTTTTTAGTTTTCCAAAGTTTATTTTCTGTTCCGTTTAATAATCTAGTAATATTTTTTCTGTGTCTAAATATTGCAAGCACAGCAATCAAACATGAAAATATAAAGTATGGTAATTTGTATTGTAACTCTTCTCCATATACATTACCAATCACTGCAACTAATACTGGATATAAAAATGCTGCAAAGATTGAACCTAATGAAACCATTCTTGATGTAAGCATTAGTAGTAATGCAAAAATCAAACAAATTACACCAATTTTTCCTTGGATTGCAAGTATAACACCAAGTGATGTTGCAATACCTTTACCGCCTTTAAATCCATAATATATTGGAAAGTTATGACCTAGAATTGCACCTAATGCAGCAATTAAATCAGCATACTCATATGATAAAACCCATTGGTCAACAGGAACATTGTTTATACCTAAAGACATAAGCCATTTTCCAATTATAATTGCTAAAACACCTTTTAAAATATCAAAAATTAACACCAAGATTGCAGGTATTGGTCCTAAAACTCTTAATGTATTTGTTGTCCCAGCATTACCACTTCCATGTTCACGAATATCACCTTTACCCATTAACTTTGAAAGTACAATAGATAAATTTACGCTACCTAATAAATAACCTGCCATACCAATAACAATTAGTTTCCAAATCATAACGTATCCTCCTTATTTATCTTCTTTAGTTTTTTCTCTTACTATTATTCTAACCGGTGTTCCTTCTAGTCCTCCGAAATTTTTTCTTATTTGATTTTCAATATATCTTTGATAAGAAAAATGGAACAATTTTGCGCTATTACAAAATACTACAAATGTAGGTGGTCTTGTTGAAACTTGTGTTGCATAATAAATTTTTAACCTTCTTCCTTTATCACTTGGTGGTTGTACCAAAGTAATTGCTTCTTCAATAACTGTATTAAGCATACCTGTTGTAGCTCTGAAATTATTTTGTTCATTTACAGCATTAATCATAGGAAATAACTTATCTACTCTTTGACCAGTAACTGCCGAAACAAATAAAATCGGAGCATAATCTAAATATGCAAGTTTGCTATAAACTTCTTTCTTATATGATTCCAAAGTTCCAGTTTCTTTTTCAACTAAATCCCATTTATTAATAAGTATTATTACGCCTTTACCAGCTTCATGAGCTTCACCTGCAATTTTGGCATCTTGATCTGTAACACCTTCTGTTGCATCGATTACTAACACGCAAACATGCGCGTTATCGATTGCAGTTTTTGCTCTAATAATACTATATTTCTCAATCATTTCTTCAATCTTACTTTTTCTTCTAATACCAGCTGTATCAATAAAAACATACTTTCCGTGTTGATTTTCAAACTTAGAATCTACTGCATCTCTAGTTGTTCCTGCAACATTCGAAACAATGTGCCTGTTTTCTCCAAGAATTTTGTTAATCATAGAAGATTTTCCTACATTAGGTTTTCCGATTAATGCAACTCTAATATACTCACCATCATCGTCTAATACATCTTCTTCAGGGAAATTATTAAATACGGCATCCAAAACTTCTCCTGTACCTAATTGATTTAACGCTGAGATAGGAAGCGGATCTCCAAGTCCTAAATTATAAAATTCATAAATATCATCTGGAGTTTCACCAATTCTATCGGCTTTGTTACATACTAAAACAACAGGTTTTTTAGTTCTTCTAAGCATATTAGCAACTTCATGATCTGCCGCTGTTACACCATCTTTAATATTAGTTAAGAAAATGATAACATCTGCTGTCTCCATTGCAATTTCAGCTTGTCTTCTCATTTGAACTAAAATCTCATCGTTAGAATGTGGCTCAATACCTCCAGTATCTATTACTGTAAACTTCTTACCTCTCCATTCTGTATCTGCATAAACTCTATCACGAGTTACCCCAGGAGTATCTTCTACAATAGATTTCTTTTCTCCGATTATATAATTAAAAAATGTTGATTTACCAACATTTGGTCTACCAATTACTGCTACTATCGGTTTAGACATTTTTTTCTCACCTCACACCAGTAGATTTTATAGGAAAAACATGTAAAAGTCAATGTTTTATCAAATTATGTCAACACTTTTTGAGTATCTAAAAATGGTAAATTATTGTATAAAATCCTTTTATCAAAAACAAAAACCTAGCATGCGGTGTGCATACTAGGTTATGTTTTTGTCCTTAAGTGAAGAGCCAACGAAACAGTTTCTTGACTAACCAAAGGACGATGATGGTGATTGCGATTCGCTCGAGTGTATAAGCTTCTGCATACCACCAAATAACGTCGGAAATGACGTCTTGGATCAAGCCCAGGACCCAAATAAGAGGCCCTTTGAATAGGGCTAGTAAGATGATAACCACTACGATAAAGGCAAGAATATCCAGCATCGCTCGCTCCCCCTTTCGCAAAATTATCGTGGTGCTTATTCGCCGGGTTTGGCGTAAAAGTAGGTTTCTTTGCCCGTATTCGGATCAAATTTTTTGCAAGTTCCGCTCGTGTAATAGCCCGTTTTCACAGACTGCCGGTAGGAATCGGTAGGCATCAGTCGAGATCTATTCGCAGCACAGATTTCGCAAGCTTTATGAGTACACCTGTCTCCCAAGCATACATCACTTTCATCCTGTCCGCCGAAGAACTGACTTAAAAACTCATGATTTCTCCGAGCTTCAGCCTCATTGTTTGTGGGTATACCTCTTGTGTCGGTCATTATCATGTCCTCCTTATATATTTATTTGATTGACCAACAATATTATACCACAAAAATGCCTATTTTTCAATGTTTGCAATAAAAAAGCGACCTTAACGGTGTAGGTTTGTCAAACATATGTCACACCAACTTAGAAACATCTGCATTTGAAATC
>CAZEVD010000015.1:0-34800 GCA_964515475.1 uncultured Eubacteriales bacterium
AAAATACGCCTTTTACAAAGCGTATTTTAATATTTATTTTGTCATTTCGCGAAACGTGTCTTCGTCTATCACATTAATACCCAAGTCTAAAGCTTTATCTAATTTACTACCAGCTTCTTCTCCAGCAAGTACATAAGTAGTTTTCTTTGAGACACTTCCAGAAACTTTACCGCCAAATTTTTCTATTATTTCAGAAGCTTCATTTCTAGATAAAGTTGGCAACGTGCCTGTCAATACAAAAGTCATTCCAGAAAATCTATTATCTTCATTTTCTTCGTAATCACTTTCCATATTAACACCAACTGTTTTTAATCTTTCTATTAAATCTTTTGCTTGTTGGTTGTCGAAAAATTTAACAATACTTTCTGCCATGATATTTCCAACTTCATTTATCTCGCATAGCTCTTCATAAGAAGCATTCATAAGTGCATCTAAAGTTTTGAAATGTTTTGCAAGCATCTTTGCACTCTTAAGTCCTATATGCCTGATACCAAAAGAATTAATTAATTTTTCTAGAGGATTAGATTTACTCTTTTCAATTGCATTGATTAAATTAGAAGCACTTTTATCTCCCATTCTATCAAGTTCAGCAATTTCTTCTAGGCTTAATTCATAAATATCTGCAATGTTTGAAAGCATTCCTTTATCAAGCATCATTTCAACTAAAGCTGGTCCAAAACCATCTATATCCATCGCATCTCTCGAAACAAAATGTACAATACTTCTAAATAATCTTGCTGGACACTCAATCCCAGTACATCTTATTGCAGCTTCTCCATCTTCACGAATCGCTTCAGCACCACATACTGGACATATTCTTGGCATCTCAAAATCTTTTTCTGTACCATCTCTTTTATCTAATAACACTTCAACAACTTCGGGAATTACATCTCCTGCTTTTTGAATATTTACATGATCTCCAATTTTTAATCCTTTTTCTTTTATAAAATCTTCATTATGAAGTGTTGTTTTAGAAATAACAGATCCAGCAACTCTTACCGGTTCCAATATAGCAACTGGAGTAAGTGCACCCGTTCTACCAACTTGGATTACTATATCTTTTAAAATTGTTTCTTTCTTTTCTGGTGGATATTTATATGCCACAGCCCATTTAGGAACTTTTGTAGTAACACCTAATTCTTCTCTTTGAGCTAAACTATCAACTTTTAATACCGCACCATCAATGTCAAATTCTAAATCACCACGTGATTCACCAATTTCTTCAATAGCTCTCAATACTTCTTCCGCAGTGTTGCATCTTCTTAAAAATGGTGATACAACAAACCCTAATTTTTCAATATATTTTAATGACTCATAATGTGAAGAAAAAGTTACACTTGGTGACTCTTGAATATTGAAAACAAATATAGCTAAGTTTCTACTTGCAGTTACTTCTGGATCTAACTGTCTTAAAGAACCTGCAGCAGCATTTCTTGGATTTGCAAAAAGTTTTTCTCCAGCAAGCTCTCTTTCTTCATTTATTCTTTCAAAATCATTATGTGGTAAATATACTTCACCACGAACAATTATATCTATAGGTTCACTTAAAGTTTGAGGTATAGATTTAATTGTTTTTAAGTTAAGTGTAACATCTTCTCCTACTAAACCATTACCTCTAGTAGAACCTCTTACAAAGTCACCTTTTTTATATTCTAATGCAACAGAAAGACCATCAATTTTGGCTTCAACCACATATTCTGGATTGCTTACTACTTTTTCAGTTTTCTCCATAAAATTTACTACGTCGGCTGTATTAAATACATCTTGTAAACTTTGAAGTGGCACGTTGTGTCTTACTTCTGAAAAATGCGAATCAACTTTTCCCGTTGCAACAATCACTTGAGTTGGAGAATCCGAAGTTATTAACTCCGGATGTTCTCTCTCAATATTTTTAAGTTCAACCATTAACATATCATACTCAAAATCCGATATTTCAGGTTCGTCCATGTTGTAATACAAATTTGCATGATACGCTATTATCTCTTTAAGTTCTTTATATCTTTTTTCAACTTTGTTCATTTCAAATTCCTTTCAAGAAACTTTTTCTAATGATTATTTACTCTTTAGTACAACATTCTTTGATTTCATAAAGTAATCAACACCAGAGAAAATTGTAGCAAGTACAGAAACTATCATAGCTACAGACATCAATATATTTAAAACAAGTTCTGCAACTGGTAAGCCGCCATTTATAAATGCTAAGAATGGATGTATATCAATAAATGCAAGTGAGATTGCAATCATTTGAGATACTGTTTTTACTTTTCCATACCAGCTAGCTGCAATCACTGTACCTTCACCAGCAGCAAGCATTCTTACTCCAGATACTAAAAATTCTCTTGCAAGTACAATAACTGGTATCCACCCAGGAATTATTCCTGTTTCAACAAGCATAATCATTGCTGCAAGCACTAATAGTTTGTCCGCAATCGGATCTAAAAATTTACCGAATGTTGTAACTATATTATTTTTTCTAGCAATATGACCATCTAGGAAATCTGTAAAAGATGCTACTAAAAAAATTATCAGTATAACTAAGTTTTCAACAGTTACATTCCAAAATGCAATTTGTGTTAAATTAAATAATGGTACTAACATCATAAATGGTATTAATAAAATTCTTGCCACTGTAATTTTGTTTGGTAAATTCATAAAATCCTCCTCTTTGGCAATTCTAGTTGCCGTTTTATTTTCACTTAAATTTAAACTCTTTTTATTATATTTCAGTTGCTATTAAATCATATTCTAAAGTTTGCTCAATTTTTACTTTAATAAAATCTCCAATCAAATGTTTGTTTTCATTTTTAACAAAAACTAAACCATCTATATCTGGAACATCCATATAAGTCCTACAAACATAATATTCACCATCTTCTGTAAGTGAGTCAACAATGCATTCAAAAGTTTTTCCAATTAATGATGCATTAAATTCTTCTGATACAGTTTGCTGAGCTTCCATTATTTGATTATGTCTTTCTTCTTTTATGTCTTCTGCCATGTGACCATCAATTTTAACCGCAGGGGTTCCGTCTTCCATAGAATACTTAAACGCACCTAAACGATTAAATTTGATTTCTTTAACGAAGTTTAATAGCTCGTTAAATTGTTCCTTAGTTTCACCAGGGAAACCAACGATTAACGAAGTTCTTAAAACAGCATCTGGCATAGCAGTTCTTACTTTTGAAATAACATCTCTAATTAATTCAGAACTTCCTTTTCTCCCCATTCTCTTTAATACTGGATCTGAAATATGTTGTATAGGCATATCGAAATATCTACATATTTTTTTGTTGTTCTTAACCACTTCAATTAATTCATCTGTAATCATTTCAGGATATGTATATAAGAAACGAATCCATTTAAAATCAATTTTACAAATTTCTTTTAATAATTCTGCAAGTTTTGATTCACCATATAAATCAAGACCATATCTACTTGTATCTTGAGCAATTAAAATAAGTTCTTTATATCCTTTTTTATATAATTCATTTGCTTCTTTTATAATATCTTGCATAGGTCTCGAAACAAGTGGCCCTCTAATTTTAGGAATTGCACAATAAGTACAGTTATTACTACAGCCATCTGCAATTCTTAAATATGCAAAATTTTCTCCTGTTGAAATAACTCTATTGTGATAATCTAGCACTTCAAATATTTTATCATATTCTCTTATAGGAATAAACAAATCGACTTCTGGCATTTCTGCTTTTAACTCATCATAATAACGTTCAACTAAACATCCAGTAACAATAAGTTTTTTACAATTTCCTTTCTTATAATCGGCCATCTCAAGAATAGTATCTATTGCTTCTTGTTTCGCAGATTCTATAAAACCACATGTATTTATTACAATAACTTCTGCATCAGCTGGATCTTGTACTATCTCATAACCATTATTTTTATAATATCCAATCATCATTTCTGTATCTACAAGGTTTTTACTACATCCTAATGATATAAATCCTATTTTCATTCTTCTATTACTTCCTTTTTTATTTTATTCATAAATATTAACGCAATTATCATTGCTAAAATTTCAGATAAGACAAATGCAATCCACATATAATCTAAGCTTATGTTTTTTCCTATTAAATAAAGTAAAGGTATGTTAATGCTTAATTGTCTTGTCAAAAATATAACTAAACTGTATTTGCTTTTTCCAACAGCTTGAAATACTGCCGATAGTAGCAAGCTAATTCCTGCAAATACAAATCCCAAGCTTAATATTTTTAATGCAATGCTTCCTGTAATTCTTAATGATTCTTCTGCGTGGAAAATATCTAATATAAAATCTGTTCCAAATACAAATAACAACACTCCACAAATCATTAAAACTTCTACAGCAACCGCAAATATCTTTAGTGCCTCTTTTACTCTTTGTTTATTCTTTGCGCCATAATTATAAGCAACAATCGGTACCATAGCGTTTGTCAAACCATATACCGTCATAAATAAGAATGATTGCACTCTAACATACAACCCCCACGCTGGGATTGCATTTTCGGAAAATGTTGCGAAAATCTTATTCAAAAGAACTGTAACAAACGACGATATTGATTCTAATAAAATTGACGGAAAACCAACAATATAAATTTCTTTAACTATTGTTTTATCTAGGATGAAATCCTTAAATTTCAAATCTAAATTCAAGCGGTGTAAATTATACATCCCTACAAGTGTTGCAGAAAATTGCGCAATTATTGTTGCAAGAGCAGCTCCTTTCATTCCCATTGCAGGAATCTTATAAAAACCCAAAATTAAAATTGCATCTAAAACAACATTAACAATGCAACCAACTAAACTTCCAGCAGTTGTATAAGATGGTTTACCTAATGCCTCAAACACTTTTTCAAAAGTCGTTTGCATAAATACTCCTAATGAAAAAACCGTACATATAGTTAGATAAGTAATTCCATATTCAACAACAACTTCTGTTTGATTAAAAGATCTAATAAACCACTCTGTTCCTATAAGACCTAATATTGCAGTTATTACCCAACCTACTATATTTAGCATAAAAGTATTACCTACGATTTTGTTTATTACACCCTCGTTCTTTTCTCCAAGCCTTCTAGCCAATAAAGAATTTGAGCCAATAGCTGTTCCTAAGGCAACTGCAACCATTAATGTTTGAATTGGTTGAGCAAGTGAAATTGCTGTTAAAGCCTCTTGATTTATTGCCGATACAAAAGCTCCATCAACTAAATTATACAGAGCAAGTGACATCATTGATAATATTGTAGGCACTGACATTCTGAAGGCTAGTTTCTTCATTTCCATGGTTCCAAGATCATGTGACGAATGCATAAATTACCTCTTTTCATTTTGTATAATAAACCAAAAATATTATACCATAAGTCGGGTAAACTTTTATAAAATATTACAAATATTTTATAATAATTCGCAGTTGGTTTTACATATATTGGAAGTATTCTTAAATAAAAAAGACAGTTTAACATAGAAAAACTGTCTTCTTATTAATTATGTCTCAATTTAATAATGCTTTGGCAAAATCATCTGGATTAAATACTTGTAAGTCATCTATTTTTTCGCCCACACCAATATATTTAACAGGAACATTTAATTCCGAACAAATAGATATTACTACTCCACCTTTTGCTGTTCCATCAAGTTTTGTTAATACAATTCCTGTAATTTTAGTAACTTCCGAAAACTCTTTTGCTTGAATCATAGCGTTTTGACCAGATGTTCCATCTAATACTATTAAAATTTCTTCGTCTGCATCAGGTAACTCTTTTTTTATTGTTCTTTCAATTTTTCCTAACTCATCCATAAGATTTTTCTTTGTGTGAAGCCTTCCTGCCGTATCAATGATAACAATATCATAATTTTCTTCTTTGGCTTTTCTACAAGCATCAAATGCAACAGAAGCTGGATCAGCACCTTCTGGCTTTTTCAAAATATCTACACCAGCTCTATCGGTCCAAACTTCTAACTGTTCTATCGCTGCCGCTCTAAAAGTATCTGCAGCTGCAACTAAAACCTTTTTACCTTCCGCTTTAAAGTTTGCAGAAATTTTCCCTATAGAAGTAGTTTTTCCTGCCCCATTAACACCAACAACTAATATAACTGCTGGCTTTGTATTTAATTTTAATGATGCATCGTTAGAATTTAAAATTTCTGAAATTATATCACATAAAGCTTTCTTTACTTCTTCCGAATCTTCAATTTTATTCAATTTAATTTTATCTCTTAACTCTTTAATTATTTTAGTTGTAGTTTCAAAACCTACATCAGATAAAATAAGTGCTTCTTCTAATTCTTCTAGTAATTCTTCATCAACTTTTCTAAAATTTTTAAATACGTTATTTATTTTTTCATCAAACGCTGATTTTGTTTTTGCAAGTCCTGCTTTTAATTTATCAAAAAATGACATCTTTTACTTCTCCTCTAATAAATGAAATTTCCCATCTTCATAAACTTTTAATCTACCGTCTTTTGTAGCAACCATAAAACGATTATCAAGTTCATGATCCTTTTGGATTATTCTTGTTGGCGACGCAACAGCAACTGAATTGTCAGGCATGTCTTGATAAACTACAGCATTAGCACCAATTCTGCAATTATTACCAATTTTAACATTACCTATAATCTTAGCTCCAGCACCGATGTATACATTATCCCCAATCTTTGGATTTCCTTGATTATTGCTATCAGCTAATCTATCTGCGCCTATAGTTACATGATGAAAAATTACGGCATTTTTACCAATTTCAGACATATCTGAAATGAATATTCCAGCAAGTCCATGTGGTAAATAAGGTGTATTTGCAAACTTTGCGCGAATACCGATATAGCCACCTTCTTTATGAATGTAATAGTCATAAACTGAAGCTATAATTCCGCTCTCTTTCTCATTTTTAACTAAGTACTCTTTTATATTCCAAATATTTTTAAATTTCAAGAACACAAAATAAGATAAAAATCCTCTAATTAAGTTTTTCATAATCATCACCACAAACATTATAATTCATATTAATACTCTAAACAAGCACAAAATATTGATTAAACCTATTGACATTTAAGCAAAATAAAAGACTTGCTAATTCGATATCAGCAAGCCTTCTATATTTTGTTAACCATTTCTAAAATTTCTTTCATTTTTACAATTATTGAATTTTGTTTTTCAATCAATAAATCATATTGATCAAGCTGCATACTCTTTGTCGAAATAAGATCAAGTATTTCTTCTATTTCATCCGAAATTCTTTGTGCATCAGTTTCAAGTGTTGTTGTAGCTTCTTGCAAAAATTCTAAAAGTTCTTTTAATTCTAAAATAGTAGCATCATCAATTTCTACTTTATCTGCTGAAATATCAATTCTCAAATTATTTACCTTTTTAGCAGCTTCTAGAATCTCAGTTTTTAAAGATTCTTTTAAAGTAGTAATTTCTATATTATTCTTTTTGATTATTTCAACTTTTCCTTGCTTTGCTTTCATCATTACAGCAAATTCTTCCCAGCTCATTTCTGGAATGTTAGTTGTATCGTTATCAATAGTTACTTCAGTAGCATACACAGGAGAAATAATCACAGTCATCATTAGCATTAATATTAATAAAAACTTTCTCATGGTTGCACCTCGATTCCCTCTTCTAATCGAGATTCATCAACTATTTGTACTTTATCAACTATATCTAATAAATCCATAAGAGTTTGATCTAGTTCTTGTAAAACTTCTTTCTTTTCTTTATCTGAAATGTTCTCGTTTGATGTAATTATTACTTGCCCATCTTTTTGAGGAACATTTACAACACTATCTGGATTTTTTTCCTCATTGTATATTACATCAATAACACCGTCACCAGAATTTTCTTCTTCGCCACTATTAGAAGAAATAATAGGTGTTTTTTCTCCCGACACTGTTTTTCCAACATAGTTACTCATTATAGCCTCAGAATCTCCTGACGTTATAATTACATCTGTTCCACTCATATTCAAAGGTGATTCAGATGAAGTTGTATCAGTTTTAAAATAATAATTTATCATTACAAAAAATAATAAGATTACTAATAAAGCCATTAAAATAATAGAAATAATATTAAATTTTTGATTCATCTGATCTCACCTCCTAATTTTATAAAATAATTTTTACTGTTGTTCCTTTTCCTTCTTCACTATTTAATTCTATTGAACCACCATGCATATCAATAATATTTTTAACAATATTAAGACCTAACCCTGCACCTGTAGTTGCATTTCCATATTCATTCGCCGTAAAGAACTTATTAAACACATATTGTGTTTTGTCTTTTTGAATTCCGATACCAGTATCTTTCATTAATATATATGGCTTGTTTGCAGCCTCACCTATTGTTATAGATATAGAACCTTTATCCGTGAACTTTAATGAATTATTAAGAACATTTATAAGAACTTGTTTCATTCTAGCCTTATCAGCATTGATTTTTATATTCTCTGTTTTTTCTTCTAAAATGAATTCAAGATTTTTTTCTTTAACCAATTCTTCCATTTCAATGTACACATCTTTTACTAATGCGTTTAACACGAAATCTTCTTTGTTTAATTTAACATTTCCTGATTCAAGTTTCGCAACATCAACAATATCAGTTGTTAAATCTTTAAGTCTTTTCGCTTCTTCG
This sequence comes from uncultured Eubacteriales bacterium, assembly GCA_964515475.1. Classification (GTDB taxonomy): domain Bacteria; phylum Bacillota; class Clostridia; order TANB77; family UBA1234; genus UBA1234. The sequence goes on from CAZEVD010000015.1 coordinate 8,624, forward strand.
TAAGCAATGTTTAAATATTTTTCTTCATCTTCTTTTTCAATAACACCATCTAAAATTCCTTTTATAAAACCTATAATAGAAGTAAGCGGTGTTCTAAGTTCATGCGAAACATTCGCAACAATTTCTTTTCTCATTTGCTCAGTCTTTTGAATTTCGTTCTTCATCTCATTGAACGAATTGCCAAGCATTTCAATTTCATCATGTGTCTCGATTTTTACATCTGGCACATCAATTCCTTTACCCAAATTTCTTGCATATTCACTAATTTGTTTTATAGGAATAGAAATATTTACCGATACTCTAAGTATCGCTATTGTACCAATTAATACAACTAAAACCACAACCGTTAATATTGTAATAATTGCTTCTTTTAATAAATTGTTCATTTCCGTAAATGGAGAGAAAATCATTATAACTCCACTTACCGAATCATTATATTTTAATGGTGTCGCTATATAAACGACTTCATCTGCGTTTGGCTCTATAGAAACAGAAGTCATTCTTAAAACTCTATTTCCATCCATCGCAGTCATTATATCTGATTTTAATTGATCATTTACACTTAAGTCATCACTTGTAGAAATTTGTTTTGAAATAGTAGCATCTGGATTAAGAATATAAATCTTAATATTTGAAATATATCCCATCGCATCAATCCATGCAGTTAATTCGCTTTTAGTAATTTCATTATTGTAATAGCGCACCATAAGACTGTTTGTTTTTTCAGCTGCGTTTATTAAATTATCTTCTCTTTGATTAGTAAACTCTTTATAAAAAAGTGATGTACTAAAGAAAGAAATTATTATTACTACAACTAAAAACAATGTCAAATATGTAGCAACTAATCTCAAATAAATACTCTTAAACATATTAACTCCCTATTTTACTTCGAATTTATATCCTACATTCCATATTGTTTTGATTTCCCATTTGCTATTTGGACTATTTAATTTTTCTCTAACACTCTTTATATGAACATCCACAGTTCTAGTTCCGCCATAGTATTCATATCCCCAAACTTTATCAAGTAATTGTTCACGAGAAAAAACTTGATTTTTGTTTGTTAAGAAAAAATATAAAAGCTGAACTTCTTTTGGTTTTAAATCTGTAATTAACTCCCCGTCTAGTTTTACTTCATATTTTTCTAAATCAATTGATATATTATCAACTGTTATTTCATTTTTTGTAGCCACGTTTTCTTCTGAAGCTTTATTTTCTTCTCTTCTTAAATGTGCATTAATTCTTGCAACAACTTCAACTGGCTCAAAAGGTTTTACAATGTAATCATCAGCACCAATGTTCAAACCTTGAACTTTATTCTCTGTTGTATCTAATGCAGTAAGCATAATTATAGGTACAGAAGTAAATTGTCTAATTAACTTACAAGCTTCCCAACCATTTATAACAGGCATCATAACATCTAAAAGTATTAAATTAGGATTTTCTGTTTTTGCCATGTTAACAGCTTCACTACCATCATATGCAAAAACAACTTCATATCCTTCTTTTTTTAGATATAAATTTAGAAGCTCACATATATTTTTGTCATCATCGACAACTAGTATCTTCTTAATAACAATCACGCCTTTCTTATCAATATACGTCATTACAAAGAATCAAATAAAATATTGCTTTTTAAAATAAATGCGGTCCTAGAGATGATAAAATCATCTCTAGGCTTTGCATCCAATCCGAACCCCCCATCAAAGAATCCGAACACATAATAACAAGTATTATTTTGCCATTATAATAACGCAACGTGCGAAATTGCATTATTAAATGACATTTTGCCCTTACCATTTTTTTCACATTTTTAGAGCAGTAAAAATATGAAAAATTATGATTTAATACAAAAGCAATAATACCTATTACTATATCGCATATATAATATAATGAACCTGTAAATAACTTTTTAAAAGAATGTAAATTATATGTAAAAAGGCAGAAAACATCTTGCTTTTCTGCCTTTTTCAAATTATTTTTCTCTATCTTCAGGAATGTATAATTCCTTAGCAACAACTTGAATATCTAAAACATTCATCGCTGTTAATCTTTCAACTTCTTTTTTCGCTTTTTCTTTAAAAATTTTCATAATATCCGGTAAATTATATCCATATACCATTACAACATCCACATATCCAACTAAACCATCCGGATAATTTTCTATTTTAATTTTTTGTATTTTATGTATCCCTTCGATTCCGTTTCCTATGTGTTCAATTATTGTTCTTAAAACGTTATCTGATATTATGTAATTACCCAAATAACTAAATGTAGGTCTAATAATAGACTTTTCTGCCATATAAGGTGCTGCTTTTCTTCCGCCTCTCCATCTAAAAATTTGAAGTGGATCAAGCAAATATCCAGAAAAATCTTTCTTTATTTCAAATGTAGGTACTGGAATAACATGTTTTCCTTCCGAACGTCTTACACTTCTGGCAAGTTCGATTTCTTCTTTACTAGAAACATCTTCAATTCGTATATATTCAGAAATTTCAGGAAGCCCTAAGTTAGCTGCAATTTTTTGCACCATGCCATCTGAAGTTCCTAAAATCAATATAGCTTTCGGCTTCTTTGATTTTATTGCTGCCTTCATTTCTTTTGCTTGTTCTTCATCTGAGAAAAGAGCTTTTTTAACCGATTCGATTTTTGTATCCGCTCTTTTGGCAGATGTTCCAGCTACAAGTTTAGTTCCACTAACCAATATAGCATCATCTATTATATATTCAATTCCGTTATTTTTAGCAACCATTTGAGCTCTGTGACTTTTTCCTGTTCCACTAGGACCAACAAAAGCAACAACACGAATTGGTTTTGACATATAAAACTCACCTCATTACATTAAACATCTATTAAAAACTTTACAACATTTAAAGCTTTTCTGCAACATTTTTCATAATGAATACTTTAAAATAATACAAATAAATAACCGTGCCCTGCGAATATCACAAGACACGGTTCCCACGAAAGAAATTAAACCATTCTCATTAAGTTAACTCTTCCTTGATCGTCTATTTCAATAACTTTAACAGTTACTTCATCACCTATTTTAACTACATCTTCAACTTTTTCTACTCTTTCTTTTGCAAGTTTAGATATGTGAATCATTCCTTCTTTACCTGGAGCCACTTCAACGAATGCACCAAAATTCATGATTCTAACAACTTTACCTGAATATATCTTACCAAGTTCAAGTTCCATTGTAATTGTTTCGATAATTTCTTTGGCTTTATCAGCCATTGCACTATCTTGACCAGCAATGAATACTCTTCCGTCATCTTCAATATCTATCTTAACGCCAGTGTCAGCAATAATTTTATTAATTACTTTACCACCGCTACCAATAACATCTTTAATCTTTTCTGGATTAATTGTCATTGTAATAATCTTTGGAGCATATTTTGAAATATCAGCTCTTGGTGCTGGAATAGCTTTTAACATAACTTCGTCTAAAATATACATTCTAGCAACTCTTGTTCTTTCAAAAGCTTCAGCAATGATGTCATATGTTAATCCATCAATTTTAATATCAACTTGAATAGCTGTGATACCGTTTTTTGTACCAGCAACTTTAAAGTCCATATCTCCGAAGAAATCTTCAAGACCTTGAATATCTGTCAACATTACATATCTTGATCTATCGTTATCATCTGTTACAAGACCTGTTGAAATACCTGCAACTGGTTCTTTAATTGGAACACCAGCAGCCATAAGTGATAATGTACTTCCACAAATACTTCCTTGAGAAGTTGAACCATTTGAAGATAAAACTTCAGATACAACTCTAATTGTGTATGGGAATTCATCTTGTGAAGGAATAACTGGTACTAAAGCTCTTTCAGCAAGTGCTCCATGTCCAATTTCTCTTCTACCAGGACCTCTTGATGGTCTTGATTCACCAACACTGTATGGTGGGAAGTTGTAATGGTGAATGTATCTCTTAGATGTTTCTTCATCTAATCCGTCTAATTCTTGTTCATCAGCAATTGTTCCTAATGTTGTTATTGATAATACTTGAGTTTGTCCTCTAGTAAACATTGCACTACCATGAGTTCTTGGTAATAAATCAACTTCAGCGCTTAATGGTCTAATTTCATCTAAAGCTCTTCCATCAACTCTTATATTTTCTTCAAGAATCATGTGTCTAACTGTTTTCTTTTGAAGTTTGTAAATAGCTTCACCGATTTGAGGTTTTATAGCTTCAAAATCTTCTTCACTATATTGTCCTTTTAAGAACTCTTCAATTTCAGCTGAAACAGCATCAACGTTAGCATCTCTTGTATCTTTATCAACTTCTTGTAAAGCTACTTTGATTTTATCAGCAGCAAAACCAGCAACTTTTTCAAATAATTCATCGTTTACAGCACATGAAACATATTCAAATTTAGGTTTGCCGATTTCTTTTTGAATGCCTTCAATAAATTCAGCAATTCTAATAATTTCAGCATGTCCTCTTTTAATAGCTTCAAGCATTGTAGCTTCTGGAATTTCATCAGCACCAGCTTCAATCATAGAAACTTTTTCTTTAGTTCCAGCAACTGTTAAGTTTAGTTTGTTTTTAGCTCTTTGTTCTAATGTTGGGTTGATAACAATTTCTCCATCAACATATCCAACACTAACTGCTGCAGTTGGTCCATTGAATGGTATATCAGATATTGATAAAGCAGCTGATGTACCAATTTGTGCAGCAACTTCTGGTGAGCAATCTAAATCAACGCATAGAACCATTGCATTTACGCAAACATCATTTCTTAAATCTTTTGGGAACAATGGTCTAATTGGTCTATCAATTGCACGAGATACTAAGATTGCTTTATCTGTTGGTTTTCCTTCTCTCTTAGTAAAGCTTCCTGGTATTTTTCCACCAGCATATAATCTTTCTTCATAATCTACTGATAATGGGAAGAAATCAATCCCATCTCTTGGAGCTTTTGAAGCTGTAACATTTACTATTACAACTGTGTCTCCATATCTTACTAATACGCTTCCATTAGCAAGGCCGGCCATTTTACCTGTTTCAATAGTAAGTGGTCTACCAGCTAAATCCATTGAGTAAGTTTTAAACATAATATTTTCCTCTCCTTTTATTCTACGTCTTTTGACGCGTATTTTTTAAGGACTCGCATGTAGTTGTAACGTCTATTGATTTTTTCTAAAACCAACACACATTACACCTACATCTTTCCAAGTCCTTTATATTAGACATCTTAGCGATGTTTAATAATTACTACATAAATATATTAAAAAGGGATAAAATATTGCAATATTTTATCCCCATTTAACTATTTTCTTAAGCCTAATCTTTCAATTAGAGAACGGTATCTTTCGATATCATTTTTCTCTAGATAGTTAAGTAAGCCTCTTCTTTGACCAACCATTTTGAAAAGACCTCTTCTTGAATGGTTGTCTTTTTTATGAACTTTTAAATGCTCTGTAAGCTCAGCGATTCTATAAGTAAGTAAAGCTACTTGTACTTCTGGAGAACCAGTATCGCCTTCATGAGTTGCATATTCTTTAATTATTGCATTCTTATCCATCTTAAAAATCCTCCTTCTTTCACATAATCGCCGTTGATTTAGGTCGCAAGAGGAGATAATTGTTTCTCACGTCCAAACCAAGGTTCGCTAGTATTATACATCATAAAAAATAATATAGCAACTAAAATTTAGCATTTTTTAGCTGCTATATTACCTTAATTTTCCATCTTATATTTCTACAGTTTTTGATTCTTCTATGGCAGCTTCATGCAAAACTTCGTGAAAAGCATCTGCTTTTTCTAAAGTCTTACTTGCTTGCCCTATATCAGCCATTCCTAATCGCGGAGCATTAGCTTCTACTAAATGTCCTAACGACTGCTTCCCCTCTTGCTCCGCAATCATTTCTGCCCTTTTAGCTAATATTTCAGCCTTCTTTTCTGGATCCTGTAAAATATCCATTGTTTGATTAATTATTTCATACGCAGAAGCTCGTGTAGCATTAACAACATCAATATAATATTGTTTCTTTTCCGGAGAACTTATTATATCAAAAGAATATTTATTAACAGCAATATCAAATGACTCAACCATACTATGAGCAACTATTTCTAACGGGTTAAGAGCTCCTTTATCGTAGAAAAAATCTTCACTTCGAGATTGAAATTTTTTTCTCAAATAATCATTCGGTGGCATAGAAAGTAATGTTTTCTTTTTTTCATCGTATTCTTTTGGTATAGTTCTAGTTCTATAAGCATCCGTTTGTTCCATAATATACATTAACTCATTAACCTTAGATAAATCCCCAGTCAAACGCCATTCGTCAATCGCGTGCTTATCATCTAAAGTAAGTAAACTATCTCCTATCCACATTACCGTCGACTGATAATTTGAAAAATATAATAAGTTTTTATATATATCGTCATGAACTTCTTCTCTTGATATGCCTAAAAATCTAGCCATACTTTTTTCTTCTTCTATTGTATTAAGAGAGTCTTCTAAAATAAGTCCTTCAGATTTGATAAGTTTCCTCGCATATGTTCCATCTTCTTGTTTGTTAAATTCATAGTATAGTTCTGATGTCCCACATCTTTGAACTAACTTACCATCTTTTTTATAAAATTGATTATTTTCCGAATGCCATGCATGCCCCAATTCATGAATTAAATGTGCCACTTGCATTGATGTTCCTAAAATTTCTCTGGCTCTAGAGTCTCTTTCGCTGTTGCCTGAAAATTCATCTCTTATGTATATATATTGTTTACCCCCAAGAACATTTAATTCTTCATCTAATACTGGTTCGTAAGAAAATCCGCCTGTAAGCCTGCTTGAAGTATATTCGCCAAGAACATCACTTTCCAAATCCTTAATATGATGATTTATATCTCCAAAAAATCTTTGATCTAGCTCTTCAGATGTAATTTCTAAATTTTTCGGCAAAACTACTATTGGAGTCCTTCTAAGCATTTTATAAAACGTTTCTTTGGCTTCTGGAGTAGCTTCTGCAAGCATTGCTGGTAAAACTCTTTTTAACGTATTTTTTAAATCGTCACTATATTCATATTCATCTGAAACTTCATCAACAATTTTATCGTACTCTTCTTGCATAAAGTTCACCTCAAATCATATTAACGTTTAGTTAGTTCAAATTTGTAATTCATATATTTCTTTTCTGTTTCTCGCGTAATTTCAAACACTTCTGGAAAATCCAATTCTGTTTCAAAAGTAATGGAAACAATTTTTTCTTCTCCTGGAGCTATTTTTTCATTAAGATTAACATCCGTATCCACCCCATAATTATCAAGCATACTAGCTTTTGAGATAAGAATTTCATCCTTATTTTCATTTTTAATTTTTAAATCAAAAATACATACGTCTGTATAAACTTCATATCCAAGCAAAGTATATGTAACATTTCTTTTCTTTATATCTTCATTTACTTCTACATATTCTAAAAATTTTTCTGGAACCAAATCAAAATCTTCGTCTTGTAAAAGAATTAAATATTCTTGCATATTTTTGTTATCATATACAACTTCCGCAACATACAAATTAGTTGTTAACACATCTATATTAGAAATATATGCATTTGAAAAATCAATATTTTTTATTGATTCAACATATTCATCATAACTAATAATATCTCGATATTGAGGCGTTAAAAGTGAATACATTTTTGCTGAATCACCACTTCGTGCAGCACTAATATAAATTCCGATTGTCTTTTCACATAGCATCACATATTCATTCAAAGTGACTTGTTTCCCAGTAACTTTTTCTCCAATTATATTAGCCATATTTAATTTTTCTTTTTCGAAATCTTTTAGTGTAACATTCAAAAAGCATATGACAATTAATATTACAACAAGAGTTGCTGAAATTTTTTTACAAGCAGCATTCATTTTTTCGCCTCCTTAATAATTTTCAACTATTAATGTATCTTTATTTTCAGTACCGTTTTTTTCTACAAAAATGAACTCTATTCTATCTTCTGACAAATAACTGTTAGTAGATGTATCTATACGATATCTTAAAAATTTAGTTTCTCCTGGCGCCAATACGATGTTTTGTAATTCATCAATATTTAATGGAGAATATTTTTTTCTGTTAGTTTTTACAATTTTCATATTTTCTAAAGTGCCTTCTAAAGTTTTATTTGTATTGTTTGTCATTTCAAAAGTACAAATATAATCGCCTTCTCTTGTAACTTTAGATATTAATTCATATTTTAATTTTTCATCTTCAATTATTTTTGTTCCATTATAGTTCTTAATCAATGAAACATTATCAAATATTACCGTAAAGGTATCCTCTTCTTTTGGCGTTACAAGCATTATTTTTCTCATAATTTCACTTTGCACATTAACATTTACTGTACAAACAAATCTTTCATTGATTTTTTCAAATTCAAGTAGTTCTATATCGCTAGGAATCCCCATATATAGTAACATATAATCCTTTAAAGATTCTGCCGAATCAATATTCATGGCTATTGCATATTCTGGATCTAATACTGCATATAAAGCTTCATAATCCTCACTTTTTAATAATTCTAAAGTCTTCGCTATTGAAACTTCTATATAAACTTCATCTTTGTATTCTTCTGTCGCTTGATATTCTTCTTCTTCCTTTTTATTATCAATTTTAACAACAGTTTCTTCAGAAACTCTAGCTATTAATCTAATAAGATTTTCAGATAGCACAAGTACTGCAACTATTAAAAAAATAAGTAAAAAAGCTTTTGCTTTTGGATTAAGTCTTTCTAGTTTCATAATCATCTCTCCAATCAAAATCTAAAAATAAGGATGTTCTTCAAGTGAGGCTTAAAGAACATCCTCTTTTTTAATAACTTATCATATTCTTTGGTGACCAAGTATCTAATTCTGCACTTGTATAACTACCTATTATTCTGCCGACATAATTTGGACAACCATTAATCATAAACTTCTTATCTTCTTGCGTTCCAATATTATTATAGGTCATTCCTTGCATGTGTGTGAACGCTTGTGATACATTGCCATAACCTACATTAAGTGAGAATGCAGATAGACCTTCTAGAATTATATCTACAGGATCTTTTCCTGCTTCCTTACCTAGCTCCTTCCAATTAGCCATTTCAGCCATTGCAGTAATTTCTGACATATAATCTTTAACTAAATTTTTTCTTGCATCATCAACCATCTTAGCGCCAATAAAAGCATTTGCATAAGGTGTTCTCACAGCAATTAATGCCGTTTCATCTGTTGGATAATATTGTTTAATATTTGGTGGAGCAATTTGGAATAGACCTTGAGCTCTTCTTAAAATTCTATCTTCACCTTTGTAGTTAAACAAATAAGCTTTTTTATCTTCATCAGTTAAGTTTTCAAAATTCAAAGTTATCGTATGATTTTGATTAAATAAAAGTTGCGATTCATTTGATGGTAAGAAACCAGATTCATTATGACATATTGCCATAAGAGTCCAATAATTTGCTGCAGGATAATGTGTTGCCGCATTCGCAATGGCAGCCTCTGAAGCACGTTTGGCTTCTCCATAAGTACCAAAAGCTATATACGTATTCCAAGCCACTGCACCTTCTATTGAATACGCACCTGTTAAACCTCCTGCTGAAACAGATTTTCCGAAAGCACCTTGATTTATCATAACATCTTCATAACCTGCTATAGTTCCAGCGATATCTTTAATCTTTGTACCTGCATTTTTTACAACAGAAGTCGTTATGCTATCGTAATCACCGTCTGTATTCATAGGATTTTCTTTATCTGAATTATCAAAGCCTCTAGCAATCATCGCTTCTTGCATTGCTGCCAAATCTTCTTTTAAAGCACCATAGCTACCAGGAGTAGTCGACATTGAAGCTGCATATGATTCTGAGAATGGACCTTCATAGAACGGAACTGAATATGCCATAGTTGCATCAGCATAATGCATTAAAACTTTAGCGTCTGTTGTTTCTTCTTGGAATTTTTCTTTCAATTTATCCGCTGAGAAATATTCTTTACTTACACGAACATCTTTTTCAGGAGTATTCCAATTACCCGCTTCAATTTTAGTTCTTATTAAATCAGTCGTTTTTTCACAATGTTCCTTCCACTTTGTTTTATTCTTCTCATCATCGTAATAAACATGTATATCATAATCCGATTCCGGGTCAAAAATGCTCTTATTTAACAATTTATCATAATCATCTAAAAGTGCTGTATGTGGTGTTGTTATACCCCAATTAACTTCAGCTGATCCATATGCACCAACATCAGTTTGAATGCTGATACCACTATCCATAAGTACCGAGCTTGGACTTACAGCAGTTTTTGAAAGAATTTTAAATAATCTTCCGTTATCCCAGAAATCATATTCTACTTTTCCATCTTTTATAATAGATTTTTCTAGTATTTCAAAAGTAACTTTATAGAATTGGACTTTTGGTTCAACACCTGTTTTTATGATACATGCATTTTGCAATCCCTCGTCTTTAAGCATTAGATAGAAACGTCCGCCTCCATCTTTTGCATATAAGTACTCATCTTTTGTTACACCGTCTCTACCAATAGCTTCTATAATCGAAACAGACTCTAATAGTCTTGCATCTGGAGCTTTTATTGCATCTACTTTACCACTGCCATCAAATCTCGCCATTAACACAGTTCTTATAAGTGACATATATTCAGTAGAAAGAATTAACTCTTTCTCGTTATATGGATATTTTTCATGTTCAGATAAGAATTCTGTTATCTTGTCAATATTATAGAATGGTGTAAATATCGGAGCCACAAATTTCGATGGACTTTGATTAACACCATTTATTAAAACTTCAAAATGTAAATGGTTACCTGTTGAATTACCAGTACTACCCTCATATCCCAATACAGTACCCGCGCCAACTATATCACCAACATCAACTTCAGGCCATCTACGGAAATGTACATATCTTGAAACATAATTTTCATCTTTTCCATCATGAGAAAGTCTAACATAGAAACCGCTTACACAGTTGTAACCTGCACTTTGAACTATACCTGGTGCAATTGCTACAACAGGAGATTTTACTTCACTTTCTTCTAAGTACTTATCAAGCGATTCTTTTGCCTTGTCATAATATATTTTTACGCCTTCAGAGGTAGTGTCTCCACCTACAAAAGCAAGTGCATTTTGATATTTCTTTTCTTCATTACCTTTTCCTTGTAATATATTTCTTAAAGTTCTTGCCTTTAATTCATATTCATAAATCTTACCAGGAATTTCTGTATAATTTTTATCTTTTGCAGCAGCAATAATTTCTGTAATTTTTGTTCTAGAATGCCAGTCAACACCACTATGTCCAGATGAATAATTTCCATCATCAAACTCGCCTTCTTCTAGAGCTTCTTCTGCAAAATATGTTCTTACTAACTCATTGCCATAAGGGAATAAGCCATATACTTTTGTTTTTTCTCCATCTTGACATTCATCATAATCTTCATAATCCATAATCTGCCATGAAATCTCATTATCTTTCGTTACAACTTTTTCTTGTTCTTCTAACGATAGAGCATCTGGATTTCCATTTTCTTTAGCCGCCAATCTTTCTGTCCAGAAAATTTCTTGAGTTTTACCTTCTCTAAATCCCCAAATAGTTTCTGGTAAATACAAATAAGTATATGCCGTTTTTAAAATATATGGATTTTCATAATCAGCATCGCCCGAATGTGCTTCTTCATATTGTTCACCTTTTGTTCTTAGATGCATTACTAATTGATATAAATCTCTCATAAAATTATAGGCTGAAGACACACCTTTATTACCATACTCTTCCCAACTCATAAGCATTGATAATACGTCAGCTTCTTTTACACCGGGTTCTTTTCCTGCTACTTTAGAGAAATATTGCTTGTAATATTCTGTTCTAAACTTTGCATTCTCTTCAACATTAAATGTTTCAACGCCAAAATTAAAACGATTGTGTGGTATTACATGTTGTTTTATTTGTGGTTCAAATGTATTTTGAATTACAGTAATATCATACTCAGCATGTTTTGCCCAAGTTTCAACTTCAGTAACTAATACCGCTGATAATCTCTTTTGATATATATCAAGTTTTAAAGCTGTTTCTTCTTCTCTAACATCAAACACCGCTCTATTTGGATTGTTAGGATTGTCTGGTGAAATTTTTTCTATTAAATGATCATAAATAACTTCTTTTAAATTTATCTTCTTTATTTTTGTACTACTTGTATCTACCGTTGTTACAACTACAGTAGAACCGTTATCAACAGTTTCATCCGAAACATTAGGCGGTGTAAAGAATGATTCTAAAGCATCTTTTGTTTCTTGCTTATTTAACCATTTCTCTATATGACCTTCGAAAAGTCCCATGATTTCTTCACGTTCCGAAGAACCGTCACCTTCTTCTTCACCAATAGCAAAATTATACATTTTATGAATATGATCTTTATACGAACCATCATAGAATGTTGGAGGAAGTTCTGCTGAAATTCTTCCATCTTCTAATTCTTTGGTTTGAAATGCTAATACATACATTGGATTTAATAAATTTTCTTTTGGTCCCCTTGCATTAATATTTTCACCTTGTTGAACTAAATCTTCTGCTTCTGTATCTGTTTCTGACGGTAATACAGCCATATTAAATACCGTAGTAGAAAAACCAGGTCCAGGAACTTCTCCAGAAACATACATTTCGGTGTCTGTTGTTGTGCCAGTATGTGTAGTAGTTGATTGATGAATTAATTCATCTCCACTCTTTTTATAAACCGAAGTTGTATACGTATATTCAAATTCTGCTTCAATTTCCATTTCGCTTAAGAAATATGCATTATCCGATAATAAGTCGTTTACAATCGGAAGTGTTGCCTCTTCATCATCGCCAGTTATTTCTTTTTGAGCTTTTGGCATTGTTGTAGTTTTTCCAGCAATTATTGATTTATCACCAGCTGCTGGTTCATATTTTTTATAAACATCAAATCTATTTGTTTCTAATCCAATCTGACCAAATTTTATAAAAGTCTTATTGTTAGTAGTCGCATAATTTTTAGTCTTTTCGACCATTTGCGCTTCGCCAGTCATAGGATCTCTTATTACTGTACCTTGTTTCTCGTCATATTGAACAGATTCAACAGTTTCTTGACTGATTGTTTCTCCATTCCAACAGTAATAATTGTAGATACCTTTCATATCTTTTAACAAATCATTAATCATGAAGTTATTATCATGATTTGAACTAGCTGCATCTTCTCCTAACTCTGGAGCTAATTCTTTACCAGTTCCTTCAGAATCTGCGAAGTCTGTATCTTTTAACATAAACCAAGTTGTTAATAAACTTGCTTTTGGTAAATATCTATCAATCAATGTTTGTAAACTAATTTTATATGTTACCGAATCATATGTATCATTAAAATATAGCTCACTTTCGAATTTATCTTCAGCGATTGGCCAGTAATCTTCATTACCAGTATTTATTGTCTCAGGATCATCACCTTGATAATTTATCTTATCGTAAGCATAGTCAACAGATTTAGGTAACAAACCGTTATTATCATTCAAATGATAATTAATTTCTAATAATTCAATATCTGCTTCCGCTAAATTTGTTGCTTTTCCACTTGCAAATTTATCTCTATTTGCTGTTGTGTAATAATGATAAACAAGATCATCTCTTACAACATTTATATAAGGAACTAATGAACCTTGGGTATCTTCATAAGTATTTAGTTTAAATTCGTACGAAATTATTGGAAGTGCAACGTTTGGATTTCCACCTAATAAGCTATATTCAACTTGCATTTCAGAGAAAGGATCTGTTATTCCAAAACGTTCAGAAACTTGTCCTGCCAATACAGCTTCTTTCCAATGCTCGTCCGTCATTTTTGAAGCATCGTATTGTCCTTCTGCTAGTAAATATGGCATTGTAGTTGGTCCAGTATCTCCTTCACCACGGTATTCTATAGCTCCACTCTTTAATTTCTCAATGTACGCTTTTTGGCCATCATATAAATATTCTGCAACATCCATTAGTACTGAATATTCATAAGCCATATATTCTTGCCAATTCTTCTCAGAAATTAATGAGTCATAACCTGCATATCCTAAACTCGAAACCATATACTCATAATCAGCATCCGATGAAATACCTACGTCATCTCCTAAAAATTCAGCTAGTAAATGGCCACAAGTATTAACCAAAACTGTAACGGCAATTACTATAAAAATTATAAGAATTAAAGCCGCAACAACCCAACCTACGTATGTACTAAAAAATTTAATACCATTTACAATAGATTTAATCGTTTTAACTATTCCACTTGCAAACTCTTTTATTTTCCCCATTTGTTCATCCTCCTTAGTAATCACTAAGCTTTACATACTTATATATAATTTTACCCCAAATAATGTAAAGATTCAATAAAAACCGACTATTATTTTAGCTTTTGGTTACCCTATTTTTGAGGTGATTTTTGTGAATTTTAACATTAGAACAGACCTAGCCTTAGAAAACAGAGAAATTTACCAAACCGCAAACAAAAAAGAGTCCGAAATACCAGGCATTGAGGCATTCATTGATGATTCTGATTGCGATGTGCATATTACTACAGTAAAAATCCTTTCAGAAGAAGGTAGTAATGCACTTTCTAAACCCATTGGCGAATATATAACCATTGAATCCCCTTATTTGAATGACGAAGTCGAAAAGATAGATCAAAAAATTATAAAAAAATTAGGGGAAATTATTAAAAAACTATCAAACTTAAAAGAAAAAGACTCTGTATTAGTTGTTGGTTTACGGAAATTCAGACGTTACGCCTGACGCATTAGGTCCTAAAAGCATCGAAAAACTCACAATAACAAGACATTTAATTGAATATTCTCCGGAATTAGTTTCTGAAACCACTCGTTCAATTAGTGCTATTGTACCAGGTGTATTAGGCACAACTGGAATCGATACCTGCGAAATAATTAAAGGAATTGTCGAAAAAACAAAACCAAATTTAGTAATTGTCATAGATGCTCTCGCTTCTAAAGAAATAAAACGCGTTAGTAAGACAATTCAAATTAGCACTGCAGGGATTGTACCACGGCTCAGGTGTAAAAAATAATCGAAATAAAATCAATCACGAAACACTAAATGTTCCAGTAATTGCAATTGGTATACCTACGGTTGTAAGTATTTATTCAATAATTAATGAAGCTATATCAAAAATTTCTTCCATTGAAGAACAAGAAAAATTTTTGCAATCAATCTATACCGATAAAAATTTTGATTTTATGGTTACACCAAATACTATAGATGACACTATTAATAACCTTTCTTCTCTTATAGCAGAAGGAATCAACGAAGCTTTGCTAGAAAACAAATAACAAAAAACACATTCTTATATAATAAACCTAATACTAGATTTATAAATATTAGAATGTGTTCTTTTTTATGAAACTATTACTTTTTCTAATCCAATTTTCAAATCAATTAAGCCCGTTTTACTGTTTATATCAAGTTCTGCCAAAGCTCTAATTTTTTCTTTCAATTCATCAAAAGTAAATAGCTTAGCTTGACTCTTATATTTGTTGCAAGCATATGGTGACTTTGTTGCTAATTCTTCCATAACATTTCTGTTTTCCATCATAGCTACTTTTGCAACTAATAACGATTTAAAATGCTTCGCAATCATTATGACAATTTTTTGAATAGGCTCTTTATTTTCCAAAAGTTCATTTAATGAATTTAATGCAGCTTTTACATTTTTATTCCCTAAACTATCTGTTAAATCAAATATAATAACATCCGATGTTCTTATCGATAAATTGTCAATATCTTTCTTGGTAATCTTTAATGTATCAAGCGAATAAGAAATCAATTTTTCAATTTCATTTTTTAGAACCAACTTATCAGTTCCGCATAAACTTATTAAATAATTAACGTCTGTATTAGTTATTTCAACATTATTTTCTTTAAAAACTTTTGCACACCAAGTCATTACATCATAATCTTTTTTCTTGTCACAAATTATGCATTCACCATATTTATCTACTAATTTGTAAATTTTACTTCTCTTTAAAAATTCACCATAAAAAACTACTACAACATCAGTCAATTCAGCTAATGAATTTTCTAATTCCGGAGTAAACCAGTCATTTTTTTCTTCTACAGAATCGGATTCATCAGTAGATTTTTCTGCCTTTTCTTTCTTATCAAGTTTTACAATGATTAATTTTTTCGAAAATCCAAATGCATATGTATTTATTTCAGATTCTAAGTTTTTTAGCGAATCTTTATCAAGAACAATATAATTAATTCCTTTTACTTTTTCCCCGAAGTCTTCTTGAATTTTAGCTAGAGTTTCTTCTTTTTCTAAAACATCATCGCCTGTTATTAAATACAAATTTTTATTCATAATTACCTCTATTTTATTGAATTGGTTTTGCAAACCTATAAGAATGCGCGTGACAAATCGCAATGGCAATAGCGTCTGTTGTATCATCAAGTTTCGGGATTTGTTCTAATTTTAAAATAGTTTTTACCATCATTTGAACTTGCTTTTTGTCAGCACGACCATACCCTACAACTCCTTGTTTTACTTGCAATGGAGTGTATTCAAAAATTGGAGTCTTAGTTTTAGAAGCAGCAATTAAAACAGCACCTCTTCCTTGCGCAACACCAATCGCAGTTGTAGTATTTCTATTAAAAAATAATTCTTCAATAGAAATCGCATCTGGTTTATGTTTTTCGATTAACTCCATCATGTCATCATATATTTTTTCCAATCTAATAGGTAGTGGCACACCAGCCTTCGTTTGAATAGAACCACTATCTATTAGTTTAAAATGATTTCCTTCGTATTCAATCACACCATATCCAGTTATTGCATACCCTGGATCTATTCCTATGATTTTCATATTTTATCCTTTCGTTAACTATTTAAAATAGCCATTGCTACACTCCACGCTTGTGAATAAGCTCCTTTTGGTAAGTGTGGTTCATCTGCATCATAAATCTCACAAATGCTTCCTATACAATCTTCATTTATTAATTCATTAACATTTTCTAATCTTTTGTATTTACCTTTATATTTTCTAGAAGCTTTAAAATATGGTATTAAAAGCCAAGGCCAAACTGTACCTTGATGATAGCTAGAATCCCTGTTGTAAGAATCTCCACAATACATTCCTCTATACTCTTTATCTTCAGACGATAAAGTTTTTAATCCTTTAGATGTATATAACTTTTCTTCAACAACTTTTAATATTTCTCTAGCTTTTTCATCTTCAACTGGTGAAAACTCAAGTCCTATTGCAAAAATTTGATTTGGTCTAATTTGTTCACTATTTGGTTCTAACACGTCAAACAAACCTTCTGAACTGTAAAACTTTCTAAAAGATGCTTTAACTCTTTGACTCAAATCTTGTTCAAAATCTTCATGAAGTTCCATTGCAAACTCTTCCATAATCTTTAATGCGTTATACCATAAAGCATTAATTTCGACAGGCTTGCCATATCTTGGAGTTGGAATATAATCTCCTACTTTTGCATCCATCCATGTTAATTGTGTTTCTGATGAACCAGCTCTTATCAAACAATCTTCTTTATCCATACAGATTTCGTACTTTGTACCATCTATGTATGCACCAATTATCTGCTTTAAATATGGATACAAAGTTTTAACAAACTCGATATCACTCGTATGTTTATAATATTTGTATACTGCATCTATATACCAAAGTGATGCATCTACCGTATTGTATGCACCGCCACCATTTTCATCAATAAGATTTGGAATCAAACCATCTTGTATATAATCTTTAAAACTTAATATTATTTCTTTTGCTTCTCTAAAACGATTCGTAGCCAAAAGTAAACCTTCAAAAGCTATAAAAGTATCTCTGCCCCAGTCCCCAAACCAAGGATAGCCTGCAATTATTGTTTTTCTATTTCCTTTTTTAACAATAAAAGAATCAGCGGCTACAGCTAAATGCTTTTCTTCTAAAGTATTCACTTCAGCAACACGACACACTTTTTCTAATCTTGTTTCTTCTCTATTTATTATTTCCAAAGCGTTAGCATTCTTCGCAAATGAATTTTCATCTTCATCGACATATGCAACAAACTCTACTAACACTTCTTTATTTTTAGGAATTCTAACCTCATATACACCCGGCATAAAATGATCTTCATATGCTTCAAAACCACGTTCTTCTTCTATTGAGTAAAACATATTTTTATAATACGTTCTTGTATACTTTTCAAACTCGGCACCAGAAGTAATCATATGCAAAACATGTCCATGAGAGTTTAATTTAACATTTACCGCATTTTCTTTAACATTGTAGTCTAAATAATAGCAACTTCTCGTTGTATGAAATTTTCTATAATTAACTAATGGTTGTAAATTAAAAATTACATCTTTATCAGTAGTTTTCACTAAATAAGCTACCGCAACTTTGTTTGAACCATATTCTAGGGCAACAGTTTTTGTTACACTGACTCCCGCAACTTCATAGTAAAAACTAGGTAAGTATGATTTTCTAAAATATAGTTGATTTTTATAACCTTTTTCTAAAAAATTACCACATTCATTTGTAGAAATAGAATATGATTCGCCATCAATAAATAATGATTCATTTAATTTAGGAAGTACGACATATCTATCTCCTGATTCTCCAAGTGCAGCAACTAATAATGCATGATATTTTCTTGTATTTAAACCTACAATTGTACTAGAAGCAAACCCTCCAATACCATTTGAAATAATCCATTCTTTTCTAGATGAGACATCTATATTTTGAATTTTTTCTTCAGTAACTCGCATATTTATAGCTCCTTTGTAAAAATAATTTTAACAACATTATCTACGTTTCTTTCTGCTTGGCATTACTACTTTTACATCTTTAAACATTATATTTTGTTTTTTGTTTTTATTGGCCATTCTGTTTAATTTTGTCTTTGCTGTATAATATTCTATCGCTTTTTCGTCATCATTCAAATCCATGTTATCACAAACAATTTTAAATATACAACTAGCAAGTTTTAACGGATCATGTCTTATAGCATGTTTTTCATCAACAGTTGCTAAATCATCAACGCGAACATCAATTTTAAAATCTCTTAATTTCCCTCTATCAAGTTCTACTAAATCCGAGCCTTCTTTGTTATATCTTCTAATATATTCTGGAACAATATCGCTATCTGAAAAAATACAATAATTAAACAATCCTTTTCCTGCATGCTCATGAATTGTATTAACGTAGTCAGATAAAGTGTAATTATCTGTTTGATTCTTTTCAGTCATGATATTTGAAACAAATATTTTGGTTGCTTCACTTTTTCTAACAGCATCTGAAATTTCTTTAATTAAAAGTGTTGGAATAATACTCATGTATAAACTTCCAGGACCAATAATAATAACATCGGCTTCTTTTATACTTCTAATTACATCTGAAGCAGGACTACATCTTTCTGGAACAAGAAATACTTTTTCAATTCCTGTATTTCGTCTTTCTACCATTTCTTCAATTGCTGTTTTTCCAATAACTCTAGTACCATCATTAAGAACAGCACCAATTGTAACATTATCTAGTGTTGCAGGTATAACACTACCTCTCATCGCTAACATTTTAGAAGCATGCTCAATACTTGAAGATAAGTTTCCATCAGACATATCATTCAATAATTCGAAAAACATATTACCAATGTTTCTGCCTCTGTACTCACCACTTCTAATTCTGTATGTAAAAAATTCTGACATCGCCTCTTCTTTATTTGATAATGCAATCATAGCTTTTTTTACATCTTGAACCGACAAACTATCTACACTATTTTTTTCGTTATCAATTACATTAACAATTGCAGTTACATTGTTCGAAAATATTTTAACACCTTTTAGTAAAGATGCTAAACCTTCTCCACCACCTATAACAACAACTTTAATATTTTTATCAAGCATTCTTTTGTCAAATAATAATTTTTTTAAATTAATATGTCTTCCATTTGGATTTGCATTTGCCTCAGCAATCGCTTGTAAGATACGTCTTTGCGACATGATGTAGCTCATTATTATAGCTGCAAAACCTACTGTAAACATTAATATACAAGAAATTAATTCTGACATAGCCAAAGTTTCACTAGATATAAATTTCGCTATACTAAAACTTAATAGCATGATACCTACAATTAATAAGAAAAACCATCTTTTTAATTTCAAACCTGGACTAAGCCACTCAAACAAATTATTCATTTACTTTCCCCTTTAATTAATCTTCTCCAACAATTTTAACTTCTGTTTCTAAAGCTACACCAAATTTATTCATTACAGTTGTCTGAATGTGTTTTATTAAATCTAAAATATCTTTTGCTGTAGCATTGCCTGTATTAATAACAAAACCCGCATGAAGTTCAGACACTTGAGCACCACCAATTGAAAAACCCTTAAGTTCGGAATCTTCAATAAGCTTACCTGCAAAATATCCTTCCGGTCTTTTGAACGTACTTCCTGCACTTGGATAAGAAAGTGGTTGTTTTGTTCTTCTTGCTTCTGAAAGTTCTTTCATTCTAGCATCAATCGCTTCAAAATCACCTTTTTCAAGTTTTATCTTTGAAGAAAGAATTACTTTATTAGTATTAGTAAACATACTTTTTCTGTATGAAAATTCATGCTCCGTTGTTGTTTTCACTTCAAAATTTTCATCTATATAAGTCGTTTCAAAAACAACATCTTTTATTTCACCACCATATGCACCAGCGTTCATCATAACCGCACCACCAAATGAACCTGGTATACCAGAAGCAAATTCAAAACCTGTTAAAGAATTTTTCTTTGCAAGACTTGCGATTGTAGATAAATAACTTCCTGCTTCAGCTTCAATAATATTTTCTTCAATCAATTCTACCTTATTAAGTTTTGAAGTTTTGATAACAAGACCTCTTATACCACCATCTTTTACAATCAAGTTGCTTCCATTACCTAAAATGAATTTAGGAATATCAAGTTTTAAACATTCAATCAATTCTTCTTTTGTAGTTGGCGTAACTAAATAATCTGCTGGTCCACCAACTTTAAAAGTAATATGTTTTTTCATAGGCTCATTAACAAAGATATTATCTTCAGATAGAATTTCTTTTAATTTTTCTAACAAATTAAATCTCCTCCTTTTCTAGAAGAGCAGCACCAATTATTCCGGCATCATTATTTAGCTTTGCTGTTCTTAATTTAAATTTAGAATTAACTTTGTTATATAACTTTAACTTAATCTTTTCTTCTAATTTATTCAAATATTTATCGCCATATTCAGATAAACTTCCGCCGATAGCAACAACTTCTAAATCATACAAATTAACAAAGTTTGCTATACCTTCAGATAAGTTTTCTAAATACTCATCAAATACGCTTTGAATAACAAGATTTTTTTCAAGCAAGTAAAATATTTCTTGTAAACTTTCCAAGCTCATCATACGTTTTAATGCAGTAACAGAAGCATATTGTTCAAAACAACCTTTTCTTCCACACTTGCATTTTATGCCTGATTTTTCTATAACCATATGACCTAACTCATTTGCACAATTAGTAGCACCAGTATAAAGTTTTTTATTTAATACAACACCTCCACCGATACCCGTGCCAACAGTTAATAAGCCAAAGTTTTTAATATCTTCATAATCACCCAATCTGTATTCTGCTAGAGTTGCACAATTTGCATCGTTACAAACTTTGATTGGTAACTCAGTATGTACAAAATCTCTTATTTCAACACCGGAAAGAGGCATATTACATGTATAATTAACAAAAGTGTTTTCGGCAAAACCAGGTAAACCAATGCCGATAAAATCAATGCCGTCTAAATTATTGTTTATAAGAAAGTCATTCAAAACATTTAAAATATGTTCTGCCGTAACTTCATGATTTTTGTAATCAGTAATTTCTTTCTTTATAAGATTTCCGTGTTCATCAACAATTCCAATCCCAATATGATTCCCGCCAATATCCACACCTATGTTAATTTTAATCACCCTCTTCATTTGCTATAAAACTATATTTTAAATATGTCCAAAGAAAACAACTTCAAGCCAGTTTGTAGTAAGTATTGATGTTGTTACATCTAAAAGTGGAGTTTCAATTTCTATTTTCTCTTCTGGAATTTCTTCCTCTTCATAATCATCTGAAATTTCTGGTTTACTTCCCATTCCAGATCCAAATTCTTCACCTGTAATTTCAACATCTGTATAGTACCAATGAATTATTTCATTATATGTAAAACCTTCAAGTCCCATTCCAATAGCACCATTTTGGCTCATTCCCACACCATGACCATAACCTTTTCCTGTAAAGATTACTTCATCATCTTCAATTTCTACATCAAACCATTGACTTCTAATTTTTGAAGCTCCCATCGTAGTTCTTATTGAATTCTTTTTCAAAACTTTTGAACCTTTTGTTCCAACAATTTCAAGTTCTATTACTCTGTCATTTTCAGAACGTTCTAATATTTCTACATCTTCAATTTCACCTACATAAGGAAAAAGCTTTTTTAAATCATCAAGTGAAAAAGTAGTTGTCCAATTAGAACAATTCTCAACTTCGATTTCATATTCATCGCTAACACCTCTTAAATAAGGAAGTGCAGCCGTCCATACATTTTCAGAAGCTTCTGTATGTCCTCCACTTGTTGAAGAAAAATATGTACAAGCAATTTCTCCATCATATAAAACTACTTGTCCTGAAGTCGAATCGACAGCTTCTTTAACTATATCTTTTATATTTATATTATTTTTATAAACTTGACTACTTGTTGTTGATGTTACATGGTAATCCACATCACTTCCAGCAGTATGTATTTTATAAACTGCATAACTTCTTGAAGCTACCGCTTGAGCTTTTAATGATTCAAGTGGCACCGCCTCAGCTGATGACATTCCTTTCGCTCTATAGCTAACTCCCATTTCGCTTTGTACAACACTATACAAATAAGTGTCTAAATCGATTTCTTCTATTGTGCCATCGTTTAATTTTACTAAAATAGTTTCTGGCACTTCAAAATCCGATCCAGCAAATATTACTGTGTTACACATCATCATTAAAATTAACATCAATAAACAAGCAATCTTTTTCATTTACATTCTCCTTAGTACTTTATTTCTTTTAAACGTTAAATCTAAATAGAACTACATCTCCATCTTGCATAACGTATTCTTTACCTTCGAATCTAATTAAACCTTTTTCTCTAGCTTTTACTAAAGAACCACATTTAATAAGCTCATCGTAGCTTATAACTTCTGCTTTGATAAATCCTCTCTCGATATCTGAGTGAATCTTACCAGCAGCTTGTGGAGCTTTAGTTCCAATTTTAATTGTCCAAGCTCTAACTTCTGGTTCACCAGCAGTTAAAAAAGACATTAAACCTAATAATTTATAGCTTGCTTTGATAAGCTTATCTAAACCAGGTTCTGTAATACCCATAAGTTCAAGCATTTCTGCTTTTTCATCATCTTCTAAGCTAGCAAGTTCCTCTTCAACTTTTACACATAAAGGAATAGCTTCACTTCCATTTGCAACAGCATAATCGCTTAATGCTTTAAAGTTTTTATCATTAGCATAATCTTTTAATTGTTCTTCTGAAAGATTACCAACATAAAGCATTGGTTTTAATGTTAATAGATAAAAATCTGAAAGCATATCTTGTTCTTCATCATTTAAAGAAACAGAACTTGCAAGTTTACCAGCTTCTAATGCAGCTTTAATTTTTAATAAAGCATCAACTTCAACTTGATGTTTCTTGTCAGCTCTAGCAGCTTTTTGAGCTCTATCCATTCTTTTATCTACAGCTTCCATATCAGCAAAGATAAGTTCTAAGTTAATTGTTTCAATATCACGAATTGGATCAATACTTCCATCAACGTGTGTGATATTTCCATTTTCAAAACATCTAACAACTTGTACAATTGCATCTGTTTCTCTAATATGTGATAAGAATTTATTTCCTAATCCTTCACCTTTTGATGCACCTTTTACAAGACCTGCAATGTCAACAAATTTAACAACTGCATTTGTAACTTTCTCTGGATTATAAATTTTAGCAAGACCTTCTAATCTTTCATCTGGCACTGGTACAACACCAACATTTGGTTCGATTGTACAGAATGGATAATTCGCACATTCTGCTCCAGCTTTTGTAATTGCATTAAACATTGTACTTTTACCTACGTTTGGTAAACCAACTATTCCTATTTCCATTTATATATTCAACCTTTCTTATTTTACTCTTCTTATAACGTATCCTGTTTTTACTTCAGCAGGAATTTTAAATTTTACTTTTTGATCTTTAACACCAGGATTTACCGTATCAATTTCTTCACCAGTCTCAAAATCGTAAAGTTTATCAATTGTCATTTCTACAGGTTCTAAAATACCAGGAATAACAATTTCTAATTTATCTCCAACAGATAATTTATTTCTAATTTCAACTGTTGTTAAATCATTTTCTGTTGTCACAACAACACCTGCAAATTCATAATCTTGATTATATTGTTTACCAGCATAATCTTGGATGTCTGTGTTAAAAGTATTGTTAAAATAGAAGTCTGTAGTACCTCTTGTTCTTACTTTATCTAACTCTTTAAAATACTTTTCAAAATTCCAATTCTCAGGATCTTTTGCATAATCATCAATTGCCATTCTATAAGCATGTACAACATTTGCTAAATAGAATTCTGTTTTTAATCTTCCTTCGATTTTCAAACTATCTACATTCAAATCAAATAATGTTGGAATTTCTTTTATCAAGCACATATCTTTTGAAGAAAAAATGTATGTTCCTTTTTCATCATAATCAATTGGCATAAATTCACCTGGTGTATTAACTTCTTCAACATACATGTTATATGCCCATCTGCAAGGTTGAGCACAATCACCATGATTTGCACTACGACCTGTCATATAATCACTTAGATAACATCTACCAGAATAACTGTAGCAAATAGCACCATGCACAAACATCTCTACATCTAAATCAGCTGGTTTATTATCTGTTATATATTTAATTTCATCTTTGCTAAGTTCTCTTGCTAAGATAACTCTTTTAGCACCATTCTTGTGCCAAAACATACTTGTATGTAGGCTTGTTATATTAGCTTGAGTGCTTATATGTACTTCAGTGTTAGGAGCAAATTCTTTAACGATATCTACGATACCACCATCAGCAATTATTATTCCATCAACACCAAGTCCATCAAGATATTTAGCTTCTTCTTTGATAAGCTCATATTCGTTATCTCTTGCATAAACATTCATTGCAACATAAACTTTTTTTCCAAGTTCATGGGCAAGATTTACTGTATTTACTAAATCATCAAATTGCATTGATGTTCTTGTCCTTAGTGATAATTTATTCGTTCCTGCATATACAGCATCTGCACCATACATAAAAGCAATCTTTGCTTTTTCAAAAGTACCTGCTGGAGCAAGTAATTCTGGTTTCTTCATATTTCCTCCTATTTTACCCTTCTTTTATTTTCTTTGATATTGTTAAACCATCACCAATATCAACTAATTCCGAATTCAAACATTCAGTTTCCATTACAACATCTATAAAACTTCTTAGTTTATTTACTGCTGTACGTTGTTTGTGCTTGTTATAATCACTTAACACCATACCTTTGTATAAAACATTATCAGCAATTATCCATCCACCAACAGGTGAAAGTCTTAAAGCATGTTCAAAAAATTCTAAGTACTTACCTTTAGATGCATCAATAAAAATAACATCATACTTTTCTGTTAAATATGGAAGTATATCTAAAGCATCACCTTCAAGTACGCGAATCTTATCTTGCACGCCAACTTTTTCAATATTTTCTAAAGCTTGCTCAACTCTTAAACTTTCAATTTCAATCGTATCAATTCTGCCACCTTCATCTAAATATTTAGAAAAATTTATAGCAGAAAAACCAATAGCTGTACCGATTTCTAATATTCTATGTGGTTTAATTTTTTCTAATAAGCCAGTTATGTACTCAAGAGAATCATCCAACAAAATTGGAATTTTGTTCTCTCTACCGTATTTTTCAATATCTTTTAGCAACTCATAATTTGCCATAAATTTCCTCCAACAAATCTTTTAAAATTATGTCTACAAACATGCAGAATCCTACGCAAGTATTATACTATAACACATAAAAAAAAGGTATATAAAAATGGAAAAAACGTTCAAGATGTCCAAAAGGGGACG
>CAZEVD010000016.1:0-33860 GCA_964515475.1 uncultured Eubacteriales bacterium
AAGCAAATTTGACGTATATATGTCATATAAAGCATATAAAGTATTTATGAAATAAGAAAGTCCAAAAAGGGACGCCTTCGATTGGACACTACTTTTCGATTCTAATTTTGAAATATTTGTAGTGTCCAATCGAAGGCGTCCCTTTTTACTCAAACAAAAAAGAAGTAGGCTCTCGCCTACTTCTTTAATTTTTATTCTTGTTCGCAATTATATTTTTCTAAATCTTCTGTTTCATTAACTCTTGCGATTGCAACAACTTTGCCGCCATCGTTTGTTCTCATTAATGTAACACCTTGTGTTGAACGTCCTAATATACTAATATTTTCAACTTCAAGTCTAATTACGATTCCGTTGTCTGTAACAAGCATGATTTCATCATCATCATTAACAACTTTGATTCCAACAACTTTTCCTGTCTTTGGAGTTGTCTTGTATGTGATAACACCTTTACCTGCTCTTATTTGAACTCTGTATTCATCAACTTCTGTTCTCTTTCCGAAACCATTTTCTGTAATCGCAAGTAAGTATTTCTTATTCTCATAAATTGGTTCCATACCGATTACATAGTCATCTTTAGAAAGCTTAATTCCCATTACACCTTGAGCAATTCTTCCTGCAGATTTAACATCTGTTTCAGAGAATGTAATGCTCATACCTTCACGAGTAACTAATACAATATTTCTCTCTCCATCTGTAAGTCTAACATCAATTAATTCATCATCATCTTTAAGTGTAATAGCTTGTAATCCAGTCTTTCTAGAAGAATTGTATTCGATAAGTTTTGTCTTTTTAACTGTACCATTCTTTGTTGCCATCAATAAATATTGACCTTCAACAAACGCATGTATTGGAATAACAGCTGTTACTTTTTCATCACCATCTAATTGAAGAAGATTTACAATCGCAGTGCCTTTTGCAGTTCTACCGGCTTCAGGAACTTCATAACCTTTTAATCTATAAACCTTACCTTTGTTTGTAAAGAACATGATTAAATCGTGTGTAGAAGTTACGAATAATTTTTCTACAAAGTCTTCTTCTCTAGTTTGCATTCCTGTAATACCTTTACCGCCACGTCTTTGAGCTCTATATGTATCTACAGGCATTCTCTTGATATATCCGAAATGTGTAAGAGCAACTACTGTATTTTCTTCTTTGATCAAGTCTTCATCTTGAAGATCTGAACCTTCAGCAGAAACAATTTGAGTTCTTCTTTCATCACCGAATTTATCTTTCATTTCTAATAGTTCTTCTTTAACAATTTCAAATACAAGTTTTTCACTAGCAAGAATTGCTCTAAATCTTTCAATTTGTTCCATCAAAGCTTTGTATTCTTCATCAATCTTTTCTCTTTGTAAGCCAGATAAAGTTTTTAATCTCATATCTAGAATAGCTTGAGCTTGAATTTCTGTTAAATCAAATCTCTTCATCAATCTTTCAGCAGCATCATCATAAGCAGCTCTAATAATTGCAATAACTTCATCAATGTTATCAATAGCAATTCTTAAACCTTCTAAGATGTGAGCTCTTGCTAAAGCTTTATCTAAATCAAATTGTGTTCTCTTTAAGATAACACTCTTTCTGTGATCTAAGTATACTTCTAAAGCTTCTCTTAATGTTAAAACCTTTGGCTTGCCATCTACTAGCGCAAGCATAATTGCTCCAAAAGTATCTTGCATTTGAGTATTTTTATATAATTGATTTAAGATAATATTAGGATTTGCATCTCTCTTAAGTTCAATTACAATTCTCATGCCTTCACGGTCAGATTCATCTCTTAAGTCAGAGATACCTTCTAATCTCTTATCTTTTACTAAATCAGCTATATTTTCTATAAGTCTTGCTTTATTTACTTGATATGGAAGCTCTGTAACTATAATTCTATATCTTCCATTACCATGCTCTTCAATTTCAGCTCTTGCACGAACTGTGATTTTTCCTCTACCGGTTGTATATGCGCTTCTTATTCCTTCTTTACCAAGAATCAAACCAGCTGTTGGAAAATCTGGTCCTTTAATTTCTTGCATTAACATTTCATCTGTAACATCATCTTCGTCAATAAGTCTAACTAACGCATTTACTACTTCTGTTAAATTGTGAGGCGGAATGTTTGTTGCCATACCTACAGCAATACCAGATGAACCATTTACTAAAAGGTTTGGTATCTTTGCAGGAAGAACAACTGGTTCTAATAATTTCTCATCATAGTTTGGCATGAAATCAACAGTATTTTTATCAATGTCAGCTAACATTTCAACTGCAATTTTAGGCATCTTTGCCTCTGTGTATCTCATCGCAGCTGGGCTATCGCCGTCAACACTACCGAAGTTACCATGTCCATTTATCATTCTATATCTCAAAGAGAAATCTTGTGCCATTCTTACTAATGCATCATAGATAGAAGCGTCACCATGAGGATGGTATTTACCCATAACCTCTCCGACGATATATGCAGATTTTCTAAATGGTTTTTCAGGAGTTAATCCCAAACCATCCATAGCATATAAAATTCTTCTGTGAACCGGTTTTAAACCGTCTCTTGCATCAGGAAGTGCTCTAGAAACAATTACGCTCATCGCATAATCGATATAAGATTTTTTCATTTCTTTTTCGATATCAACTCGTATAATTTTTTTTGCATTTTCTTCCATTTTTCTTTATCCCAACTTTCGTATAAATTGTTACAACCCCAGCAATTTCAGGGTTTTTAATTAACCATTTAAATTATACTAAATCAGCAACTTTTATGCAAGTAAAATTACGGGTTTTTTCTTTATTTATAGCTATTTTGCGATTAAAAACTTCCCTATTTTAAAAGCTTCTTCTACCACCTTATTTTTCACATTTCTAATCACCATCTTGGTAGAAGCTGGTATTTTTTTGAATGCACTTAATAGTGTATCAAAACCTTTTTTGATAAACGCTTCTCCATCTTTTTTTATAGCTGCGGTCACTGTTTTTTTGCCATTATTATATGTCGAGTAATTTATTTTAAATTTATCTTTTAAGTATTTTTTAGCAATAGAATCCACTAATGTTCCTCCTATTTTTCCAATAGCAGCTAAAACTTTCCCTAAAACACCTAATCTTTCAGTTGTCTCAAAAAATTTTTGTAATTTATTTGTGCCTTTTTCTACATCAATTCCTATTTCTTTTAATTTATTATTTTCTGCTACAGACTTATTATTGTTTTCTGTTTTCGTTAGTAAAATTTCATTTTTTACATCTTCATTTTTACTTTCATTAATTTCTAAAGTAGCAACTTTCTCGTCTTGCGCATTTTTTATAACCACCTCTTTTTTATTTTCTTGCACAACCGGGGAAATTAACACCGCTTTATCGTTTTCTAGCGCCGTTTTAACAACATCATTTGCTTCATTCAAAGCAACTTCTAATTCATTTATTTCACTTTCTTTATCAATATTTTTTGACATGTTTTTCTCTAAATTTTCCACAAGAGATTCAAATTCTAAATTCATATAAACCACTCCTTTAATTCAAATCCCCATTAGTAATCTAACTTTTTCACTCTTTCTGCAAGGAATATTAAAAACCACACACTTATAAAATTCCAATACAAAATTCCCATCCCCAGCACACTTCTTTGCATTATCAAATAATTTTCATAATTATTTTTTATATATGTTATATACACAAAAAGATTCAAAAACATTAATATGTACAGAACTATTCTTGCTCCTTGTGTTTCTTGCCTTCTCTTTTCTTTTTCAGATTGAAGGTCAGAAATAATCGCAAAACTTTTTTCAGTTAATGTCGTGAAATTTCCGCCATAGATATAACAACGTTCAACATTAGCAAAAAATTCTTTAAACTTTTCTATAGAAACCTTTTCTTTAAGATGATCTATTGCCGTTTCAAATTTTACGCCGCTATTAATTTCAACATTAAACTTATTAATGTAACTTTGTAAAGGCTCCACCGTCTTCACTTGTTTAAAAGCACTCGAAATATCATTATTTATTTGTGCATAATTTTTTAATTGAATCAAAAAATTCAAAAATGTTTTTTCTACTTTATCCATTTTATAATTGCCGATACTTTCAATAATCAAGATAGGAACAAAGAAAGACGGTACGGCAACAACAATTGCTAATGTTATTATCTTAAAAAACTTAAATGCAATTATATAAGCAACAATTACACACCCAACACCACCCAAAACCAAAAACAACGGATTTAGCAATATGCTGTGCCTCATTCCAGCTTTTTCAATCATCAAATTCAATTTATAAAACAAATTAATTTTTTGTAAAATTTTAACCTTTTTTCGTCTTTCATAATCTTTCAAAAAATCCTTATAATATTTTTCATTCTTCTCATCAATATATTTGTTTATCTTTTCTAATACCCTATTGTTTTTTATTTTTTCTATAACTAAATATATGTTAAAAAAAATTAATCCAAATAAGACAAACTGCAAAAACATACTACCACCTAACAATATACTTCAATCTTTTCTTTTAATTTACCAGAAAGTTCATTAACTTTTTTAAAACAACCTATCGACTTTCCATCTCTATATTTTTGAACATCAAACTCAAATAAAAGATTATATTTCACATCATTAACTTCTTCATCAAAAACAACCTCTGCAATTTCATAGATTTTAAAATCTTTCATAAATATAACCACATCCACAGACATCGCTAATAACTTTCTCAAAAATTTATCAGTATACATTTGTGCTTTCGAATCTCTTTTCATTAAAGTAACTAATCTATCAATCGTATTTAAACTGCTATCTGAATAAACAGTTGCGTATCCGCGATGTCCCGTTGATACCGCATCAAAAAATACCATTGCTTCTTCGCCTTTTAATTCTCCTATAACCACAACATCATTTGACATTACCAAAGAATGTCTGGTTAAATCTGCAAGAGTTATATTTTTATCACTTGTCCTATTCTTAACAATTTCTCTTTGAATAATATTGGGATGTGTACTATACAATTCTGCCGTTTCCTCATTAGATGTAATCGATAATTCTCGTGGAATTTGATTAATCAAATTTCTCATAAGTGTAGTTTTTCCACTTCCACCTTTACCACTTATAATCACATTTCCCCCTGCTTTGATCATGTTCTTTAAAAATTTATAAATTTCAAAGTTAAACATTTCAATTTCAGTCATAAATAACTCTTCTAGCGTTTGTAAATTTCCTGGTCTATGAATTCTTATAACTAAATTAGGAGATTCTATATTGACAGGCTCAATTCCAGCTTCTATTCTCAAATTATTTTTCCTGTCACTAACAACAACTATCGGCGTTTCATTTGTAATTTTTCCATTATTTTTTAAAACACAATATCTTACAAAATTTAAAAAATCTTCTTCGTTAATAAAAGAATCTTTTACTTTCTGCCAAGCGCCTTTTTTCTTAATGAGAATATTATCATATCTCGTAATTCTAATATCCGAAACGTCCACATCATCAATATATTTTTGCAAAATATGATATCCAAAAAGTCTATTTAAAATATCTTCAATAGTCGAATCAGTATTCATATCAGAGTAATCTTTATACACTTTTTCTTTAACAAGATTTTCTACAAAATTCCTATTAAGTTCTACATCATTTAAATATTCCGAATAGTTATTTATCAAATATGCTATGATTTCACTTATAACGTCGTTTTTACTCATATTGCATTGAACACTTTTTATTTTTGTTTCATTTTTCAAAGGATTAATAAGCACCATATTCTCCTATCCATTTACCAGCGTAGTATTTTGAGCTGTAAATTCTTTTAAATTTTTCATCATCAAAATTTTTGAAATTATTGTAGTTTTAGGAATGTAATTAATTTCTTCTAAAATTTTTGTGTATGAACATTCCAGATTTTCTTCCGCATATTTTATCGTTCCAATCAATTGATGATCTTGTAATATTTGTTCTACGACATCAGCACTTAAAGTTTGATTACTTTCTTTATTCACAAGAATCTTTATTTTTTCTTTCCATACACCCCAATTTTTCAAAATGATATTTAACAATTGTGTCGCTTTCTTCATTGATAAATAATTTGGTTCTGATACGAAAATTATTTTATTAGCATTTTGCAAAGTCCATTTTGTAGAATCCAAGAAAATGTTGCTACTTGTATCAATAACTATAAAATCATACTTTTCTTTAGCACAATTCAAAATTTTTTCATAATGCTTTTCATTCAAAACATTTTGACAATAATGTAGCGAAGTATTGCCGGTTAAAACATCAATACTGCCTATCTTTATAACTAACTCTTCAAAAACGTTTGCGTCAAATCTATTTTTATCTATAAGTTCAGCAGCATAATTTAATCCACATTTTTTATCTTCATCAAGTGTTAATTTAACATTTGGCGGAACTTTGTTAATATCTAAAACTTCATCCATGTTTCCATTAATAGTATCTAGATCAATCAACAAAATTTTTGAATTTGTTTTCTTGCTTAATACTTT
Organism: uncultured Eubacteriales bacterium; assembly: GCA_964515475.1. Classification (GTDB taxonomy): domain Bacteria; phylum Bacillota; class Clostridia; order TANB77; family UBA1234; genus UBA1234. The sequence continues at coordinate 6,460 of CAZEVD010000016.1, forward strand.
AGAAAAATTCACTGCAATCGTTGTTTTTCCTGCTCCGCTGATACCAGATACTGCTATAATTTCTTGTTTTTGCACAGCTACATATTCATTCTTTTCTTCTTTAACTACCGAAACATTTTCTAGCGTTTTCTCTTCTTCTTTAATTTTTTCATATTTTTTCAAAATAGGTTCTTCTCGATCTATCGCATCAATAATGTCTTCAAACGAAACTTCATTATCACAAAAAACATCTATAACATCATACTCCGCCAATTGTCGTTTAAAAAAATTCGTTATTTCATCAACAACAACTATGATTCTTATAGTTTTGTTTAGCATTCTTATTTCACTTAAAAACTCGCAAAATTCAAATTCTCCTTGTAATAATCCACTAGCTAAAAGCACATCATATTTTTGACTTTTTAATGCATCTAAAGCCGCCTCTTGATAATACAAATCGTCCTCATTTAGTTCATATTTAGTATACTTTTTTAATTCTAAATTTAATGTTGGATTTCCCATAGCAGTTAATATTCTCTTCATATACATTCTCCTCAATTTCTTTTTATATCTGTTGTTATGTATTTGTGCTCATTAGAAGTTGCAATCGCTTTTACTTCTATATGATTACTACCAGCATAAATTAAACATTTCCCACGTTTGGAATTTTGTATTTTTATTATCTCTTCTTCCGATAACATCAAATTATTTTTTAACACCATCGTTTCATTTTCTTCCAATTGAAATATTGTTTTTATACTAGAATTGTTTAAAATTCCTCTACCATATTTTCCATCTTTAAGCGCAAAAAAATCATCTATATCTTGAGTTATAGCAGTTACTCCGCCGCCATATTTTCTTACAGTTTTAAAAATCTCATAAACAAACTTTGCTGTTTTTTCATTTCTACCTATCAATCTCCAAGCTTCATCCATATATATTATTTTTCTTTCATTTCTAGACATCCTAATTTTGTCCCAAAACAATTCCATCAAAACAAACATCATTGCATCAACAGAAGATTCCTCTAACCCATACAAATCCGCAACAATAAATTTATTTTTTAAATCGACATTAGTATAGCCGTTAAAATAAGACTCGCTTCCCATAATATATGGCTTCATAAGAATTTTTAATCTATCTAACCTTTTATCTTTTTTTATTAACTTATATAAGTCTTCTAAAATAGGCATATCTTCCGCACGCTTAAATCTTTTTTTCGTTATTAAATTAGATTTCTTTTCTTCGTAATACAAACTCTCATCATCAAACGTTATTCCTTTTTTCTGATAACACTCGACGACTTTCTCTTCTAACAAATTAGATTCTTCTTGTGTTAAATTATCAAAAATTAAAGAAAAAAATGTATTTAATTTACTAAGCTTTGCTTGCAAATAACCCGAACCTTCTGTCACTACACTCTGTCTAATATCTAATACATTTATTCTTTTGCTTTCTTCAAAATTTATTATTGTACCATTTAATTTTTTGCACACTTTTAAATACTCTCGTTCCGGATCTATAATGTATTGTGATACTCCAAGATATCTATTTCTTATTGCCATAAGCTTTGTAAAATAAGATTTCCCTGAACCACTCGTTCCAATAATGCACATATTTGAATTTTTGTATTTAGCTGTGTCAAAGCGATCAATCATTATCAAAGATTTATCACATTCATTAAGGCCTATTAAGACACCTTTGGGATCAATAAGTTCATTCGATAAAAAAGGATATGTAGCACTAAGTCCTTCTGTCAAAACATTTCTTTTAATATATTTTTTTAAACCATTTACATTTTGCATAAGCGGTAAAGTCGCTTCAAACACATCCTTTTGTCTATACAAAGCTCTTCTAGTTTTTATATTCAAACCACTAAAAACTGATTCTATTTTTTGTATATCATTTTCTAAATCATCTTTACTTTGTGACGATATTGAAACATAACAATACAAATTATATAAATCTTCTTGTTCAAGTTGCATTTTTCTTCGAATGTACTTTGCATCATTATACGTTGTTCCTAGAATTTCAAAATCACTTTGGCTATCACTTGCATCCTTTATTTCTGAACCAGCATTTCCAATACTATATGTTATATTTTTTATCACTTCACTAGAAATTTGTTTTTCATAAAACAGAGAAAACATTAAATTAACCTCTTGTGGAAATACGTTATTTAAAAACGCAGGTGGTACTTCTTTTGGAAAATCCGTGACAATTAAAGAAGTTACATATTCATCATTAATTTTTAAAAAATTGGGGTTTTTATCTTCGAAATAAGATGGGTATATTTTTTGAATTTCATCTTGAGTATTCTCAAAATTGTAATTTGTAAAAGAATCAAAATTTTTATAACATTGTTTATATATTTCTACGCATTCATCTTTTGCAGAAATTTTGAAATCATTTCCGCAGTCTTTAAGCACTTGTAGAGCTCTTTTTAATTGTTCTAAATGTTTTTCTTGAACAATTATATAAAACTTTTTTGTCATACTTTTTTGCACACTTGAAAATTCATTAACAAGCTCTTTATATTCACTTGCCATTTCTAAAATATCATTTTCATGTTTGATACATTTATCAATTTCAGATAAATGAACATTCATATCAACTTTTGCCGTTTTAACTAAAACTTGTACATCAAAATCACACTGTTTTAAAAACATTTTGTATGACTCTAAAATAAGCTCTTGCTCTCTTTCTGATTTTAAAAGAAAATTTACCGGAACAATTTCGACAAGGCATAGTTTTTTTGTTTTAGTTTCAACAAAAGCATCATTAATATTTTTAATATTATATAAATACTTCATATCAAAAACTTTATCCGCAATAAATATACCTCCTTGAAATTATATTGATAACAAAACTAGTAGCTCACATTAAAAGACCTACCTTTTTATCAAGCTCATATTAGCACCCGTAATTTAATTATTCAACAAAATTCGCTCGACAAAAAACGACAAGTACTTGAAATACGAATACTTTAAAACCATTTGACATATACTATATTTATGGTTTATACTACAAATGAATTTATACTAGAATGCAGTATAAATACGATTCAACGAACAAAAAAGACTAGGGGTGCATTCTCTAGTCTTTTTTCCTGCCTTAATACACAACGTTTTCAAATAATATGTATATTATAAACGTTAATATTAAGATTTTCTTTAGTATTCGATTCAACAAACTTCCCGCCTTCCTCAAAGATTTCCTTTAAGAAGGATAGTTCCAATATACATTCGACAATTATACTAGTCAAAATATTTCATTCGCGTTTTTTCGACAAATGAAAAAGCTACATCAAAAAATGCAACTTTTTATCATTTATTTATCTAACATCACTTTATATACTTCAGATTTAGAAACACCTTTTTCTTTTGCAACCAATTTCATAGCTTCTTTTTTATCCATTCCCTCATCTAAGTATCTCTCCATAAGTTCTTCTATTGTTTCAGTAACTTCTTCAACTATTTTTGGTGCACCTTCGACAACAATTACAAATTCACCTTTTACATCATTTTCTTCATAATAATCGATTGCTTCTTGTACTGTCATTCTCATCATCTCTTCATGAATTTTTGTAATTTCTCTTCCCAATACAATTCTTTTATCTCCACCAAAAGTTTCTTTTAATGACTCTAATGTTCTTGTAAGTTTATGAGGTGCTTCATAAAAGAGCATTGTTCTTTCTTCGTTTTTTAACTCTGCCAATCTTTCTTTTCTTGTTCTTTTATTTATTGATAAGAAACCTTCGAAAGCAAATCTAGTCGTATCAAATCCAGAACATATAAGAGCTTGGATAGCAGCAACAGCACCAGGAACAGGAATAATATTAATTTCATTTTCGATAAGCGCTCTAACCAAATCTTCTCCAGGATCTGAAATTGCAGGTGTTCCCGCGTCAGAAACTAAAGCTAAATTTTTACCTTCTTCTAGCATTGTTAAAACTTGTTCTATCTTTACACCTTCATTGTGTCTATAAAAACTTATCATAGGTTTCTTTATTTCAAAATGATTTAAAAGTTTTAATGTTTTTCTAGTATCTTCAGCTAAAATAACATCAACTTCTTTAAGAATTCTCAAAGCTCTAAAAGTTATATCTTCTAAATTTCCTATCGGCGTTGCAACTAAATATAATGTACCTTTCATCTTTTCTCCCTCTTATCTTTCCATCTCATAAATATCATATATTTCATCTGTATATTTTCCATCATCTCTATATACGCATAGCGATGTTTCAACTTTCAAAAATTCACCCGCATTCTTTGAACCTTCTATTAACACAAGATTTGCCGGTTTATTTGCACTTGGTTGCACAAATCTTATACGTTTAGGTTCAATTTTGTATTTTCTCATAACACAAAATATTTCTACTAATCGTTCCGGTTTGTGCACCATGAAAAATTCACCATTAAACTTTAATAATCTTGCAGCTTCTTTTATAACATCATCAAGCGTACATGATATCTCATGTCTTGCTATTACCAACGTATTTTCTTCATTAATTACACCACTTCCTGCTTTCATATACGGTGGATTAACAGTTACACTATCTACTGTTGCCGAAGGAATATTTTCTTTTAAATCAGTTAAATTTTTATTTAAAATTTCAACTCTTCTTTCTAAATTATTCATTTCAACATTCCTCTTAGCAAGGCTTGCTACATCTTCTTGAATTTCTACACCATAAATTTTAGAAGCATTTGTCTTTCCTGAAAGAAGCACCGCTACAATTCCATTCCCTGTGCACAAATCAACAACGGTTTCACATTTTTTCATATTCTTTGCAAAATTAGCAAGCAAAACTGCATCTATGCCAAAACAAAAACCATTTTTATTTTGTATTAATTTTAAACCTTTATATTGCAAATCATCTATTCTTTCATTCTCACTTAAGTTCATTATTTCACCTCACGGCATTTCACATTATCATTTCAAAATCATAATCTATATTAAAGGAGTGATCTTTATGAAACACACCTCTAAAACTCATTTTAATAACATATTATATTCATTACAATCAGTAGAAAACTTTTTACAATGCATATGCAAATATAGCAAATGTAAAAAAGTATATCATTATTTAAGGTCGCACTAAAAAATGCGACCTTAAACTAAATTTCTATTCTTGTTCTGGTGCAGCAACAGGACAAACAGATGCACAAGCTCCACATTCAATACATTTTTCAACATCGATTACGAATTTTGCATCTCCTTCTGCGATACAAGACATTGGGCAGTTACCTGCGCAAGCTCCGCATTTAATACAAGCATCATTTATTTTATATGCCATCTTTTTTCACCCCCTTAGATAGTTATCTATTCATCCATCTTAAATCCTTCTTCTAACTTCTTAAGTTCTTTCATATCTACACTAGGATCATGCTTTTCTCTTTTTCTACCGGCTTTAATCACTTCTATTTCTTCAGCTTTAAAACTCTTTTTTAAGAAAGTATCATCCTTTTCCAATTTTACTTTAACGATTTCTTTTAGCACTTCAACTTCTTCAACAGTTCCAGTTCCTTCTGGTGTTTTTACTAGTGAACCAACTGTAGGAAGTCTTGACAATTTATCTTCATAAGCAGCTTGTTCATGTTTTAAACAGCACATAAGTCTACCACACACTCCAGATATTTTAGCTGGATTTAATGACAAACCTTGTTCTTTTGCCATTTTTATAGACACTGGATTTAAGTCCGTTAAATGATTACAACAACAAAGTTCTCTTCCACACATGCCGTATCCACCAAGCATCTTAACTTCATCTCTAACACCAATTTGTCTTAATTCAATTCTTGTTTTATAAATTGCAGCAAGTTCTTTCACCAAATCTCTAAAGTCAATTCTACCATCAGCTGTAAAATAAAACAAAAGTTTTGAATTATCAAATGTATATTCAACATCAATTAAACTCATATCTAATTCATGTTTTTTTATTTTTTCGAGACAAATCTTAAATGCCTCTTGAGCTTTCGCATCATTTTCTTTAAAAGTTTTTGTATCTTCTTCTGTAGCAACTCTCAAAACATCTTTAAGTGGAGCAACTATTTTTTCCTCTGTAACAGCACTATTACCAACCGCAACTTCACCATATTCAATACCTCTCGCTGTCTCAACAATTACAAATTGGCCCTTTTCTAATTTTAAACCATTAGGATTAAAAAAATAAATTTTGCCTAACTTTTTAAATTTAACTCCAACAATTTCTTGCACCTTGTCTCCTCCTTATATCTTACATACATCTAGCATAAACAAATCCAACGCCAAATCAACGTTAGCATTTCTTCTAATATTTTGAATTGTTTTTTCCAGCATATTTATAATTTCAAAATTAAACGTGACATCTTTTTTTAATTTATTAAAAAAGATTTGCATTGTATTTTCTAAAATATGTTCTATATTTGATTTTAATACTTTATCACTTTTTATCTCTTCAAATTTTCTATTTAATTTCAAAAAATCTCTTTCCAATATAATATCTGCAAGTTTTTTTGAAATTTCAAACGTATCATCACTTATAAAATCAATAGCTCTTTTAGCAGAACCATTTGCATATTCAATGGCATCCTTTGTAAATTCAACATTATTTGCTTCCAATACTTTTTTTAACTCATCTTCTTTTAACGAATCAAAAGCAATTTCTGCAACACGAGATTTTATAGTTCTTAAAAGTTTTTCCTTATTTGATGTAATCAAAATCATTGTTGCATAAAGTGGAGGTTCTTCTAACACTTTCAATAATGCATTTTGCGCTTGTTCATTCATTGAATCTGCATCATCAATTATAAAAACTTTTCTCTTAGACACAGTTGGTAATAAAAATAACTCACTTGTAAATTTTCTAATCTCATCAACCTTTATAACACCTTTTTCTGGCATTAAAATTTTAAAATCAGGATTAGAATTAAACTTCAAACAAGCATCACATTTACTACAGGCCACACCATTATTTTTTTCATCACAAAGAATATTTTTAGCAAACTCTAACGCAACTTTCTTCTTTCCAATACCATCTTTACCGATAAATAAATACGCATGACTTATTGAACCAGATGCGACCACTTCGTTTAATTCATTTCGTATATTCTCATGCCCAAAGCAACTCACGCGTATACCTCCTATTCATCTATCTTTCCAAATTTAGAAATTGGCCAAATTCTAGTTTTAACTCTTCCTTCAACCTTTTCTATTGGAATACATCCAAAAACTCTACTATCTGTTGAACCACCTCTATTGTCTCCCATTACGAAAATGCAATCTTCCGGAACAACAATATCATAATAATCTCCAGTTATTGGTGTTTCAACACCATTTAAATAAACCTCTGATAACTTGTTATCATTAACGTATACCTTACCATCTTTTATCAAAACATGATCTCCAGCAACGCCGATAACTCTCTTTATATAGCTAATCTTCCCAGCTTCTAAAACATCGTGTACTAAAAATGCCCAAACACCTTCAACATCGTCATATACCGCAACACCATTTTCATCAGTAGCAAGTGGCATTTCAAAAGTAACAATATCTCCTCTAAAAATTGGAAGCTTAAAAGTTCTAACTGTTCTATTTATTAAAACTCTTTCTTGATTTAAAATCGTAGGAGTCATTGATGTTTGCATAACAAGAGTTGGGGTAAATAAGAAATATCTTATCAAAGCCGCTACAACAAATGCTGCAAAAAAACACATAATCCATTCAAAAACTTCTCTAATTACAGACTTTTTTTCTGCAACTTTTTCAAGTTCTTTTCCAGTAATTTTATCTACTTCGTTCATTTGTTCACCTCTCCTTTGGAATTATACTACATAACACCATATATATCAAGAATTTATTAAGCTGTCATTCCCTTATTTTTCCTTATATATAGGTACTTTGATGATAACTTCTGTGCCTTTTCCTTTTTCACTTTTTATAGAAATACTTCCATTATTTGACTCTATAATTTCTTTAGCAATAGGAAGGCCTAAACCAGTTCCGCCCATTTCTCTCGAACGCGCTTTATCAACCCTATAAAATCTTTCAAACACGTGTGGTAAATCTTCTTCTGGTATACCCACACCATTATCAATAATCTTTATATAAGCATCTTCATGAACAGATCCTATATACACCTTAATGTTACCACCTTCTTGTGTATATTTGATGGCGTTTATGAGAATATTTGTGATGACTTGTTCAATACCATCCCTATCTCCAAAAACAAGAGGAACATTCGATGTCTCATAACACTCTAAGATTTGATTTTTCTTTTCTGCTTGAATCTTGTGTTTTTCGCAAATCTGCTTTGTTAATTCTGTTATATCAAAATCAATTTTTTCCCAGGCAATTTTCTTATAATCAAACTTAGTAAGTTGCAATAAATCACTTACAAGTCTTGCCATTCTATTGCTCTCAGTAAGAATAACTCCCAAAAACTTTTTCTTACTTTCTTCATCAAGCTCATCTTGCTCCATTAAAGTTTCAGCATAAGTCTTAACTGAAGTAAGTGGAGTTTTCAATTCATGCGAAACATTTGAAACAAATTCTTTTCTCATATCTTCTAGTTTTTCTTGTTTCGTTGTGTCATGAACAACCACAATCGCTCCCGTTGGAACATCTTTTTCATTTCTAAACGGAGCAAAATATAAATTCAAATATTTATCAGAAGTCTTTATAAGTTGATCCGTCGAAGCCCATTCATCAAGATAAATTACTTTTTCAAGATTTGTGTCCAATTCAAACTTACCAAAAATATCATCAAAACTTCTTTCATTTTCAAACTCCAACATCTTTTTAGCAGCTAAGTTAGCATGAATAAGTTTTCCAGATCTATTAAACGCTAAAACTCCGTCAGTTAAATGCATAAGAATTGTTTCCAATTTACTCTTTTCACTATAAATTTCATCCATGTTGTTTTGGATTTGATTCATCATAAGATTAAATGTATCAACCAATTTTGTAATTTCATATCCAGCTTTTTCTTTATCATTTAAAGTAACTAACGAGATATTTCCTTGTGCCATAAGTTCAGCTTTATTAGTAAGAAGCGCAATTGGTTTTGTAATAGAACTACTCGTAACTTTAGCAAGTACGGCAGTTATTAAAAGTACAACAAACATTGCAACTAAATATATAATACCAATTTGTTGTAATTGTTTATTTATATATGCTCTACTTTGAGAAATAACAACAATAATTTTTCCGCCTTCAACTTGTTCAGTTTCAAGCACATAAGCAAATATATAACATTCCTTTTCACCATTATCATAGACTGCATATTTTTGTTCAGAAGTTTCTGCTAAACTAATACATTTAGCGGCATCTTCTGTAAGACCATATGGAGCTCCCGTTGTAATATCATTAAACTTAGCATCAAGCAAAGCTCCATATCTTGTATTGCTATTTAAAGAAAAATAAATTTTAAAATTATTATAAAACTCATTTAAATTAATAGTTTCTTTAACAGGCATTTCGTTTTCTTTATTTTCGCTATCTAAATTACTATCATCAGTACCTATGTCAAAATTATATCCACCTATATTTTTAAGCATTTCATCAACAAATCCAGTGTAATAAACCTGTTCAATTTTGTATAAAGAAAATCCACCAATTGCCAAGATAATAATAAGCATAAAAATAACAAAAATCAGAATAAGTTTTAATTGTAAGCTTTTCCAAAACATATTTATTCCAACCTTTCAATAAAAATCTACAAATTTCGACAAACAAAAAGACGCTCATCAAATGAGCGTCTTTAGTATTAGTTGTTTGTATTGAAGTAATATCCTCCGCCTCTTTTTGTCATTAAAAGTTCTGGCGCGCTCGGATTCTTTTCTATTTTTTCTCTTATTCTTCTTACAGTAACATCAACATTTCTAACGTCACCAAAATATTCATACCCCCAAACATTTTCTAAAAGTTCTTCTCTAGAGAAAACTCTACCTTTGTTTGTTGCCAAGAATTTCAAAAGTTCAAATTCTTTCATTGTAACTGCAGTGCTTTTTCCACACACTTTAGCATCATATTTGTAAGTATCTAAAGTTAAGTCACCAAATTGTAAAACTTGTGGCATTGCAATACCAGCTGATGCAATTTCTTCTTTTGAAATTTCTATTTCATCCCATTTTCTAAGATTAGCTTTTACTCTTGCAATAACCTCTCTAACACTAAATGGTTTTGTTATATAATCATCTGCTCCCAACTCTAATCCAATTACTTTATCAACAACATCCTCTTTTGCAGTAACCATTATTATTGGAACGTTACTTGTTTGTCTAACCGTTTTACATATTGAAAGACCATCCATCTTTGGAAGCATTACATCTAACAATATTAAATCTGGTTTTTCTCTCTTTATAGTTTCAACAGCTTCTTCACCATCATAAGCTTGTATTGTTTCATAGCCTTCTCTTTTCAAGTTGTGGTCTAATATATCGACGATTGCTTTCTCATCATCAACTATTAAAATTTTCTTACTCATTATAACTCCACGTCCTTTCTCAGATATAAACCTTTTGACTATTTCATTATCTATTATTAAGAAATAAAAGTCAATGGAAAATTTAAGTTAAATCTTACGGAAATAAGGATACGTCCAAAGGGGGACAACCATCTTTGTCTCTTCGGGGACAGTCCTAAAAAGGACACTTCAAAAATTTTCTTTTCGTAATTCTTCAAATTAAAAAAGTGTCCTTTTTAGGACTGTCCCTGAAGAGACAAAAAATACGCTTCTAAGTCTTACTTAGAAGCGTAACTTTTATTTTATTATTTATCATATAAGAAAACTTCTGGATTTAAAGGAGTTCCTTGATATCTAACCTCTACGTGTACGTGAGGTCCTGATGATCTACCAGTATTTCCTACTTTACCAATTAGTTGACCTTGTTCGACAGTGTCACCCACATTAACTAATATCTTACTACAATGTGCATAATATGTTTCATATTCATCATTATGTTTAACTCTTATAAGGTAACCATATGCTCCTAACCAATCGGCGTATGTTACTGTTCCGCTTTCCGCTGCTACAATGTCAGTACCAAGCGGTGCAGCTAAATCAATACCATAATGGTAACCAGTTGATCTCCAACCAAATCTTGAACTTATAACATAGTTAGTAACAGGCACATTAAAGTCTAATGATGTTAAACTATCTCTTAATGCATATAACACATCATCTGAAACGGTTTTAGATGCAGTAGGTGTAGTTCTTATTTCAACTACTGTATTAGCCTTTTTGATTGGCTCATAAATATCATTGATAGCAACTTCTACATCATCAAGCAATTCATACTCTTGAAGATATCTTTCTTCAATTTCTATAGTTGATTTATTTATGTAATCAGCTTGTTTTTCATTAACGCTATCTAGAATGTTTTGAGCTTCTTCTAAAGTACCAACCATACCGTGCTCATCACCATCAACTAATATCGCATATACTTTGTAATAAACGTCTGAATTTTCTTTTACCATTGCAAAGATTTCTTCATCTTTAGTATCAAAATCCTTCTCTACAAGAACTAATTCATATTTTAATCTTGAATTTGATATTACATACCCTACGTTGTCTGAATCTCCGTTTACCAAGTAATCATCTATTCTTTTTTCTAATGAAATTTTGCTCGTTATATAGCCGACATCCTCGTTGTTTATTTTTACATCATAAACAAACTTATACTTCATAAACATAAGCGACAGAATTGTTATGCTGCCCACCGCTAATGATATGAATAATTTAGAAAATAATCTAGCTATTAATCGAGACTTTCCTGACATTTTCAGCAAAACGTCAACTCCTTTTCTTCGCGCATTGCGCAAATTTAACAGCATCTATATTTTACTATAAGTCCAAAAGTACAGCAAGCAAATTTTTCCTTTACTAAGGTTATTTTTCGCCAAATTTTGTTTGTTTTATAAAAATGCTCGTTTTTTCACATTTTCTTGTTTTTTTGCTTTGTTTTATTAACAATTCAACAAGTATTTGAACGAAAAACGATGCTTTTTCGAGTTTTTAAAACATATTTTAAATTTAAGATTATTTTTGAGTTACATTTACGTATTCTCTATAAATTTCATCATAGGTATAACAGAACTTATCATTTATGTTAATTCCATCAACCAAGAAAACATCTACTTCACCGATATCACCAACACTAATAATATAACTTCCTTCTATATTTCTTACTCCTAGATTTTCATTCATTGTTTGTTTCACAACTTCAGTTACTGAATCATCCGCATATCCTAAGTAATAATATTGTTTTCCTTCTCTTAATTTATTACCTACTCTTTCGTTCATTGTAGAAATATCTTCTATTTCACAACCCGCTAAATATTCTCTTGCATATGCCGCATCTAAACTTAATGCTTTTGCAGCATCTTGCATTTCTTGTATCTCAGTATACGCTTTAGCAACTTGAGCTTCTACAACAGTATCTCTTGAAAAGAACAATGAATAACCCGCAATAATTATTATTACTACAATTGTTATCATTAAACTCACTGCTGAAATACCTCTATTATTTTTTAAAGTATTTTTCATATGAAACTCCTCCTTATTATTCTGCAAGTTCACGAATTTCTTTATAAGTTCTAACAGATAAATCTTTTATTGTAACCGGCATATATAGTTCAACTTCTGACGTATTAAAATTAACTATATATGAATGATTTAATGTATCAAGACCAAGATTTGTTCTAACATTACTTTCATTATAAATATCAGGAGCATCTATACCATAAATAATGTACCAATCATCTTGAAAACCTAAAACATTATCTCCATATGTTACTCCAGGAGCAGGTTCAAATTTGTCATCATAATATCCACCTTGTACAAGTTGGAAATTATCTTCAATTTCCCTTTTTAAAGCTACTGAATTTAGCGCTGTTTTTACAGAAGTAATTTCTACGAACACTTCTGTGATATCAGCTTCATCCAAAGTATCTGTTCCTGAATTAATAGCAAATGTTGCAATCATTACAACAATAATAATTACAACCAGCAATTCAACCATCGTAATACCTGAATTAAATTTCATTACACATCCTCCTATTCAACAATTTCTAGATTTGCAAATTTAGCCATAAGTCTTTTCATTCCAGCCTTTTCAAATTGTATATCAACTTTTAGATCATCTTCTTCTGGTTCAGCACAAGTAATAACACCTCTACCAAACTTTTTGTGGAACACTGCAGTTCCAACTGTATATTGAGATAAATCCAAAGAGTTGTTTCCCGTAACTTGCTTTAAGAAACTTTCCGCAGTTCTAAAATTAAAAGCTTTCTTTGGCGCACTGAATGCTGGGATATTATCAAAATCATATTCACTTTCATCAGTCCACTTTTGAGTTTTCTTTATAGAACCATCTAAAAGATCTGCATCTATCTCATCTATAAATCTTGAATTTTTCGAATATTGTGTGTTTCCAAAAATAGTACGTCTCTTTGAACATGTTAAATGCAAAAGATTTCTAGCTCTTGTTATTCCCACATAGCAAAGTCTTCTTTCTTCTTCAACTTCACCAGGATCATCTGCACTTCTATAACTTGGGAACAAACCTTCTTCCATACCAACTAAAAATACATATGGAAATTCCAAGCCTTTTGCTGTATGAAGAGTCATAAGTAACACTGCTTCTTCTTCCTCATCAACATTATCTAAATCTGTAACTAATGCAAGGTTTTCTAAAAAGTCTGGAAGCGAATTGGCAGCTTCTTGTTGTTCAAATTCTATCGCAACGTTTAAGAACTGTCCTAAGTTTTCAATTCTTCCTTCTGCTTCTTCTGTTTTTTCATTTTCTAGCATTTCTAAGTAACCTGTATTTTTTAGGATTTGTTCGATTAAATCAGAAATTCTAAGTTCAGATTCCGCAAGCATTTTAATAGCTTGACAAAAATCTTTAAGCGCATTGTTTGCTCTTGTTGCAACATATTTATCAGCATCTTTTGCGACATCAAACATCGACATATTCTTCATTCTCGCAATGTCTTCGATTTGATCTAAACTAGCTTTACCAATACCTCTTTTTGGTTCGTTAATAATTCTTTTAAAACTTACATCATCACTTGTATTATTTACAATTCTTAAGTAAGCAATGATATCTTTAATTTCTTTTCTCTCATAGAACTTTTGACCGCCGATAACTTTATAAGGAATTCCTTCTCTCATAAACACATCTTCAAAAGCTCTAGATTGAGCATTAGTTCTATACAAAATAGCAAAGTCTGAATATTTTGCATATTCTTCTCTTTTTATATAATTAATTTTTCCAACAACATAGTTTGCTTCATCATATTCATCTTCTGCTTGGAATAATTTAGGTTTGTCTCCCTCATCGTTTTCTGTCCAAAGATTTTTTTCAACATTTCCTTCGTTATTTTTAATAACCTTATTTGCTACATTTAAAATACTCTTTGTTGATCTATAATTTTGTTCAAGTTTAATAACTCTTGTATTATCAAAGTTTTTATCGAAATTTAGAATGTTCTTTATATCAGCGCCTCTAAATTTATAAATACTTTGTTGATCATCACCAACAACAAATAAATTGTGATGAATCTTTGTTAATAACATTATAAGTAAATCTTGTGCTTTGTTAGTATCTTGATACTCATCAACCAAAACATATTTAAATTTATCTTGATAATATGCAAGTGTTTCTGGATTTTCTTGAAAGATTTTAATTGTATGATTAATGATATCATCAAAATCCACTGCATTATTTTTCTTTAACTTGTTTTGATATAAAGTATACGCTTCAGCAACTTTGCTTAGTCTAAAATCGCTTGCATATAATAGTGAATATCTTTCCGGATCCATCATATCATTTTTTGCTCTACCAATTTCATTAAGTAAATACTTGTCGCTATAAATCTTATCGTTTAAATTTAATTCTTTAATACATTCTTTAATTACAACTTTTGTATCTGCAACATCATATATAACAAAATCTCTTGTAAAACCAAGTTTTTCAATTTCTCTTCTTAAAATTCTTACGCACATTGAGTGGAAAGTTCCTACCCAAATATCACTAGCTGTTTCACCAACTAAATTTTCAATACGATTCTTCATCTCTTTTGCTGCTTTATTTGTAAAAGTTATCGCAATTATGTTCCAAGGTTTAATTCCACATTCTGCAATTAAATATGCAATTCTATGTGTTAAAACTCTTGTCTTACCACTTCCCGCACCAGCTATTACAAGTAGTGGTCCATCAACATGTGTAACTGCTTCAAACTGTTCTTTGTTTAATCCACTTAATATTTCGTTTGTGTCCATATAAATTACCTTTCTGTATATATTTTTATTAATCACTTCGATAATTTTATCATAGCAAAAATGAAATGAAAAGCGAACATTAATTGAATTTTTTGGAATGAGGAGATGGCGACAATCCTTAACGTCCTTGAGGGGACAGTCCTTAAAAGGACATTTTTCTTTCTAACTTAACATATTTCATTTTCACAAATGTCCTTTTAAGGACTGTCCCCTCAAGGACGTTAAGGATTGTCCCCCAAGTACGAAAAAGAGGCGGACATCTCGTCCGCCTCTTTCTTCATATTAGAACTCTCTAGTAAGAGCATTCTTTGCACCAAACACACAAGGATTCGTGCATTTGAAGCCATACATGCATCTTGCGCCGCAGTTGATCTTTTGAAGCGCAGCTTTAACTTCCGGACTCGTAGTATTCGCAAGGTATCTCTCAAGCTGTGCTTTAGTCACACTCATGATTTCCCATTGCGCTTGTCCGCAAAGTCTCTCATATGTTTTCTGAATGAAATCCTGGTAATCGCCTTTTTCATTCATGATGACCATCATGCCCTGAGGGAAGTCAGAATCTGTAGTTCTACTCTTCATGTCAGCAAGCCATTCTTCTACATACTCCGGATTATCCTTGATAAATTCCGGAACAAAATATATCGGCGTTTCAGGAATCTGCATAGTGCACTTCACAGTTCTGTGTCTCTGATTTTGTGCATACGTTGCAAACGTAACCATGTCGGTCATGCTGTAATTAACGCCATACTCTTCCTCAGAAGGTTCAGCGAAAAGCGGAAGTCTTACTCCCTTAGCGGCCGGATTAAGGCCAACTTCTTCCATACCGTATGTCTCGGTTTCATCAATGAACTCTTGCATCCACTCTTTAAGAGTTTCATAGTATGGAGTTCCCGGCGCTTCTTCGAAGAATTTCTTCATCTCGAATCTCAGATAGCTAAGCTGCCTGATGTCAACAGAATAAAGCATCTTCGTAGGCGCAAAAACGCTTGTGATAAGACGAGAATTTTCTTGAGCTTTTTTCTTAATGGCCGTTTCGGCAAGCTCTTTTGTTTTCTCGCTTGTGCGGGTAGGTCTCGTGTAGAATTTATAAAAATCGTCGTAGTACTTAGCGTGAAGAATTTCGTAGAATCTGTCCTGCCACTTCTTTCTAAGGGCAATCTCGACTTCATCCTTCACATCAAGAACCGTATATCTGCCGGATTTTTCAGATGTTGCGTATTTTCTCTGGTTGTTAAGAACCATTGCAAGCATCTTAGGAAGACCTTCGATAACAAAGGTATATTTTGCATGTTCAAAACCACTGTGGTGGCCAGATTTGATACAGCCCATCGCTCTTTTGGTACTTACTTCAGCGGGCTCATTCATGATTTGATCAAAGTTGTCTTGTTCGTAACACATGCCAAGGGCTTTGCCGCAGTAGCTGGTTACATCGTCTCTTGTTAATGGGCGTACTTCATTAGGTTGCAAAAATGGTTTTACGGTTAGACTCATCTTATATCCTCCTTTTTTCTTGTTTGAAAAATTATCTTCTTCAAAATTTGTTGCATATTTGTTTCTTTGCTTTTTGCAGTATATCATATTGAAAAGACAAGTCAAATATTTTATACAATAATATCGATTTTTTGTTCTCCCTCTAAGGCTTGCGGGATTTTGTTTCCAGTAATTTCCTTGTTGTTGACATATATTTTTAGCCCCTCTTTTTTATCACTTTCTTTGTTATAAAATGTAAAATTATATTTTATATTTTGATGACTATATGTCACATTATAAGATTCCCATTCATTTGGTATGTTGGGATTAATGCATATAAAACCATCTTCTATTTTTAATCCCAATAAATATTCTAATGTTGCTAAATAAAACCATGAGCTAGAACCTGTATACCATGTCCAACCACCTCGACCAATCATACCTTGTGCAGCATACACATCTGCTGCAATTACATATGGTTCAACTTTATATTTATACACAGCATCTTTTGTTCGAGCATGCTCAATCGGATTTAACATTTTGTAATAATCATATACTCGTTTATTATTTTTCAGTATTGCATTAGCTATTAATGACCAAATTGCACCATGAGTATATTGGCCTCCATTTTCTCTAACACCTTCCATATATGCTTTTATATATCCAGGATTTTGTGTTGCTTTTGAAAAAGGTGGTGTTAATAATTTTATAAGCATGTTTTCTTTATCCACCAAAATATCATCAACACTTTTCATGGCCTCAATACATTTTTCTTTATCGCCTAAATTAGAAATCACAGCCCAACTTTGTGAAATACCATCAATTTTGCATTCATCATTTTGTTCAGAACCAAGCGCTTCTCCATTTTGAAAAAAAGCTCTTTTAAACCACTTGCCATCCCATGCATTTTTATTTAAAGCATCCTTTAATTCTAAAATCGTCTTTCTATATTTTTCTACTCTTTCAAAATCTTTTTTATATTCGCAAATTGGAATAAACTTTTGTAATACTTCTCCCAAGAAAAATCCAAGCCATACACTTTGTCCTTTAATATTATTCATTCCATCATTCCAATCTCCAGAACCCATATTAGGAAGTCCATTAATTCCAAAAGTAAGGCTCCTATCAATTGCTTTTATTGCATGAACATATAAAGAATCTTTTTCTAAACTTTCATTTGTTATTTCATATTTTTCATTTTCGTTTTCACCCAATTCGCTCATTTCAACATACGAAACTTCTTCTTTTAGAATCGAGTAATCACCTGTCTTTTTTATATATTCAGCAAGAACGTACGGTAGCCATAATAAATCATCTGAATAACGAGTTCTTATTCCATTATCTTTTTCAGGATGCCACCAATGTAAAACATCTCCTTCTTTAAATTGATGTTTAGCATGATATAAAATTTGCTTTCGCGTTAATTCGGAATCTAAATAATTAAACATTAACGCATCTTGCAATTGATCTCTAAAACCAAAAGCTCCACCTGCTTGATAAAAAGATGTTCTTCCCCAAAGTCTGCTCGTTAACGTTTGATACTGAAGCCAACCATTCATCATTATATTTAAAGAAGTTAATGGTGTATTTACTTTTATCCTGTCCGTTTTTTCTTTCCAAAAGCTTTTTATTTTTTCTAAATCGGATTCGATATTCCAATATTGAATTGTATCTCGATTGTTAATTTTAATTTTAAAATTGACGCATCTTTCTTCGTTAGGAAGCAAATTAAATTTACTTTTCAATATAACATTTTCATTCCATACTTCTTGTTCGATTTCTTTTTCACATAAAAATTCCACTACATCATTTTTATAAATTTCTCTATAAAAATTTGAAACAGCAATACCATTATTAATGTTTTTAAATTTCAAATGTTTTTTTGTATGCTCTCTATTCACACCTAATACAGGCTCTGCTTCAAAACACACTTCTATTTCTTTTAATTCATTAGTTAGATTTTTTAATTTTAAAGAATATATTTTTTCATTTCTTCGTATAGGAACATACACAATTAGTTCTGATTCGACATCAAGTTTTTCACATTTAAACATTGCATATCCAAAAGAAAATCTAATTTCATAATCATGCAAATCAGCTCTTGGCATTGCACTAAATTCTTTTTCACCATTTCTTATTTTTATTGTTTCAGACGGTTTATTAGTCACAATGTCATTTGACCAAGTTGTTAATTTATTTTCTCTACTATTACCATACCAGGTATAACCTCCACCATCCGAAGTTACAATCGTCCCAAAATTTTCATTAGAAATTATGTGACTCCACGGCGTTGGCGTTGTCTTTTCTTCCGTACAAATTACATAGCTTAAATCTTCTTTATCAAAACCACCAAATTCATTATAATATAAAAGCTCTTTCGTGTTTGTTTTATTCATCATAACTCTCCACTTTCAATTTGTTCCTTCAAAAAACCTTGACTTGCATCAAATATAACTCTGCTACAACAATAAATTAAATTTCTCTCATCATTATTTAATTTTGATGAATTTATTAAGTGTACTCCGCCGTTACAATTTAATAAATACCCCAATCCTTTTTCATACAAATATTCTTTTATTCTATTTTCAACATAACATTCCGAATCTTCTTCATCGTTTAAAATAATCAGATCTATTTGTACTTTTTTCAAATTAAAATATTCAATTGCAGCAATAAGTTCTTTTATCACATACGCATCTTTCACACTCTTTATGCAAATCGTAATCATTGGCAAATCACCAGATATTGCATATTTCCACAAATCACTTTGACTTAATACATTACTTTCTATTTCTTTTAAATATTTTTCTCGAGTTTGAGAGCCAAACAAAACTTGTGAAAGTAATTTGTTATATATACAAATATCTTTTACTTTAAATTCATAAAAACGATTTTCAATAACACTTCTTGAAATAGCCATTTCTCGTATATTTTTCACATCATTATATTGAGAAAAATCATCCAGCATCTGTTTTAAATCTTCTAAATCATTTGAACAACATACATAAAAATTTATTTTTGCACTTTCATTTGGATTAATAGATAGATTTAAATTTATGACTATAGCTGGATTAACTGTATTTAAAATATGATTATCAAGCACATCATTATCTAAAATTTTAGGATTTGTTAAATCTCTACATCTTCCAATAATTTGTGTTTTATCCACTACATAGTTGCAACTTACATCTGCATCATTAAAAGAAAATATCCCACAATAAAAACTGTCACCTTTTTGATTTTTTCTTTCTACAATTAATTTTCCATTATATTCTTTCATAGAAATAAACATTCCGTTGTATGCTGGATGAACAATATCGCTATCAACCCTTGAAAGTATTGTTTCTAAATACATAACTACTCTAACATTTACAGTATCAATATATGAATTTTTAAGTTCAACTTGTCTTATTCTTATATTTTCTTTAGGTGATATAATCATTCGAGTGAATGTTTCAATCCCCTCATCTCTTCTATAAAAACAGCTTTCAAACGGTGAAAATTTCACTTGATACACATCTGGTTTTTTAATCATAGGAAATAATGTTGTAGACCAAAAATTTCCCGTATTTTGATTCTTAACATACACAATATCTGAAATTTTATAATCTTCTCTATATCTCGAAATATAGATATCTTCAAACTTAAAAAATCCTTCACCAAAATCGTTTATAACCATCATACATTTTTCATTATTTAAAACATTTGCATTTCTATTAGGATTATTAATTACGATTTCTCTTGCATCTTCGTAATCAACATATTTTAATTCTTTAACTTTCTTTTTATCTTTTGTTATAAATTTATTATATTTAGGAAATTTTTCTTGCAAAATAATTTGCGTCGCTTCTATCTGTTCATTACTCAAAAAATATTTTTTCAAGACATCCTTATTTAAAACATTATTAATCGAACCTAATATAAGTCCTTGATGATGAGCCATATATGTTTTTACTATTTGATATTTTTCTTTTCCAGTTCTACTTGGTGTATAATCTATCGACTCAAAAAAACCATATTCATCATACGCATTAATACTTTTTATTTTTTTTAAATTTTCTACTGCATCCTTTTTATTTGTACACAAAGTAAGTGCCGTTGCATATGGAGCAATAACAATATCTTCATCAATGCCTCTTTTTAATCCTAACCACGGTACTCCTAAAGCTTTATATTGATAGTTATAATTTAGATCTTTTAAATTATATGCCGCCTCAGACATTCCCCAAGGTATTTTATATTTCTTCGCATATTCTTTTTGACAATACAAACAAAATTCATAAGTCTTATCAATCAAAGAATTTTTAAATTTCGGCATCACTAAATCTGGCATAAAATATTCAAACATCGTACCACTCCACGATGCAAGCCCCATCCTATTATTTAATCCTGCCATCGTCCTTCCTAAATAAAACCAATGTTTATACGAAACATCTTTTTTAGCAACAGCAACAAAGCTAGCCATTCTTGCTTCTGAAGCTAGTAAGTCATAATACGAATCTATTAGTTTATTTTCATTAACATTAACCCCTATAGAAAAGAGATTGTTTTCACAATTAAACAATTTTGAAAAATCTGTTTGGCTTATTGTTTGCTCAGCAAAACTTTTTATATCAATCAACACTCTTTTTTGTTCTTCTGGCAAATCTTCTTCTAAAGCACTTTTCGCAAATCCAACTACAACGAATAAATATGCAACAAAATTTCCGCTATCTACTGTAGATATAAACTCCGGCTTTATTGGTTCTAACGTTTTTATGTCATACCAATTATAAAGATGACCATTCCATAATTTTAGTTTTCTTAAAGTAGTACAAATTTCATTTAACCTTTTTATACATTCAGTTATCGTTATAAATCTCAAATCATATGCAGATATTACCGCTATTAAACTTAAACCAATATTAGTAGAAGATGTATATTCAGCAAGTTTTTTCTTTCTAAATTCATCGTAATTATCTGGCATTAAATAATTATTATTTTCATTTATATTTATATCAAAAAATTTCCACGTTCTTCTTGCTACATCTTTTAAAAACATTTCTTCTTTTTCATTTATAGACTCTCTACTTTTAACTTTAGTTTGAGAACTTACTAAGTGACATACGAAAGGTGACGAATACCAAAGTATAAATAAAAGTGTTACTTCAGCTAAATTAAGTGGATTATATAAAAGTGTAGTTAAAATTAAAGCCAAACCAATCACAGGACATATTATCATTTCTTTTATATAACTTTTTAAATCATTAGAAAGCAATCTTTCCGCATCATCTGCAGTAGTCCATTCTAATAAATTCTTTTTAGAAATTATTAATCTATATAAAGTTATAAAAATAGCTCGTGTTTCCAAAACAGCTTTATATGGCAAAGTTATAAGATTAATTAAACCTCTTAAGAAAGAATCTCTAAGTTCTTCTCTTGTTTCAAAAACCTTCTTCTTTATCCCTAAAAATACATCCAAGAAAATTATTAGTAATGGCAAATAAAAGTAACCGCAAAAAAATAAAATAAGTAAAAATATATCTAATGTACTTCTTCTTAAATTGTCTAATATTTTATATTTTGATACCGAATTTATTTTTTTACTTTTTAACCAAGATATAATTTGCCAATCTCCGCGGATCCAACGATGCAAGCGTAAAAAATAAGAATTAATTTTTGCTGGAAAACCGTCAAAAACTTTTATATCCGTAGCAAGGCCTACGCGTACATAACTTCCTTCTAGCAAATCATGACTTAGCACCAAATTTTTAGGAATTTCATTTTTTAATAATTCGTGAAAAACCTTTAAATTATATATTCCTTTTCCGGTAAAAATTGCTTCACCAAATACATCTTGATAAACATTTGATTCAGCCGTTGAATATATATCAAATCCACCATTACCTGCAAATAATCTCGAAAAGCAAGTATTATTTGAAGCTTCTAAAGAAATTTCAACTTTAGGTTGAATTAATCCATACCCTTTTACAACAATTCCATTTTCTACAATCGGTTTATTAAAAGGATGTTCCATTGCGCCAATTAATTTTTTAGCCGAATCCATTATTAACTCTGTGTCAGCATCTAAAGTTATAACATATTTAATCTTAGGAATTTCTTTAATCGTATTAACTTTAAAAGTACCTTGATTTCCTGTAATTAAAAATTCATTAAATTCTTCAATCATTCCTCTTTTTCGTTCATATCCTAAATAATTATTTTGTGTTTCACAAAACCTTCTGCTCCTATAAATAAAATTAAATATATTCGTATTGTATTTTTTATTTAATTCTTCTGTCATTTGAAGACCTGCATCTATAACTTCTTTATCATGTTTTACTTCCTGTTCTTTTTCTTCTGAAGCATCGCCAAGCAAACAAAAATACAAATTTGCATCTTTATTATTTAAATAATATCTTTCAATATTTTTAAACATTCTCTTTGTTCTATTCGCGTCATTAAGCAATGTTGGTACAATAACAAAAGTCTTTATATCCTCGTTAATTATTTCATTTTTCAATAATCTTCGTGGCCTTATATATCTTGAAATCGACCTATTTACCACCTGAACAAAAATTTCAGAAACCGGAATAAATAAAATCCACCAAGCTTTTACGCTAATACTTATAGATAAAATTAACGTTGGCACATAAATTGCAACCAAATAAAGTAGCAATTTTATTTGACTTGTTAATCTTATTTTCTTCTTTTTTATTCCCAGCCTTTCTAAAAAAACATCTTCTAAAACGCCAAATAAAAATTCACTTATATCATACGCATTTTCTTTAGATATCTCTTCTAATTTTTCAACCACATATATTTCTGAAACTTTCGCTTTTTCTGAAATTTTCTTAATCCTATTTCTATATAATTCTTTCGTATCTTCATCTAATTTCACATATGATTTATTTGCTAAAAGAATCTTTTCCACATAATTAATCCTTGAAAAAACATTCTTAAAATCTAATCTTTGAATTAATTTCATACTTAGTATTGCATTACTTATAGATACTCTTCTTATAGCCATGTCATAATGTTCTGTCTTTATTATTTCATAAGACGAAGTACCTTTCTTAGCAATTTCTTCTTCGAGAATTTCTAAATATGAAGTTCCTTCTTTCCCCATTTTCCTAAGCAAATAAATCAAATATTCAACATATACACCAGCTTGATTATATAAATTAATCCCTCTATATTTTTTAAATTTTTGCATAGAAATATCTTTGTTTTCGATTATTCTTTCAACCAAACTTTCAACTTTAAATTTTTGAAGTTGTTCTTCGATTATTTTTTTAGAAACATTTTTTATATGCTCAACAAGCGCAATTTGAAGCATCAATGGAATTTCATATATTTCACTTTGAGACAATATCTTTTTAGTTTGATACGCTTCGAAAAAACTTTCAATATTTTCTCTCGAAATAGCACCATCACTAAATTTAACTAATTCATTTGCAAGTAAATAAATTCTCGCCAAACCATATATTGAAGGCAACTCAACATATTTTTTTATATCAATCGATATTCTTATCGCATTTACTTGTTCTTCAATAATATAAAAATTATCTAACAACCACTCTCCGCTAGGAGAAATAGGTACATTCTTTTCTACACTTTCTGACAACAATTCATATGCACGTTTAATAATATCAAAATCTTTTTCTAATAGCCTATCTGGAAATGTCCTCTTGCTTGAACCATTAAAAGAAACCGCATAATCAATCGCTAATCTCTTAGCAAAATTCTCCATAAAAAAATACTCCTAACAAACTTTAGTCTTGTTAGAAGTATTTGCAAAATCATATCTAATTATTCAATCTGTCCCAAATTAGGTCCGTCCCCATTTGGGACAAATCTCCGTCCCCAAGTGGGACAAAAAACTCCCTCGAAAACGAGGGAGTTTAATTTATTATTGTGGATTTGTTAATCTTTCAAGTTCAAGAAGTCTTTCCCATTTAGCGTCAACTTCTTTTTGAATTTCTTCAATCATCCATTCGTTACCTGGATTAAATAAATGTTTAAATCTTTTTTGAAGTTTTAACCATTCTGATACAGGTTGTTTATTAGCTGGTTTGTAGTTAACTACATATCTACCATCTATAATTTCATATAGTGGCCAGTAACATGTTTCAACAGCAAGTTTGTTGATTTGCATTAAATCTTCTGGATTGTACACCCATCCTCTTGGACATGGCGCAAGCACGTTCATAAAACATGCTCCTTCTGTATAAATAGCTTTTTCAGCTTTAGTTGTAATATCGCTGAAGTTACCAATACAAGCTGTTTGAGCAATGTATGGTAAATGATGTCCAGCCATAACTTCTGTTAAATCTTTTCTTTTTTGTTGTTTGCCAGGAATAACTTTTCCTGCTGGAGAAGTTGTTGTATCAGCAAATCTTGGAGTTGCTGAAGAACGTTGAATACCAGTGTTCATGTATGCACCATTATCATAGCAAACATAAACCATATCATGTCCTCTTTCCATAGCTCCAGATAATGATTGAAGACCTATATCATAAGTACCACCATCACCACCGAAAGCGATGAATTTTGTATGTTCATCTGCTGGAAGTTTTCCATTTCTCTTCATTGCTTTGTAAGCAGCTTCTGCACCAGCAACTGTAGCACCAGCACATTCGAAAGCTGTATGAATGAATGAATCTCTCCAAGCTGTGTAAGGATAAATGAAAGTTGAAACTTCAAGACATCCTGTTGCAGCACCTATTACAGCATGATCTCCTTCTCTTAATCCACGAAGGATTGCATTTACAGCAACTGGAGCTCCGCATCCTGCACACATTCTGTGTCCAGCAGCCATTCTATTTGGTTTTTTAATAGCTTCTTTTAAATTGTATGCCATCTTTAAATTTCTCCTTTCTTAACCTTTTAATCCTAAATATCTATAAGGTGTACCTTGAATTCCATTAGCAATATCTAATTGTAAATCGCTATACACTCTTTCGATATCATCAGTTTTAACATCTCTACCACCGATACCATAAACATAGTTTACAGCTTTTACAGATGTAATTCCTGCACCATAAAGAGCAGAAGTAACTTCTGTGTAAAGTGGTCCACCAGCACCATTTGTACTGTCGCATTTATCTAAAATAGCAACTGCTTTAACATTCTTTAAAGCTTCAGCAATTTCAGCATAAGGGAATGGTCTAAATACTCTAGGTTTGATTAAACCAGCTTTGATTCCTTGTTCTCTTAATCTATCTACAGTATATTTTGCAGTACCAGCTGTTGAGTTTAATACAACAATAGCCATTTCTGCATCTTCCATTTTGTATTCTTCGATAAGACCATATTGTCTACCAGTTAATGCTGAATACTCTTTAGAAACTTCTTCGATAATAGCTTTAGCATCTCTCATAGCTTGAGCTTGTTGGAATTTATGTTCGAACAAGTACGCTTGTAAATCTAAAGGTCCTACAGCAATTGGTTCAGCTTTATTTAATAGATAATGTTCTGGTTTATATTCACCTACGAAAGCTTTAACTTTATCATCTTCTTCAAGTTCAATATTTTCAATTGAGTGAGATGTGATAAATCCATCATAACAGTTCATAACAGGAAGACCTGTTTTTTCAGCAATTTTACAAGCCATGATAGCATTATCATAAGCTTCTTGGTTTGTTTCACCATATAATTGAATCCAACCAGAATCTCTAGCACCCATAGAATCTGAATGATCGTTATGGATATTTAAAGGTCCTGATACAGCTCTGTTAACGCAAGACATAACCATTGGAAGTCTTAAGCTTGATGCAATATAAAGCATCTCCCACATTAAAGACAATCCGTTAGCAGATGTAGCAGTCATAACTCTTGCACCTGCAGCAGCAGCACCTATACAAGCACTCATAGCACTGTGTTCACTTTCAACTGGAACAAATTCAGTAGTAACTTGTCCATTATTTACGAAAGTTGAAAAATATTGTGGAATCTCTGTTGAAGGAGTAATTGGGAATGCAGCAACAACATCTGGATTAATTTGACGCATTGCATTAGCAACAGCTTCATTTCCACTTAAACGTTCTCTAATACTCATTTACATTTCCTCCTATTCCATTGTAATCGCGCCGAATGGACATGCTTTAGCGCAAACGCCACATCCTTTGCAATAATCATAATTAAAATCACCACGGTTACCAGCTTCATCTACTGGAATCGCACTATCTGGACAAGTCGGAACACATAGTCCACATTGTTTACATTTATCTGCTATAAAGCAAGGTTTTCTTGATCTCCAATCACCTGTGTGAAACTCTTCTGAGTTAGCAGCATTATAAATAGTACCACCTGGAGTAATCTCTTGCCATGTTGATTTGGCATTAATATTTGTCACTAAAATTACCTCCTAACATAAATTAAATTTATAAAAACTTAATTTTTCTATTATCTATTTTCTAATATCAATTCGAATCAAAATTAGTATATTGTGGAATTTTTAAATCAGGTAACGCACGTAGGCGTACTATTGTACGTTGAGTACGGAACTGATTTAAAATATTTCACAAGATGCTGATTTTCATTCGAATTTTGGGTACGTTGAGTACCAAGCTATTTGAAATATTTCGGAAGACATTGCTTTTCATTCGAATTTATAATCCTTTAACTTCATTCAAAGAACGACGAAGTGCCTCCATATTACCATCAATAACTTCCGGCTTCTTCGCAAATTTATGTTTAAATG